>JANQPJ010000216.1 GCA_028289525.1 Pirellulales bacterium
GGAGGATTGCAAAGTCAACGGTTCTATAAAAACAGCGGTCGGTGACCGCTCGCGAAACAGGAAAACCTCGCTGTTTCGCGCTTCGACCACCGGTCGCTGATTCTTCCCAAGCATGACTTTGCAGCTCTCCTGGCTACCAGCGCTAATCCGCTTTTCAAACCAGGAAAACGGATTGGTCCTGCCTGGGCTGGCAGCCTAAAGGTTCACTGTAACATGTTTGAAGGTAGTGGTTTGCAGCCGATGCCGTCAACCGTAGACACTCTTTGTGAGTGGCCTGGGGATAAGATTAGTTGCCACCCGGCAGGTTCAGGTCACCGGTTCCTTGGTAAAGACGAAGAGTTTGATTGAATGGGTTCAGAAAAGCGACTCCCGAAATATGAAGTTCCGGCCGTCGAAATTGGCGAAATGGAGGTCGATCTCGAATATCGGCTGGCGTTTTTGGAGCTGTCGGAAGAAGACGCCCAGCGGCTCCGGCAACTGGAAACCACGTTTGCCGATTCCAGGCAAGAATTTGCCGAGGTGTTTTATCGCCATCTGTTGCATTTCGATGAAACGGCCAAGTTTTTCCAGAATGCCGAATTGGTGGCCCGACTCAAAGAACTCCAGCAACGTCACTTCGATTCGCTGCTGCATGCCCAATGGGGCGACGATTTTGTGAGCCAACGCCATAAGGTGGGAGAAGCCCATGCGAATCTGGGAGTGGAGCCACAGTTCTTTCTCGGGGCTTATAATCAGTATCTTCAGCATTGGTTGAGTCAGTTGGGCAGCCAGTGCGACGATGATTTACGGCCACACATCGACGCGATCCAATCGCTCGTACGGGCAGTGATTTTGGATATTGGACTGACGCTTGATGCTTTCTTTCACCGGTCGACCCAAAACATGCGTCAGGCCCTCAACCTCTACTGGAACGCCAATAACGAACTGCGGCAGTTTGCTCAATTGGCTTCGCACGATATCAAGACTCCTCTGGCCACGGTGGCCAACCTGTGCGACGAGGCCTTGGACGAATTTGGCGAGCAAATGCCGCCGGAGGCCAATCAACTCATCGAACAAGCCCGGCAACGGGCGTTTCGCATGAGTTCGACGATTGACGAATTGCTGGCCGCCGCGGTGTTTGGCGGAGAAGAAGCCGAAGTCCAGAATGTCAACTCGCTAAAAGTCCTGCACGAGGTGGTCGAACAGCTCCGGCCGCTGATCGACAAAAAAGGAATTACCCTGACTTTGCCAGAGCGGTTGCCAAGTTTGCCTGGCGACCCGGCTCGGCTGCGGGAGATTTTTCATAACCTGATTTCAAACGCCGCCAAGTTCATCGACAAATCGCCAGGCACGATTGATGTGCGGCTGCTGGAAACCGAAATCGAATGGGTATTCATGGTCACCGACAATGGCTCAGGCATTCCGCCGGAGGAGTTAGAACTCATCTTTTCACCATTTCGGCGCGGGGCGGCGCATCAATCGTTGCCTGGCACTGGATTGGGGCTTTACTTCACACGCAATCTAGTTCACCAATGCGGCGGTCGGATTGCCGTGGAGTCAGAACTTGGCGAAGGCAGCCAGTTCTCAGTGACCTTGCCACGCGCCGAGTAGTACTGCAGTGTTGTCGTACTAGGCTTTGTCAGAAAAGTTCCCCCCGATGCCCGTCATTCCCAAGCAGAGTATGGGAACGCGCTAGCGCGTAAATTCTAAATTCCAAATCAGAAATTCCAAATCTACTTGACTCTCTCCTGGGGCAGGATCTCGTATTTCTCGATCAACCGATAGAGACTGCGCCGGTTGATTCCCAGGGCTCGGGCGGTGCGAGCTTTATTCCCCTGTTCACGCTTCAGCATTTCGACAATGTGGGCACGCTGGATGGATGCCAATTCGTCGCTAGTAGTGGGGCTCTCTGAAACCGAGGGGCCTTGGTGGAGCACCTCTTGTGGCAAATCATCGCAATGGATCAGACGCTCGTCCGACATGATCTTGGCTCGCTCAATGGCGTTGATTAACTGTCGAATGTTGCCTGGCCAGGAATATCGCTGGAGTGCCTGCATCGCCTGGGGCTCGATTTCCCAGTCAGGGGCCAAGAACTGTTGGGCCAGCAGCGGAATATCGCCGTGTCGCTGGCGGAGTGGAGGCAATTCGAGCGACATCACATTGATGCGGTAGTACAAATCTTCGCGAAACCGACCTGCTTGGACCTCTTTGGCCATATTACGATTGGTCGCAGCCAACAGACGCACGTCGACGCGACGTTCTTTTAGCGAACCAACCCGGCGCATGGAGCCGTCTTCCAATACCCGCAGCAATTTGGCCTGCAACGAGCCGGCCAGTTCACCAATCTCGTCGATTAACAGCGTGCCGCCATCGGCCACCTCGAATAGCCCCTGTTTCATCATCGTCGCGCCGGTAAACGCGCCTTTCTCGTGACCAAACAGCTCGCTTTCGAGCAAGGTCTCTGGCAACGCGGCGCAATTGATCACGACCAGCGGTTTTTCGGCTCGAGCGCTGTGGCGGTGGAGTGCCCGGGCCACCAGCTCCTTGCCCGTTCCGCTTTCGCCTTGAATCAAAATGGCCTTCTCCGTCGGGCCGGCACGCTCGATCATGCGAAACACCTGTTGCATGACCGGCGACTTGCCAATCATCTCGTCGGAATGTTCGACCCGTTTTAAGATCGTGCGCAGTTGGCGGTTTTCTTTTCGCAGGCCGCCATGCTCGCTGGCCTTTTCGATCAAGACTTCTAATTGAGACAGCGGAAAGGGCTTGGTCAGGTAGTCAAACGCTCCCAGCTTCATTGCCTGAACCGCACTCTCGATCGTGCCTTGGCCGGTAAGCATTACCACCTCGCATTCCGGGTGGGCCACGCTCAATTTTTTGAGCAACTCCAAGCCCGAGAGGCCAGGCATCACCATGTCGATCACGGCCACATTGAACTCACGGCGTTCGCAAAGGCCCAGGGCTTCCTCGGCATTTCGAGCCTCTTGCAACTGGTAGCCGCGCCGACGAAACCGGCGCGCGACCGACTCTCGAAATTCATCGTCATCGTCAACCAGCAGCAAATCGATCTTTTCAGGACTTGGCAACACTGCACCTCACTCAAGCTCGACTCAAGACTCCATGCCAATGGCCAACCTTGCCTGGCCAATACGGTCTTACTATCGTTGTGAGCAATTGATGTGCCAGGGCCTAGGGTTTTGCCCGATGAGGCCGCACACCACGGATTTCATCGTGATAGCCCACCACGGGGCCCCACACGACTGTGCTGAAGTGTGCATAATAGCACGCTTTGCCGAGAATTACTCACTACCGGCAGAGCCTGATCAATTCTCACCAGCAGAGCTGGTGGTTTACGAACATAAATTAACGCTCGTCTGTCTGCTGAAGCCTGTGTTGGGCCTCTTCGGCCCAGGGGCTGTCGGGGGCGAGTTGCAAGAATACCCGCCAGTGGTTTTCGGCTTCTGGAGCCCGTTCTAGTTCGTCCAGTGTGCGGGCCAGATGGTAGTGGACGTCTGGGTAGTCATCATGGTGAGCCAGTGCTCCTTGGAAGGCGGCAATGGCTAGCTCTGCCTGCCCGGTTTCGGCCAGCACACAGCCAAGGTTTGCCCGAGCTTCGACATAGTCTTCGTCCAATTCGATCGCCGAGAAATAGCGTTCTCGGGCAGCCGTGGAGTCTCCCAGTCGATACAACACCTCGGCCAGCGCAAAATTCACTTCGGCCACTGGACCGGCGGCCGCCAAGGCTGCCCGATACATCTCGACCGCCGCTTCAAGCTGGCCTTCGTCCTCATAGGCTTCGGCCGCAGCGATCATCTCGCCTGGCGTCAACTCCGCGGACTCGGATTGGGGTAAAAGTGGAATACAGCCGTTGGTCGTCGAGTGATCGGCCTGGGCTGGCTGTTCGGAGGCCTCGAAATCGATTCGCAATTGCCCGCCAGGCTCCACCAAACCGTCGCCTTGTCGCAACAGCAGGTGCTTGCCTTCGACAATGACTGACAACTGGGACAACGGCCGGTCGACCGCCGGCACATAACGGCTCAACTCGGCCAGCTTCCGTTCGATCTCGACCGGCGAACAACCGGCCGCCAGCAGTTCGGCCAGGCGACGCGCGGTGGCCACTTCTTGAAATTCAAAATAGGGGAGCCGCTTGACTTCTCGGGCAGGCACGATCAAGCCGGTGCGATGCCAGCGCCGAACGACGGCGACCGACACGTCCAGCAGATCGGCCAGCATGGCCGGGGTGTAGAGCTTCCGTCCGGCATCGACCAGCCCTAGTCGTTGCCAGAGTTGAGTTTCGGTGATGACGGCCAACGAACCTTGATCGGCCGCCTGGCGCACTTCAGGCGTCAACACACCGTTGCGAAACAGGTCGCCCAACGGCAATTCGTTGTCGCTGACCACAATCAGATCGAGCTTGGTGTCGATGCGGTCTTGTACTTGGCCACCGTGCCGGCGGACTGTAGCGGTTGCCTCTTTACGGTTCATGCCTGCCAAACGGCCGACAAAAGCAATTCGAGCGCCTGCCAGCGTCGACTCGGTTTCGTGACTGGTGGCCGATTCCATGCCGGTGCCTGGAGTGAAGTTCAATAAATCAAGGCAAACACGACTCTAGCGATCCGATTCGCTGAAGTCGCAATGGGGGCAAAAACAGGAACATTCAGTGTCGCGAATCACCGGCCAGGTGTCAACGAACCCAGAGAGTTAGTCAGGAGGACTGCAAAGTCGGATCTAGAGCAAAAAGCAGCGGTCGGTGACCGCTCGCGAAACAGGAAAACCTAGCCGTTTCGCGCTTCG
>JANQPJ010000230.1 GCA_028289525.1 Pirellulales bacterium
GGTCATACACGGTGCTGGTCACGTTGCCCAAGTCGCCCGCCGGGTCGTCCTGCATCGCGTCTTTTTCGGTGATTCGACGATTGGCGCCATCATAGGTGAGCGTCGTTTTGCCAGTGTTGTCGGTCAACTGTTCGACAGCCCGACTGGCCGCGTCGTAGACGGTTCGTGAGAGCACATACGACTCGTTCGTGGTTGCCTGGCCACTGGAGTTGACGATTTGAACCGTGCCGGTGTGGTCGTCGGCCGTGCTGTTTTCGGCCAGCCCGCCGCCAGTGTGATCGACCGTACGGTTGCCTGAGGGAAGCGTGGTGCTGGTGGCCACGAACACGGCTTGTTGCTGTTCGTATTGCCGACCGGCTTCGTCGAACCGCATTTGCTCTTTGGTCAGTGTTTGGTTCGACAGGCCGGTACGGACCGGGGGCGTGGCGCCGCCGACCGGGCCTTCAAACGTGCCGAGGATGATCCGGCTGCCCGGGTCGTAACGCGGAGTGGTGGCATCGCCAGTGTAGTTCGTCCTGTTGCCGGCTGCATCGATCGACGAGATGAGTCGGTCGAAGCCATCATAAAAATTCCAGGCCACCGCGTCGCCGAAATGCTTGATGGTAAGCCCCTCGACGCCAAAAAAGTCGTCGATCGTGGCTTGTTCGTGGTTGCCGCTGCTGCCGCGTTCGGCCGGACCGATGACGTTGCTCACGTTGCCATTGCCGTCGTAGGCCGTGACCGTGATCGCCGCGATCATGGCGTCGTTGGCCGCCGAGCCGCTGCCGAGTGCGAAGTGGGCTGCCACTTGATCGGCCGACAGATCGGTCGCATAGATGGCCACTTCGTCGAGCGTGCCATCAAAAAATCGCTGGTTACTACCGTTGCTGTCATAGGCGGCCACGCGCACCTCGCCTGAGGGCGAACTGGCCCCGGTGCCCGAGGCACTGGAGGCTTTTTCCACCCCGTCGACATACAGTTTCCAGTCGGTGTTGTCGTAGACGGCCACGACGTGAGCCCATTGGCCGGTGGTCCAGTCGGTCGTGTCGCTAAAATTCCAGGAGACCAGGTTGTCGTTGGCCCCGGCGCCGGCGATCAGCTTGAGTTGGCCGGCGTCGTTGTGGATGCCCAGGTAGTAGCCAAACGCGGTTGTGCCGTCGTTGCCTTTGGAGACGAGTGCGGCGTGGTTGCCGTTGGTCGGGAAGGCGTCGGGCTTGACCCAGGCTTCCAAGGTTACTCGGCCGGTGATTTGCAACATGGTCGGATCGGCCGCGTCGATGTAGCCGGTGGTGCCATTGAAGTTGGGGGCCGCATCGCCAGGGCAATTGAGCACGCCCTGGCCGCCTAGCGTGCCGCCGTTCCAGACGCCTGGCATCCCAGAAAACGGCATATATTCGGCCGGCAACCCGTTGCCGCTGGCGTCGATCGCATCGGTGCCGGTGGTTTCGTCAAGTTTTAGATAAAGTTGGGGATCGTCACTCAGCACCGACGCGTCGTAGGTGCAGTCGCGACCCACCCGTTCGGCAATCCGCAGGTTGCGCTCGTCGTAATCATACTCGACCGTGTTGCCCTCGGGTTTGGTGATTTTGGTCAAGTTCTCATTGCTGTCGTACTCAAAGGTCGTCACCAACCGCTCGGGATCCGACCCGGTGGCGTCGTCGTCTTGCTTGACGAGGTTGTCCAGGAGGTCGTATTCCTTCAAATCAGTAAACCAGCCTGAACGAATTGACCCACCAAAACCGGTCCGCGAGGGCACCTGGGCCGTGGAGGCCGAACCGGTCGGCGTGAACTTGGCATAACAGGCACTCGTCGGGTCGTCCGAGTCGTACTCAACCCATTGGTCTTCGGTATCGACGCGGATGACGTTGCGATTGGCGTCGTAGTAGATCTCTTTTTGGTAGCGATACGGATCGGGCGCGGTGGTCCGATAGGCTTCGCCCAACTCGTTCCGCTCGGTGCGGGTGGTGAATCCTCGCGGGTCGGTCACGACCAGCGGATTGCCCAGCGGGTCGTAGGCACAGGCCGAACAACCACAGCCGGCCCCGAGTTCGGTTCCCTCATAACGAGTAATCAGGTTTTGATACTCACCGGGCGTATTGGTCCGAGTGATCTTGCCGGAGATAAAATCGACCAGATCGCCATCGGCTCCGATCAGGCTCATCACGTCGGCCGGGTCAGCATCGACGTGCCGGGCCTTGAGTCGACCGTATTGCTTACCGCCTAGCGTACCGGTGCCGGTGACCGGTGCCTTGCCGTCGCCTTCAGGGTCGTTGTACGGGTAGTAGACCATCACGGTGAGATTGCCTTCGGCATCGGTCTGCGTGGTCTGGAGGCCGCGATTGTTGTAGGTGAAAATTTCTTCGCGCGTTTGGGTCGTAATCGCCGACGAGCCGATCAAACGGACGCTGGGCTGTTTGGTCTTGACTCGATCGCCTAGGATCGGGGCGTCTGGCAGACCTGAACTGTTGCCGTCGCCCGTACCGTCGCCGTTGATGTCACCCAGGTTCATCTCGAAACCGGCCGGAATGCCTCCGGTGCCGTCGGTCGCCTTCATCTGGCCATCGACATAGTCGAGCAACTCTTGGATTTGAGCTGCGGTGAGCCCCAGCATGGCCTGGAGAGCCGTATTGTTCTTCACCGTATTTTCGGTGTTCTGTTGGTAGTCATACAAGAAAATCGTGGCATACCGGCTGCGGTCGCTGTCGGTTGGCGTGGTGCCGCCGTTTTGCGGTGTGAAGTAAGTTGGCCCCGAGGCGATCGGATTGCCCCGCTCTTCGATCATGGCACACATCTGATTGAAGATCGGGTCGTAAAAATAGCGTCGGGTGAGTTCCGTCTGGCCACTGCTGCCGCCGCGCGACGCGATGCTGATCGAGTTGCCTGGCTTGCGGGTTTCTTTCAGCAGCAGGCCCACGCGTGGGTTGTATGGATCGGTTTGCCCAGTAAAAATCCCGTTGCCGTCTTCATATTCGTATTCGACGCTGTCGCCTTCAGGGTGGACGACCGTCGCTGGCTGATTGTTTTCGTTGTAGTCGGTCCAAGTGACAAATTCGTCGAACTGTCCGGTTCCGGTGCCGTGCGGTGGAATGCTGATCTTGTCCCGGTTCCGCTGCACGGCCACGCGAACCGGCATGTCATTTTCATTAAAACTGTAGATGGTTTGGTTGCCGTTGCGATCGGTCATGGTGGTTTCGAACACGATATCCCTCATCGGCCCGGTGCCGAAGGGGTTCGTCCGCGACGGAGTATCGTTGTAGCTGTAGCCGATCGTGCCGCCGGCGGTGGTGCCGTTGCCGATCTTTTCAGTCAACACGCGGCCTTCAAAATCGTAAGTGACGGTATAACGCGGCGTGGCATTCGCTTCGACCTGACTGACGTCAACGGTTCGACTATCTGCGTCGACGTAGGGCGCCGTTTCGTTGGGATACCAGATGTTTTCAATCAGATCGTCGTTCGTCTTGTATTTGAAGACATAGGCCGTGCCGCCGGGGAACGTGTTGTCCGCGGCACCGCGTGTGATCGACGGCCCTACGACCGCGACCAGCCGAGCATCTGAATCGTATTGAAAATTGATCTTTCGACTCAAAAAATCCTCGATTTCCGATAGCCGTACTTCGAGGATCCCCCCGACGTCGATCACCGTGTATCGGTAGGTGACTGTGCGGCCATACGAATCGGTGATTCCGGTTAGTTCTAAGAGGACACCCGAGGTGGAAATGTTCGTCCAGGTGAACATTTGGGTGTTGCCATAGCGATCGGTGATGCTCTTAATCCGGCCAGGAGAATCGATCGACGTATGAAAGCCAAAGAACTTGGTAATCGTGCCGCTGTTAGCTGTGAGCGTCAATTCGTCGTTGGCGGTGCCAGCGCCGCTACGAGTGAGTTCGGCCTGGGTGTTGTTGCCAGGCGCTGGCTTATAGGTTGGAGGACTGGCGGTTACCTCTTCAAAAGTTTCAAACGTGTTCTCACCGGTCCAAAAAAGAATGTCGAAAAAATCTTCCGTCAGAAACACATTCTGCGGAAAGTTAAAACCTGGACCAAGAACGCTCCCGATTCCAGATTCGGCCAGGTAGTTGAGGCTGAACGACCAGCCCTTTCCGCCCAATGAACTGATTGAGAGCAAAGGACGCTGGAAAGAAAACTGGCCCGAGCTGAGGAGCACCGAAGAGGATATGCTAGTGGAACTCGAAGCGGTGGGGCCACTGCTAGGTCCGGGGGTTGTTGTGGGGGTTGGACAAGAACTCGAAATCGAACTCGTAGCAGTCGAAGATGAAGGACAGCTACAAGGAGTAGTAGGTGCGGTGCAACCGTAGTAGTAATAACTCATCGTGACATTCCTTGCTTGAGAGTCCAAACAGGTTCCTTCAAACCGACGATTACGTCCTCATTTCCTTAACCGTTTCAAAATTCGACACCGTGTTGATTTGACATGCTTCCTGTTTGCCGTAGCCATTGGGATTCACCGCTTGACGAGTTTTCAGGTAGGCCTGGTTTAGTTGTCGGCACTTACGGCGGCTATTCACTGTGTGGAACCGCATGCGTTGGTCATCGCCATGCGCAATCGGCGTGATCAATTTCCAGGAGAAGCGTTTGACGCAGGCAAGCAGAGAGCAACGACCATAAAAATCAAAATCTTCCGCTCCCCAGCCGATTAATTGCTCGTCGTAGCCACGAACCTGATGGAATAGTTTGCTCGATACGGCACAGGTTCCCATACGGTCGCGACAGCCTGGATGGGCGCTGACTAAAACCAGGTCCGCTTCCTCGGCAAGCACTGGTCCCGCAGTAGCAGTCAGCCAGCTGGGTTCAGAGAGGATATCAGCATCAATAAATGCAAGCACTGCTCCGTCTGCTACACTGGCGCCGCAATTGTGAGCCCGCGAGCGGTTAAATTCTTCCGTATCATCCTCGACACGAACTGGAACGAGCCGTTGTTCACACAAACTTTCACACCAAGCAAACGTTCCGTCAGGACAGCCGTAATCAACAATCACGACTTCATACGAGAAGAAACACTGCTGGGATAAGAGTCGTGGCAGTGCCTGCTGCAGGTGATGTAATCGCCCTTTGCAAGTCACAATGATAGAAACTTCCGACATTGCCTGAGTCCTTTCGTCGGTGCGCGCAGGCCGATCAAGCACGACTCTGTGGGGACAGCATGCACCCTAAAAAGATGAGCCCAAAAGTCGATCACGCATGGCAGGGGGGGCTTTACTTATGCAGTGCACAACACCGGCGTATTACTGCCCACTACCTGAGTGTTTCAGATCACCTGAATACCGCCAAATGACAACAACCGTTTAACATTAAAAAGAATTAATCGGTGGCATTGCGTTGCTCTACTAGCAGAGCATCTCGAAGCGAATCAAAGAACCGCTTGGTCAATGAAGAATCAAATCCAATCAACTGCACTCGATTAGAACAACACGCAATATTAGATCTCTAGAAAACAATGTCAACCCATCCGAGGGAGGGCTCTAGAGTAGCGTGCATGGATGGATGGAGGCCGTGTGCATGAAGCATGAAGTTTTCGGTTGTGCCACATGCGCCCTGGAAATCACTGCGCGGCCATCTTTCAGCAGCTTCAACTTAAATCGTCTTCCACGATGGTGGACTCTCGATCGGTGGAACCCGATTGGTTGAGTGTTTTGGAGCTACGACGATTTTTTCTTGAGAGGGGTTAAGCCAAGCAGCCCACCAACCAAAGGTGCTGTGACAAATGATGTGATGGTCACACTGTGAGACGATGTCTAAACAGGCCCAATGAGTAACATTATCTAGGAAGAGGTGTCTCTCTTCTGAAAAAACAGTACGACACCAGGGCAAGTCGTCAGAATGCACTAAATAGAGAGGGGCAAGCTCCTCAAAATGAATCTTCGCTTGCTCGTAATATTCTTCATGACAAACGACTCGTCGCATGTTTCGATTTCGCAAATAGTCTCCACGGCGCACATGGAGCGAAACAATGGGGCGTCCTTGGGCTTGCTTCCTTAGAGCCGTGGCAACTGCCTTGGCCTCATCTCGATACGGCGGACATAGTCGAAGCTCATTTCGCAGTTCATCCGCAACGTGTTCAAAATAGCGGTAAGATTGAAACAATCCGACAAAGTCAGTTCCATCAGCGACTTCAAACACTTCCGGCTGAAACGACCGATCGTGCGCTGAAAAAATCTGGCTGCGATCTGGTTGGTACGTTGGTGGATGCCGTCGACAGCGGATGTGATAGGCAGAAAGCTCGACAAGTCCTTGCTTCTTCCTGTAAGGCAGCCCAAAACGATCAGGGATGGCACACTCAAAGCCTGTCTTGGCCGCTACTCCTTTGAGAAGTGCGTAATGAAACAACTGATTGCCCAGTTGCCCCGGCCATCCCATGCTAACAAAGGTAATCATGGCCTGAGAGTTTATCGAGTTGGGTGAGTATCATTATCTCCCGCTGGCCAATTAAAGCAGGCGTGCATGCCGTACGCAAATTATAGGGTGAAAAAGGTGTCAGGTGAAAAAGGTGTCACAGGTGAAAAAGGTGTCAAGGTGAAAAAGGTGTCAGGTACGAATGGCACTTGATTCATTGTAACTCTTTATGCTGCTTTGCGTTTGTATTGGTGCCGCGGTTTCTGCATCAGTTGGTGCGG
>JANQPJ010000125.1 GCA_028289525.1 Pirellulales bacterium
GTCTACAGCGGAGCCCGAGGCGGCCATACCCATCGGCACGCTCGGCGGCTCATCGCCGAGGCTCTGCGCGAGTTAGTGCCATTGGCCGCTACGCTCGACGTGACCCTGGCGCTGGAGCCGATGCACGCAGGCTGCGCATGTGGCTGGACGTTTTTGACCGATCTGGAAGATACCTTGGGGTTGATCGACGATCTGGCTAACCCACACGTCGGGCTGGCCTTTGATACCTATCATCTGGGGCAGCAGCCAGGCATTTTGGAATCGATCCCCCAGATTGCCGACCGGATTGCCATCGTCCACCTGGGCGACAGTCGGACAGCGCCGCGCGACGAGCAAAATCGCTGCCCTTTGGGGGAAGGGGTGCTGCCGCTTTCTGAAATCGTGGCCGCTTTGGCCGCCGCTGGCTACAACGGCGACTACGACATCGAACTGCTAGGCGAAGAGATCGAACTGGCCAGCTACCACGACCTGATTCGGCACTCCAAACAGGCTTATCGCGAGTTGATCTGCCGGTAGTGATTGACTGATCGTGCCGCCATTTGCTCAAAGCAAAGCGGTGCTTCACCGTGCCGGCTGCGTTGCTGTTTTCGCCGCAAAAACAACTCCGATAGTGCAGAATGGTGCAAAGTGGTGCAACTTTCAAGTAGGCTCAGAGGCCTGCACACATCGCTTCTAACGGGGGGTGTACGTCGTCAGGCTGCCACACCAGGACGAGCATCATCGTCATCAACGGTAGATCTTACTTGCCAGGCATAGCTTACCAGGCCCAGGGTTTGGCGCGCGGAAAACCGACCAGCGTCTGCTCCTTAACATAAATCTCGGCCTGCGAGCAGGTCGATATAGAAACCAAGTAGTCGCTGGTGCTAGTCCTTGTAATTCACTTGATTTTTTGGGCCGAACAGAAAGATTGCAAAGTCCTGTTTAAAAAGAGCAGCGGTCGGTGACCGCTCGCGAAACACTGGATTTCATAGGTCTCGCGCTTTGGCCACCGGCCGCTGTTTTTGCGAAAGAAGACGACTTTACAATCCTCCTGCTTGACCAAAAAACCTGCCACGGAAAGGCCACCCTCATGCGGTTTCAGTCTCGCCCTACTACTGCTCTGCTGTTAGCTCTAGGGATCGTTGTCGGAACCAGTCCGAACGCTGCGTCCGCCGGCCCTGACCACGACCACTCAGGCCACCACCATCCTGAACATGGCTGCTCAACCGCCTGTCCAACCCACTGCGATGCTTGTCGGTGCGTTGATGACTATCCGACCGATTGCTTGCGCCCCTTCCATTCACACGCTGGCGACGGCGCCTGCTGTGGCGACCACCATGGCCACGGCCATCACGAACACAACCTAGGTCACGACCGGCATGAATCGGTCGAAGGCTACCCATTCATGCACATGTTGCGCACCGAACACGCATTCATCGAACGAAAGTTCGAGCTGCAATATGCCCACAGCTACGACGCCGACGACGGCGAAGTCGACGAACAGGAACTCGAATTCGAATTCTTCTGGGCATTCAACAACCGGATGGCGGTGGTCTTTGAATTGCCGGTGATTTTTCTCGACCCTGACGATGCCTCTCAAGAGACCGGGGTGGGCGACCTGGAAATCGGCTTCCGCTTTGTCACCTACAACTCGCGCAACGCACTCGTGACGCTGGGGCTGAACGTCGTCACGCCAACCGGCGACGATTCTCGTGATTTAGGATCAGGGCATGCGGCGATCGAACCTGTGCTCTTGGCGCTCTACGATTTTGGTGGCGGCACAGTGATGCAATCCGAGTTTGCTTGGGAAATTCCACTTGATGTCGATGAGCCGGAAAACGAATTCATTTTCAACATTGGCCTCGGCCACACCTTGCTCAGCACCAGCAACTGGTGCTACTTCCGCAACGTGACTCCATTGATTGAATTGAATGGAGTCACCAGCCTGAACGGCGACGCGTCGGGCGAAACCGTGCTCGACATCACGCCTGGGGTCACCTGGAATTTTGGCCGCAGCAGCGAGCTAGGCGTCTCTTATAGCGAGCCGTTGACCGGCGACCGAGCATTCGACCGCCAGTTCCGCATCGGCTACTTCCGACACTTTTGACGTATCGCCTCTTTCCAGCTCTTCACAGCGCAAAAGAAAGGCTCGCCGGCGATAAGGCGTCCAGCGAGAAGGCGCCCTCATCTCGCTGCCAAGCAGAGCTTGGGAACGAGGCTAAAAACATGTTTAAAAAGAGCAGCGGTCGGTGACCGCTCGCGAAACCGATGAAATCCAGCGTTTCGCGCTTTGGCCACCGACCGCTGTTTTTGTAAGCTCCGTGACTCTGTGGTGAATCTACTTCACTCCGCTAAACTGTTACAACTTTTGTTTCACGCTCGGAGTTGTTTGTCAATCAGCGCCGTTCGCCCCGGCGATCAGCTGGATGAATTCGCCGTTCGACTTGAACTTGCCGAGCTTGCTGGTCAATTGCTCCATTGCATCGACGTGATGCATCGTAGTCAGCGTGCGCCGCAGCATCGTCACCGCATGCAAGGTCTCAGGCGGCAACAATTTTTCCTCGCGCCGCGTGCCCGACTGGGTAATGTCCATCGACGGCCAAATCCGCCGGTCGGCCAACTTGCGATCGAGCACCATCTCCATGTTGCCGGTCCCCTTGAACTCTTGGAAGATCAACTCATCCATGCGGCTGCCGGTATCGACCAGAGCGGTGCCGACGATCGTGAGCGAGCCGCCTTCCTCGAACGCTCGGGCAGTGGCAAAGAGCTTCTTAGGAATGTCCATCGCCTTGATGTCCACACCACCACTCATCGTACGTCCGGTGTTGCCAACCCACTTGTTAAACGCCCGGGCTAGCCGCGTGATCGAATCCATCAGCAAAAAGACGTCCTTGCCCATCTCGGCCAAACGACGACATCGCTCGATGACCAATTGCGACAGCCGCACGTGGCTCTCGACATCTTGATCCAAACTGCTGGCAATCACCTCGCCATCGACGTTGCGGCGCATGTCGGTTACTTCCTCCGGCCGCTCGTCAATCAGCAGCACCACGAGCGCCACGTCTCGATAATTGGCCGCGATTGCCTGACTGATTTGCTGCAGCAAAACCGTCTTGCCGGTGCGGGGCGGGGCCACGATCAAAGCCCGCTGTCCCTTGCCTAACGGGGTCAGCAAATCCATCACTCGCGTACTGAGCGGCTCGGCTCCGGTCTCCATCCGCAGCCATTCCTCAGGGTTGATCGGCGTCAAAACGTCAAACGTCTTTACCTGAGGGTAGTCGTCAGGCTTCAATCCATCGACATCCAAAATCTCCCGCAACCGGGGGCCCTGCTGCTTGCGATTCTGCTGGACCATGCCTGAGATCAACAACCCTTCGCGAAGGTTGTATTTTTCGATCATCGTGCCTGGCACAAACGGATCGGTCCGCTCCCGCTGGTAATTCGAGGTAGGGCTGCGGAGAAAGCCATAGCCGTTAGGGTGCAACTCCAAAATCCCCGCGCCTGGCTCCAAAGGCAGCGGAGCGCCATTTTCGCGAAAATCGTCTTCCGAGACCGATGGCTCGCGACCGTCGCGTTGTTTGTTCCGGTTGCGATGACGACCGCCGCGTCCGCCCCGTCCGCCGCGGCCTCCTCCACGTCCGGTCGCCGTCCCTCCGCCAGACCGATTGCGTCCTCGTCCACCTTGCCTCTTTTTGGCCATCGACTCACACCCTATCTATCAATCCATTCATGGCGCGTTGTAGGCCGCGCACGGGTAACCTCAATCGACAATAGAACCGGCCTCGAATTCCTCAAGGCGGCATATCCAACGCGACAGATTGTTTAGCGTCGGAGGAATTTTATTGGGTGTTGACTAGACAACCAATTAGAGGCCAACCAACGGGAGGCCGGAAAATCAGGATAAAATTGACACGCACGAAGATTAGTTAAGTCAATCATCAATAAAAGTAGGTAATACTAGCTCGATCGCTACGAGAACCTGGAATGCCTGCAACTCGTTCTAGCGCAACGGTGATTCACGCTTTCTTGTCGCTTTCAAACCTGTCGAACCACACTTTGGTTAGACAAACGGCGCGCGCCAGTCACAAATGGGCGTCCACAAAGAGTCCTGCAGCAGACAGCAAACACGTCCAGAAGCACCAAGTTCTCGCCTGTGTGCTATCAAAACAGCCACGGAGAACCTATTTGGCAATTCGCGCGAGCGGCTATTCGCCGGCGGCAGATGTATTCCTTTGGTGGTTTTAGCCGCACTGCAATCACAGCCAGGCTTCAACCACCGGTAATATTAGCCACAAGTGATCCTGTGTCAAGCGGATCGTGAGCAAAAAACCAGGCCAAACGCAACTTTTTTGCCCGACCTGACCAGATCCTCTGTTTTATTCATCGTTACGCCGCCAATGGTTTCTCGGCGAGCAACGAGGCCATGCCCGCGATGGTAAGAAGTAACTTGCTTTCGAGCAAATTCAGTGGCTCCAAATTTCCCGTGTTGATCAAGTAGCAGCGGTCGGTGACCGCTCGCGAAACACCTGTTTTTTACATTTCTCTGAAAACATCCCGATTTCCAGAGATTCTCGTTTTTGGAACGCCTGAACTTGCTTTAGCCGCGTTCAAAACGTGTCGCCGGGGGGCCTAAAAACAGGCCTCCCAATGAGAAGATTCTGCAAACTTTGAATAATCGTTAATTTTTACACCACTTTCGCCCTAGTGTGTTCCGATAACAGCCCATGACCGCTTCGGCGGCTACACACACCCCTCATTTTCTCCTTTAGCAATTAGGGCCTTCCAGTAATGGCACGCCTAGTACGCGCAACGATGCTGTTTTTCCTGCTGTTTGGAACCTCGCTCCAAGCAGCTGCCCAGCAACCACTCCAGTGGCACACCAATCTGGAGACGGCTACTCAGCTGGCAAAAGAAACCAACCGCCCGATCCTGGTTCATTTTTGGGCAACCTGGTGCAAGCCATGCATGCGTCTGGAACACGAGGTCTTCAATCAGGCCTCGGTGGCGTCGGCCATTGAAGCCAACTTTATTCCGGTCAAGCTGAACGCCGACCAATACGCGGCAGTGGCGAAAAACTATGGCGTCAACAGCCTGCCTACGGATGTTGTCCTGGCCCCCAGCGGCCAAGTCCTAGCCAAAGCCAACAGCCCCTTGGAAGCGGCGGCCTATATCAAACAGGTAGGCCAAATCGCGATGCATCTCCGCAGCCAGCAACAAACCCAACTGGCCGCCAACCCTGCTGTCCCTCCGATCAACAATCCATACGCAGCCCTAGCCGCCTCGCAACCAGCCTCGCCTCAGGCCCCTCAACAGGCCACGGTCCAGCCGAGCGGCCCTTATGGTCCGCCGCCGGTTGCCCCCCAGCGCCCGGCAGACGCTTCGGTAAACCGCTATGCGGCGCAACAATCTTCGCACCCTCAGCCTCAAACACAAACCCCTCCGCCGGCCAACCCTTACACGACCGCTCCAGCCAGTAGTTCGTTGGTCGGTTCGCGGTACGCCCAGGCCGAGCCTTCGCCCACGGGCGGTCCGATGAACCATCCGGCCAGTGCCCCGATGGCGCAATCGCCGGTCTCAACCCCTGCCGGTGGTCCGTATGGCTATCACAATCCGGCCGCCGCCGCGCCGCCAGTCACCCAAGACGCCCCGGCCGTGCCAGTCGAATCACCAGCGGTGCCGCCGCAAACTCCTCAACCACAGCCCTCGTATCAGGTCGGCCATGCGGCCCCAACCGGCCCGGCCGGTGTTGGCGTCGGTTCGCAAGTGGCCAACAACCAGCCCATGCCCTCCGGCAAGGCCGAGGTTTGCATGGAAGGCTTTTGCCCGGTCACACTGATGGAGAACCAACGCTGGGCGCCTGGCGACCCGCGCTTTGGCGCGATCCATCGCGGCCGCACCTATCTGTTCACCACTCAGGCTGGACAACAACGTTTTCTGAGCAACCCCGACATGTATAGCCCGGTGCTCTCCGGCAACGATCCGGTGCTGGCAATCGACCAACGCCAAACGGTCTCAGGCAACCGGCGTCATGGCGTCTACTTCCGCGACCGAATCTACCTGTTCTCAAGCGAAGCGACCTTGGATCAATTCGTCAAAAACCCACACCGCTATGCCAGCGGTGTGCGTCAAGCGACGCAAACTCCAACCGGCGTAATGGCGCGGTAGAAATTTAGAATTTCTGATTTGGAATTTGGAATTTACGCGCTCGCGCGATTCTTCTAGCAGTCTGAAACGCTAGGCTTTGTCTCAAGATAAATACAAGCACGAAGCGCTAGCGAGTGAGCGTTGCGAGTTGACGGTGAAATCCAGGATTCACTCGCTAGCGCTTCGTGCTTGTATTTTTCATTTGGCTTACTTCCTCTCGCTCCCAGCCTGTGGAAACGTTTCGTTTTCGAGGATTTTGCATTTTTTTGACCCCAGGCGAGGCGATTGGTATAAACAAAATTGCCTCCTTGGTAGGTATGGCTACAGGATAACTGGTCCTACAATTCAGTAACTTCATGGCTCGCCACAGAGCGGTGCCAACTTAAATCAAGCCCCTACCAAGGTGGCGTTTTTTATGCGCTCGAAGCCGCCTGCTCTTGATTCACCCAGGCACCACGTTGATCGGGTTTTCGAGCTTAGAACGTGTTTTAAAATTCAGTCGTTCCAAAAATGAGGATCTAGAGCAGATTACCAAAATACGTATCGTTGTTTCGTCGGAAAATCTCGGCAAAAACTAGGTCGCGTCCGCTACGGTAAAAAGCAACTTGCTTTAGAAAGCACTGTTTTTCAGATACAACGATAAAAACGAGTGTTTCGCGCTTCGTCACCGACCGCTGCTACCGATCAACATCGGAAATTTCTCTCGTTCCCAAGCTCTGCTTGGGAACCGGCGTGAGATTATCCCCGGCGACGAAGTCTCGTCGCGGCTAGGGTCGTTTGGCACATCGCTTGCAAGCTGGTGATTCTTTTCTCGTTCCCAAGCTCTGCTTGGGAACGCTCTGTTTTTGAAGCTCTGCTTCCTTGACGCTTCGAGAAGCGTTTGTTCCTGATCGGAGACCCCATCAAAAAAGCCTTGGAAGAGAGCTTCCTTCTGAAAAGTTCCCAAGCAGAGCTTGGGAACCAGTTTACCGCCAGTGTCCCCCCCAAAAGAAAACACACGAGGAAGCCGCCACCAAAAATTACTGCGCCTAATGGAGTACGAAATTCGAAACAAGTCAGAAGGCCCGAAGCACGAATGCTCTAAACTGATGCGTTGCCAGCATGTTTTGGTCATTTCCGGTTTTGAATTTCGCGGTTTGTTTCGGATTTCGGATTTCGTGCTTCGGATTTTCATCGACTCGAGGGAACCAGAACCGATCGCAAGCGGCGAGGTTCTGCGGGGGCGGTGAAAGCCGGCGGCGAAGGTGAGACCGGCTGGACGCTGCCTGCCTGCACCACCCCGGCCTGCTCGTCCGCAGGCAAAGCCGTCTCGCCCGAGGCTTGTTGAACCCCTTGTTCAGGAATCCGAATCCGATCTCCAGTCTGGGGTGTGTGAATCAACATCGGCAACGAGGCCAAGCCTTGCGGAGCGACCAGGGTCGCATAGTCGCCGATCTTCTGATTGTATTGCAGCACGGCGGCAATCAGAGCACGTCGGCCTGTCGCCAAACGCGCGAAGGCTTCAACAGCATGGCTGAGTGGCGCTTCGGAGTTGGTGTATTGCTTGGCCGCTTCGTCGGCAGTCCGTTCTGCTTGCCGCACGGCGGCCGCTCGAGTGGCGATCAGTTGGTGGCAAACCGGCAACACGGCATGAAGGTGTCGAGCAGTGCTGCGCGACGATGCCGGCGCGGCCCCTTCGCCAAACAAGCGTTCATAGTGAGTTTCATAAGTCGTCGTAACCGGAGAATCGCTCGGCAACAACGGGGTGTTGTGCGCGAAGCCGGTCGCCTGAGCAAGGGCTTGTTGGGCTTCCATGGCGGCCAGCTTGGCTTCGATCGCGGCGGCCGATAGTTCACTGCGAAATGCCTGAAGTTCTGGCGATTCAGTCGTGTCCAAGGCGATCCGATCGGCCCAGGCTGCTTGTTCGAGCGCGTTGTAATAACGGGCCACCGCCGCCACCAAATTCCAATAAGCTCCGATGGTTGCCCGATGGCGAGTCGGATCGGTGATGCCGGTGAGAGTTTCGCCCAAGGAAACCGAAGCGCCAGGCAGGTTGCTGTTCGCTGGCCGGCTTAACATCCGCCGTAACAGCCGCAACGCATCGACATTCTGCTCACGGTTCCGAACGGGCACCAGGGGGGCTTCGGGAGCAAAGGCTCGAGGTTCATCGGCGATGGCGGATTGTTCGGTCGTCGTCTCCTCGCTCTGAGCATAACCGTTTGAAGTGTTGCCAAAGGCCAGCCCGACGAACAGGCTCGCCAGTAAAAAAAACGAGCAAACAGGTCTTCGCATCATCATGGATTCCAAAAGCTCTCGATGAAGCCTGAAGCGCCAGCGAAGGAATTCGATGCTGAAAACAGAAGAGCATCTCAAAGAAAATTCCTTCGCTGGCGCTTCAGGCTTCATTTGAAATAGGTTTTCGACAGTTTTCTTACTCTATTCGTTCGGAGGATCGAGCTCTTCCATCCACAGCCGGATGTCGTGTTCATATTCACTCGACAGATCGCCCATCACCAACTGGCGGTGGAAGGCCGCCGCGCCTTGTTCTTGCAATTCGGCATTCTCGGCACTGGGAAAACGCCGCATGGGGTCTGGCGCGATCATGCCTCGGCAGAACGTCATCAGCAGTTCGTTCACGGCCACCTCTTCCGGCAGGATGGCAGGCAACATGCGTGGCAGCGTACGTTTCGCTTCCAGCAAGCTGCTGTAGTTCTTTTCGCCGAGGAACAACGGTTGGCCGCTGAGTAGTTCAATCAAAACGTAACCCAGGCTGGCCAAGTCAGACTGGGGCGTGCGGGTGCCGCCTTCGAGGACTTCGGGGGCAGCATACCGGGGCGTGCAGGTTTGGTGAGGATGGGGATCGCGTTCGTCAAACGCCGAGCCGATGTCGATGATGATCGAGCTACCGGTTCGCTTGAGCATGATGTTCGAAGGCTTGATATCGCCGTGGACAATATGTTCGCGGTGCAGCGCGGCCAATGCCCCCAGACATTCGCGAATGACTTCGACCGCCACGCCAGGCTTCAGACGGGGATGAACCGCGCCATCGGTCACAATCACGTCGTTAATCTGTTGCCAACGCCGGGCACTAACCCGCTCCTCAACTCGGGTTAACATCTCGGTTGTCAACAGCCGGGTAAGATCATAACCATCAACCCATTCCATCTCCATTAAGCGAATACGATCACGCTCGACAAAATTGTAGATGTCGAGCAGATGGTCCTGTTGGATTTGCGCTACCCGACTGGCGATGCGGGCAATGCGCGACATCGCCTCGGCATAGCTGCGGGCATCTTCGAAACGCTCCGGTGAAAAGAATTTGATCGCCACCGGCAGCGTAAACTGGTCGGTGCCGCGTCGTTCGCTCAGAAACACCACCCCTTGGCCGCCGCTACCCAACCGGCGGAGCATCCGCAGGTGTTCGGTCCAACTGGTGCGCCCTTCGTGAACCAGATTGTCGTAGCGAGCGATCAACTCGTCTGGACAACGGCGCGCTTGGGTGCCGTTGAGCGTGAGTGTCTTGCTGCTAAAGTCAAACGTCGTGGACATCGAGATACTTCAAACGGTTCCAGGAGAGGAGGTGGCTGGAAAAATCTCGCTTCCTTCCGACTCGTTGCGTCAACGCTGCCAGTCAGTTCGTGCGGACAACGCACAACACGCGCTTCGACGTTGACGCCTATCATAGGTTGCCTGAGGTTGGGCCGTAAAGCCCGGAATTTTGCCGGCGAAAAATCCCCCGGTTTACGTCGGATTGCTCGGCCTACGAAGCGGAAAACCGAGCTGTTTGTCGACCAAATTACGCAGCGGCTCACCAAGGCGAAAGCGCCGCAAATTTTCACAAAAAAAGTTCGTGCAGTCGTCGAGACGTCGGGCTGCCTGGCCGCCGACGTGGGGGGTAATGATCACGTTTTCCTGACCCCAAAGACGGCTTCCCGCCGGCAAGGGTTCGGTGGCCGTGACGTCGACGGCCGCGCCGGCCAAATGGCCAGACGATAACGCCGCAATTAAATCGTCCTCGACCACCAGCGCCCCCCGGGCAACATTGACAAACAGGCTGCCTGGCCGCAGGGCCGCAAAAACCCGACGGTCGATCATGCCCCGGGTATGGTCGTTCAGCGGGGCGCATAGAATCAAAATGTCTACCTGGCCGCACAGATCAAGCAATCGTTCCGGCGGCCACAGAGCTTCGACATAGTCGGGCTTGTCATAGGGACACCAATCGGTGGCCAAGATTCGGGTTTTGAAGGCCTGAAGCACCTCGGCCAACCGACGCCCGACTCCGCCGAGCCCCACGATGCCAATCGTGGCGTGGTGGAGGTCGCGTGTGGGCCGGCGCACAAACTCGCGTTTTTCCTGAGCACGAAAAAATACCGGCAAGCTGCGCAGGAGACCACCTAACAAGGCCAAGCAATGTTCGGTTACCTGATCGGCCAGCACGCCCGAGGCGCTGGTCACCGGAATGTCCGAGGCAATCACCTCGGGGACCAGACAATGATCAAGCCCGGCGGCCGACGACTGAATCCATTGCAGCCTTCCCTGCCGTACGACCTGAGCCCAGGGCACCGGAACCTTGGCATGCCCACAATAGATGTCGGCCGTTAAAATTTGCTCCGCGATTCGCTCCTGGCCAGCGTCGACCAGTTCCCAATCGGGAGCGACCGCGCGAATTTGGTCGAGATGTTGTGCTTGGGCAGGGTAGCAGAGAACAATACGCATCGAGCTGATTGGCTAGCCGGGTTTCAATGAGCAGAGGCGAGACGCGAAGAAGCGGTATTCCGAGCAGATGAAAAATTGACCGATAGCTCGATCGTTGTACTGATCGAAACGGCCCCTTCCGGGTTGCGACGTTGTAACTTGAAAGCGATCCGGCCTTTGTTGGCCAGTCGAATCGGTTTGGCTGGCGTCCGGAATTGGGCCGGGTCGAGCGATAGTTCTACTTGCTGGTCATTGCGGATCTCGACAGGTGCTAACTCGGGAGCCTGACTAATGGCAATAAACGCTCCATACTGGTCATCGTCCCCGGCGACACGAAAGTTGCCTCCAGTGTAGCGGAACGGCGCCGAGCGGGCATCACCGCTAGCAACAGCCGGCACCGTGTCTTGGTTGCCTTCAAAACCTCGGCTATTGAGCATCCGAGCCGCTTCGCCACGCCTGGCATAGGGAAGATAGCAGCAAAGCAGCCACAACGATTCATCAGGCTTCTCTTCCAGGGCTTGCCAGTAGCTGCGATCGCCAATGCTCAGACGCAGCTTCCAGTGGTCCGGCGGCTCTCCCCAACGTGCATTGCTCCAGCGGATCGCCTTGGCCATGCCAGCAATGTAAATCCGTTCGCGCTGGGCCGTCCGCTCGTCGGTCGAAGGCCGGCAACCGACCAGACTCATGCCCAGCGCAACAAAAACCAAACCGGTTGGCCAAATGCCAACCGTAGCGATGTCGTTCATCGGATGTGTGCCTCTTCAAGCGGTAGAGGGTGGAGGGTTGAAGGTGGAGGGGAACGCGCTGTCGCGTTGCTTGTGTAGCAAGAGCATTGGGGCTTGCAGCGGCGCGTTACTTTTTATTCTCGACCTTCAATTCTCCATCTTGTCTCGGTTGAAAGCGATTGTTCCGGCGCACGCTTTTTTCGGCCGAGACCCAGCTGCCGTAGTGGAATGCCTCTTCGTTGGTCAGGTCGGCCAACGCTTGTGCGATGGGGGCGACCACTTGGTTAAAATCCCATTCTCGCTGCACGATAGTGGCGTGATTGCGGCCAATCACCACCGACACGCCACAGTCGAAGTTGGCCGGTGCGTAGGGCAACCACGACTGTAAATCACCATTGCGAGGATGATGGATGTTGATCTCCAATGTCTCATCGTCGCAAAACGCCCAGGCAACCTGATCGTCGATTTCCAGCGTAAAATCAGGCAATGCCAAGCGTTCTGCTAGTTCCGCGCACAGGCTGCCTAATTCGCTTGAGTAGCGGATCGCCACATACTCCATTCGTGCGATCTGATCGTCGGAAAACATCGACCGGTTCACTGGGCCGAAAGAGTAGGCAACCGAAGCATCGTTGATTTTCGCAGCCTGATGGGCCGTTGTCAACGAAAACGTGCGAGTACGCAGGAGGACTGCAAAATCGTTTTTTTGAAAAAACAGCGGTCGGTGACCGCTCGCGAAACGGCTGGGGCTTTCTGTTTCGCGCTTTGGCCGCCGGCCGCTGCTTTTGTGGAATCGACAACTGGGAGAAATCCGAAGCACGAAATCCGAAATTCGAAACAAATCAGAAGGACCAAAGCACAAATGCTCTAAACCGATGCGTGGCCAGCATGTTTTGGTCATCTCCGGTTTAGTACGTGCGAGCACGTTCGTCAAATCCCAAATCAGAAATCCTATTGGGTTGTCTGCATCTCGACCGTGGCATGGGCCGAAAGGGTGTCGCCTACCAGGGCCAGATCGGCAGCAAGCCCTCGGAACCAAGTGAGGATCGGAAACTCGTAGTCCTCTGGGACGGTTTGTAAGCCCAGACGGTTTTCGGCTGATAGGGCACTGCTGGACCAAAGCTTTAGCCCCCCGGCGGTCTCTACCAGTTCATATTCTCCGCCTAGGGCACACGAAAGCTTGGCCCCCAGCAATTCTTCGGCCACCTCGCGGCATGCTTCCTCTGGCACATGCAATTGCTCGGCCAGTTGGTTCATCAGTTGAGCTACGCTTTGCGACGTCTTGCGGGCTTGCGAATATCCATAGGCGTGGAGCGATGAGGAGACTGCCAGCTTCGTAGGATCGGCGATGTGCAGCCGCAGTTGAGCCGGACGCGCCGCAGGCACCATTTTCAATTGCGGCGCTACCGAGTCCAGCAGGTCTGAGTTGAACGAGAAGACCGTGAAGTCATGGATTTGCCGCTGCAGCAGACCACGACGCGGCAGGACGTTGAAGTTTTGGGCTTCCAGCGGTAACGGCTCGTTGGGTGAACTGGTAAGAATTGAGAGCAGCCCTGAAAACGGCCAAGCCCCTAGATAACCACGCAAGAACTCGGCCGGGCGACCGCGTGGAACGACCGAGCCGCCTCGAATCGCCCACGGCGAGCGGAAATCGCGCATCGCCCCGAACACGTGGTAGTCAGGCACCGGGGTCGACGACAGCGCCAGGGTGCGGCCGAGCACCACGTCAAAATGGACCGCGTCGCCAGGCGCCGGGCGGACTTGTTGGGTTTGGGGCGCGCCTAGCCACGAGGCGAGCGAGGCATAGGGCTGACGGGCAAACGGCGCGACGCTCACCTCGATTGTCAGCCGTTCGCGGCCAGGCCGCTCCGTGGGCTGACGGCCCACGGCCAACATCATCGCCCCTACGGCTTCCCACTGCTGAAGGTGATGGTCGGCAAACCGCTCATAGGCAGCTGCCTCGGAGGGAGTGATTTGTTGGATCTCCATGTCGGCAATCGGCACAAACGACCCGGGCGCGCCGCGCAGTGAATCGACCAACTGCTCCTGTTCGCTGGTGGGATGGCTGCCGTCGGGACGGTGGCCAAACCGGTCAGGCAGCAGTTTGGCATCAATCAGGTCATCGAGCGTGCGAAAGGGGCGGCCTTCCGCCTGAGCGGCCAGTTGAGCCAGGCGCAATAACTCGAGATCGCCGGCCGCCTGCATTCGTCGGGCCATCTCCACGCGATAATGCGGACTGGTCATTTGTTGCATCATCGCGCTGGAGAAATAGGCGAACACCGTATCTCGACGGGCCAACGGGGCTTCGGTCCTGGCGTGCTGAAATTCGGCCGAGCCGCCAAGCGAACGCTGACCGGCGGCGGCCTCGAAAAAGCGACGCATCAGCGTCCGCGAGGTCGTCACCAAGTGATAGTCGCCGTGGGACGCGTAAAACGACCGTATGCGACCGTTCGGGGTATGGATGAAGGAGACCGAATGCCCGGCGATTTCGATGGTCTCTTCCTGGACGTCAGGCACTTGTTCCAAGACCGCTGCTCGTTGCCCTTGAATGTCGCGGGCAAGCAACAGATTGTTACGAGCTTCGAACAAGACGCCAATCGCCGCCCCTTCGCGCACAAAGGCGTCAAAACCGATGATCGCAATGTCAGAAATCACGGCCGGGCCAAGCACTTTGGCCAAGCTCGATTGCTTGAGAACCAGCTGCTGTTCGAGACGCTCGTTCATTTGATAGTCGACACCGCGTTGCGAAGCCATGTTACGGATGTCCCCACCCCAGCGATCGAGCAGATCTTTTAACCACAGATAGTTCGAAAACGCGCCAAACCGAACATAAAAACATTCCTCCGGAACACGCTGGGCGATGGGCTCGATGGACGCCTTGTTCGCTGGATTAGGAAACTCGATGTGGCGAGTCCGGGTGGGAGCCGGCAACGGCACGCTGGCCGGTTCGGCGCTAAGTGTATCGGACAGCAAAGCGTCTCGCTGCATCGCGGCGCGAATCGATTCGGTGCCGAGCACCAAGCCGACCGCGTCGCTTAGTGAATCGCGGTTTGAAAAGACCGGGCCACGCGTGGGCAGGGGAAGACCAAGCCGCCGAGAGAGCATGGCGGTCAGGTAGTTTTCGACCACCGGAGGGTAGGCCCCCGTGCGGGCAGACTCGCGCACCTGATTCGTGTAGTGACGCCACCATTGGC
>JANQPJ010000257.1 GCA_028289525.1 Pirellulales bacterium
TCAACGGCCAGGTCGTCTCGGGCTTGAAACGTCGAGGCAGGTACACCAGCTACGGTGGTCGAATTCAAACCCGTGATCGTCGCACCTTGGCCGATAACCACTCGGATCGGCGACGGAGGCGTAGGCGGGCCAGGAGTCCATTTACTCGTATCCAAAAACCCCCGTACTTGCAGGTCGTTCATGGCTGCCTGGCCGACGGTCGCCGCCTGGTCATACCGTTTGGCTCGGGCCACGTGGGTTTGTCCGGCCGGAAACATGGCCGCCACGCCCATCAGGCCGAACAGCAAGATGAACATCGAGATCAACACCTCGAGCAGGCTGATGCCGCGGTTAACGCGGTTGAGGGTTGAGGGTTGAGGGTGGAGGGAGACGCGCTGGCGCGTACCAAAAACCAACCACCAAAAACTAAAAACACTTTCTCGGTGTCCTCTGTGCTCTCTGTGGCTAAGCTTCTTCGTCGTTTCGATCATTGGAATTTCAGATTTTGAATTTGTTTCGAATTTCGAAATTCGGATTTCGTACTTTCCCTCTACCGTCCGGTGGCCCCTTGGAAATCGGCGGCAAACCCGACCGTGTCTGAAACAACCTGGCCGGTCTTGTGGCCGATGGCTACCTGAAAGTTTGTTTGATCGCTCAAATTGTTCGGACCGATTGACTCGGTTTTACCAACCAGCAGAAGAATGGTTCCCGTCGGCACATCGGTTGTCAGGCCTGTGCAGATCACCGACGAGACACCACCGTTGGGCGAAAACATAATAGTTACCGGTCCTTCGCCAAAAACAGTGCTGGAGTAGCCGGACTGCGACAAGTCGACAACCGCGTTGCCGGGCATCTGATATGGAGCCGCCGACGAGGGAACTGGTTGGCGTTTGATTTGATAGGCGGCTTTGTCGCCGATAGACCAGGGAATGTTTCCATCTAGTAGCTCAGCGGTAAATGGGCTGGTATCTTTAATTTCCCACCACGGCCCTTGGTAGTTAAACCGAATCAGATCCCCATCCATTACGAGACTGGCATTAAAACCAGTCATGGTAAGTGTGGCCGTGCGAGGCGTTGCGGTTGGATTGACTGCCGTAAATTCCGCGTCTGCGCCCAGTGTATCGCCGGCATACAACGGCGGCACTTCGACAATAAACATTTCGAGCGATGCTTGGTTGCTGGTTGCGCTGATGGGTTCGAATCGAACCCCAACTGGTCGGCCATTACGCATGGCTCGGGCTCGGGCACCGGCCAGGAAGGTGCTCAGGCCTCGGGCGGCCTCGCGCATTTGGCGTTCTTCGACCGCTGGAGTGACGGTTGGAATCGCCACGGCGGCCAGGATCGACAGCAGCACGATCACCACCAGCAGTTCGAGCAGCGTGACGCCGGCCAAAAAAGGTGTCAGGTACCTTTTGTGCGCAGCACCCGCAGGGCCGTTCCGGCAAAAGGTACCTGACACCTTTTTTGGCCCTATCCTGTTCATCCTGTAAATCCTGTCCAAATATTTTTAGCCGTGATCATGTAGCCAGAGGACTGCATTTCCGGCCCTACTTCGTGCCGATCAGATGGTTGTGAATGTTATCCGCTGCCTCTCCTTGATCTTGGATCGCACCCATCAGCCTTGTGTAGGGATCTCGTATTCCGCCCGTTTGGGGATAGTCATAATTACTGGCATTGTCGAGCCCAGAGAGACCGTCGGCACCGGCAGAGTATATAAGCGGAACTAATCGGTATGCTCCTGAATCAACCTTCATTGGATCAAATGGATCATGATCTGAGTCGGGGTCTCCTGTTTGCAGCGGAGACACAAATCCCGCTGGCCATCGAATGAAGCGGATTGGGTTGCCCCAACCGTCAAGAAACTCTGGCGCCCCATCAGGTCCGGCAGGGTCTGTGTCGCCGATGTCGCTCTCTTTGAAAAGTGCGCGAGCCTCGCCGTCTCCTGTTGCCAGCATGATAACCAAATAGAGTAGCTCTGCACCAAATCGCTCATCTGTCATGCCAGCTTTACGACTTTCGTAAGCAGAGACTAACGCAGTCTTATAGTCATTCGGCACATTGTTCAGTTCGCTAGGTCTGGCTGGTATTTCGTACATCATTAATGTCCGAATTGCATCAAGCCGTATCTTCGCCACATCTTCTGGGCTGGTCCCAGCAGGTATTGCGATCGGCACCCGACGGGTTTGATACGACTCATAACGCTCCATCAGCAGCCCATGCAGTGTGGCGATCAGAGCCTTGGTCTTCGCCTCGCGGGCGGCTTCTTGCGAAGCGGTCAGCGAAAACAAAATCACGCTGCCGAGGATCGCAATGATCGACGCAGTGACCAGCAGCTCGACCAGCGTGATGCCGCGGGATTTGGGGGGCGAGGATGACATGACGAATGCCCTTGGTTTAAAAATTCGAAATCCGAAACAAATTCAAAATCTGAAATTCAAAGGTTCAAAACGACGGAAAGCATCTCACGGAGTCACAAGACACGGAGAACCCTAGCCGCGACGAGACTTCGTCGCCGGGACGCCTGAGTAAAATATGTCGTCATTGAGTTTGCTGCATCCCGGCGA
>JANQPJ010000264.1 GCA_028289525.1 Pirellulales bacterium
TTGCGTCTGTGCGTTAGAGCGAGTCGCTTTAGAGCAAATTACCCAAATGCGTGCCGATGTTTCGTCGAGAAATCCCGGTGAAAACTAGGTCGCGCCCGCCACGGTAAAAAGCAACTTGCTTTAGTTAGACAGCGCCATTTGAGCGTCGTGCTTGGATTACCTTCAAGGAAGCGTTCGCTCCGTTTGAAAAACTGGTGTGCCCTACTCAGCTCCCACGACTTATGTATATTGATACCCACGCCCATTTGGACCAGGAAGATTTTGACGCCGATCGTGCGGACGTGCTGGCCCGAGCGCGTCAGGCCCAGGTCGAGGCGATCATCGTCGTTGGCAGCACCTTGGCCGCCAGTCGCCGCGCGATCGAGCTAGCCCAGGATGAATCGTTGTTAACGGCATCCGTCGGCATTCAGCCCAACTATGTGCACGAGGCCCGGCCAGGCGACTGGGAGCAAATCGTCCATTTGGCCGGCGACGATTCGGTGGTGGCGCTGGGCGAGACCGGGTTGGACCGCTATTGGGACCAGGCCCCATTCGACCTGCAACAAGACTACTTCGACCGCCACCTACGTCTTTCGCAACAAATCGGCAAACCGTTTATCGTACACATGCGCGATTGCCAGGAAGAGATTCTGGCGATGTTGCGCGAGGCTCGTCGCCGAGGACCGTTGCGCGGTGTGATGCATTCGTTCACCGGCACCGTGGACGGGGCGGCCGAGTGTGTCGAGCTGGGCCTTTCCATCAGTTTTGCCGGCATGGTGACTTATCAAAAGTCGGACGCGCTAAGAGCGTGTGCGAAAACGGTGCCGGACGATCGCCTGCTGATCGAAACCGACAGTCCGTACCTGTCGCCAGTTCCGGTGCGCAAGATCCGCCGCAACGAGCCAGCCCACGTGGTCCACACGGCCGAATGTCTGGCGGAAGTTCGCGGTGTGAGCCTTGGCGAATTGGCGGCCCAAACCACGGCCAACGCTCGCCAACTATTTTTTGACGCGGTGGATTGACGCGGTGGAGGGTTAAGGGTGGAGGGTGGAGGGGGACGCGCTGGCGCGTGTTACCTTATGGGGGCAACGCTTGAGCAGCGCTCACGAGCTAGGCCCTCTGCTGGTAATTCTCTAGTTCGCTCGAGTCGAGCAAACCATCGCCGTCGGCGTCGAATCGGTCCAGTAGGCTTTTGACCTTCAAAGGCGACTCGTCACGGGAGAGCTTGCCGTCGCGGTCTTCATCAAAGGCAGCCAATTGTCCTCGGACCCAGCGTTGCCGCAAATTCTGTTTGCGGGCCTGATTGGGCCCGCCACGCACAGCCTTCCACTCCTCAAAAGTAAGCGCTCGGTCGCGGTTCTTGTCGCCGCGCAGCCAGATCCGTTGACGGCCCTTTAGTTCGTTGATGGTGAGCTTGCCATCGCCGTTGCGATCGAGTGTTTTAAATTCATCGTCTTTCGCCGCAATCAAAGGCTTGTTCGCTTTTTCGACCGGCGAGAGACGTGGTGCCTGGGCATCGGCCGAATTGATGGTATAGAGCAGCGTCAACAGTGGCGCAGGACTCAAGCTCACGCCGAAACCAACTGGTGGTGCCGGCGTGTCTGGGGCTCGGGCACGAAAGCGGCTCAGGTCGACGCGGTGACGACCGTCGTAGTAGTCTGCCTGTGCGCCGTCGTCAGAAATCTTTCGCGTGAGCATTCGCGCCTTGCCGCCGTCGCGAGGAAAGAGCGTAGCGAACTGGTTGTCGAGGTCGACTTCGAGGGTGGTTCCATAGCTTGCCACGCAGATTGCGCCGCGGAACGAGCCGAGCGATTTGCCGGTAGCGCTAAAGCGTTGGATGCGCTGCTCATTGGCTCGTTGGACATGGCGGGCACCGCCGAGGAACACAATCTCGCAGGCACCGCCAATTCGAACACGGACTTCTTGAACATCCGAACCCTTTGCCAAGAAGTGTTGAGAAATGAAGCCCTCGCTATGCAGAATCGTCCGCGAGCCATCGGCGCAGTCGATCGTGGAGCGTCCATTCGGGCGTGTTACGGTGGTCACGGACTGTTGAGTTCCAATCAAGCCTTCACGACTTGGAGTGAGTTGGCCCGGCCAGCTCTCGTTGGCTCCCCAGGTGACCTCCCACTGGCCATCGTCCAATTTTCTGGCGCTAGATTGGCCAGTGCGAACGTAAAAGAACTCATCTTTACGATTACGAAACAAGTCAAACCTACTGCCGGACGGGTCACTCAAATGATTGATCTCTCGACTGGGGCGATATTGAATGCTCGACAGCGTACCAGAGTTCAGCAGGGCGTATTCGCTGACGCCGCCCCAGGCGTTCATCTGTTCGACGACTCGGCCTGCATCGCCATCGCGGTAACGTGTGTGCTCGCCTTTACTAGGATCGACGGTAATGGCATCGTAAAGGACGTGCGAGTTTTTGCCTGGCTCACTCATTCGCCAACCAGGCTGCCCTTGCTGGCCGTCTTGGCGTTCAAAGAGCCGGCGGAAAGTTGCCTTGCCGTCGGAGTAGCTCTCTTCGATCGTCGTGAGCGTCGCCTGCGAATCGTATTGGTAGTCCGCCCGATAGCGCTCTTCCAATCCCAAGTAAGCAGTCCAGGCAAGTCGGCCGTCTGCGTGCCGTGCAATCAACCTTCCGTCTGAATCGAGGATCGCGTACTTTCCGTCTTTAAAGACGAAACGCGGCTGGTCGTGCTGCGAGTCGTATTCAATGCGCTCGACGAGTTCGCCCTCCAGGTTTTGCCCTGGAGCAATCGAGGCTCCGTCGTGCGGTTTGAGTTCAGAGCCGAGCCCGTCTCGCGACAGCATCAAGACCGCTCCACTGTGGTGATAGACTTTCTTGACGCCGTCGTCGAGGTGAAGGACAGGCAGCCCTGTCATCTGGTTTAGCGTGATCTGCTCGCACTCTGCCCCGACGCTGAAGTTGTCCTTGGTTTCGACGTCCTCGCCTTCGCCGACAAAGGTCGTGACTTCTTTGATAGCCCCTGACTCATCGTAAAGGATCCAGAACCGGAGCGAGTCGGACTTCGACATGGTGATCCGACCGTCTGCGTCTTGGGTGTACTGGACGCCGTTTGCGAAAGTGTGCTCGGTCTCATCGTCGAAGACCTCGATGGCATGTCCGTCGTCTTTGCGGAATTGATATTGCCCTCCGACGGTATTCGCCACGCCGGTCCAGGTTAGGTTGTTGCGAGCGTCCTTCCATAAGTACTCTAGCGGTCCGTTCTCCCCAGCGTTACTCGGCGTTTCGCTTCTTTCCCAGTAAGCTTGCACATCTGCGACGGTGCATGGGATGTCCTCGTCGCCTTGATACCTGACGCTCCAGATCAAGTCTCCTTTGCTGCGACCTGTCATTCGGTCAAACGGGTCAAGGCGTTGGCCAGAAAGGTCTTGCCGAATCAATCTCCGTCGTCCATCAGGCAAAAAAGCTTGCAGCCTTGGCGCTCGAGCGTCGGATTGGACGCCGTGATCGAGCGTAATTAACCCAGCAGGCGAAACGGTCATGTTTGCCTTGGCGGCGGCGCTGGTTTGCTGACCATCGCCATCGAAGTGGGTGATGGTCACAACGCCAGGCGCACTGCGTTGGATGCGCTGTCGGCCGTTGCGTGTTGTTCTGGTCAACGAGACGAGCCCCTGATCGTCGTACCGATACTCGCTCTCATGGCCCATCGAGTGACTGATCTGACGTAATCTTCCCAGGGCGTCATAAGACTGGAGCATGCCGCTGGGCAGCAGAACATGGCGTTCCACTCGATCGGTGGCGGTGTGCCGTTTTTCGAAAGACACCTTGCCGGTCCAGTCGACGTGATAATCGCTCAGGCTCACTCCGTCGCTGGGTTGCATGTCAGGGTGATCGGTGATGCAGCGGACAATGGTTTGGTTGTCGTCGTATTCAAATTCGAAACGATCGCCTCGCTCGTTCACGCTCAGTACGATCAGTCCCTCGCGGTTGTACACTTGGCGTCGCTCTGCAATTTGACGAGAGGTTGCAACTTTACGATTGATCGTAAGCGTTCCGTCGAGCTTCTCTTTGGCAACCTGGGCGTAGTCTTCCCAGGTAACGCTTCCATTCTCGCGGTCGATTTGCATGGTCATGGTATCCGAGACATCACGTCGTTGGCCTGCGAGCGGACGGTTCCAGCTTCTGCCTTGGTCGTCGCTGGCTCGGTATTCGCCGCGGTAGTCGTTGACGCCACGGACTAGAAATTTGCCGTTATCGTCCTTGATGTTGCTGTAGACAAAACTGCATGCTCGCCTGCGCGCGTCTACCAGCTTGAGAATGTCGCCCAGCCGGTTCCGGTAGATCCGGCCGACAGGCAGATGCGTGTCTGCGTCGCCGAACCGGTGCAGTTCGAGTGCCAGCCCCGAGGTATCGATCATGAACTCGCGCAGCGGTGCGGGGGTTTCGTTTTCGACGAGTCGCTGACCCTTGGCGTCGACAGCAAAGCCGCGCTGGCAAAAGCTGCCATCGGGAAATATCTGAAACGAGCCAAGGTAGTAGTCGGGCGGTTCGTCTTCGCTTGTTTCCTGGGTCCAGAACTTTCCGTCATTCGAGGTGTACCGCAGCTTGCCCATCACGGCTTTGACGCTGACCGTTTTGCGATTTCCCTGGTCCTCTCGACGCACGGTTTTCAATTCATAAGCAGGCTCTTTCTCTTTACCGAAAACGCGAATGGTTTCGAGGGACTTGCCGCCGCTCAATTCGGCTGTCTGGTGCTCAACCCGAGCCCCATCCAGGTTATACCGAGTCGACGACCGCACGATACGCCCTTCGGCGCGATTTTCAGAGCCGGTCGGGTGTTCGACGATTAGATCGCCGTCGCGACCTACATCGATGCGATGCACGTTGTTGAGGGCAACGGTTTGGCCGTTGGCCCCGTTCTGAAGCATCCACGTTTGCCGTCTGGTGGATGCGTCCGTGTCGGTAAGCGCCCAGTGTTCTTTTTGTCCCCTGGAGTTCGTCGCAATCCAGGCCTTGAGACGCATGGTCGCCTGGCCTGGCTCGTTTGCGACTTGATCGGGAGTTAGCCGCTTGTAACCGTAAAGGTGTGTTTTTTCGCCATTCGCGTCGTATCGGGTACGAATTTGGCCGGTATCCCACGTCTCGACACTGGCTCCCTGGCCTCGGTCGTTAGCCACGAGACGACTTCCGTCTGGTCGCAGGGTAACTTGCTGGCCGAAGTGGTTTGTGAAGGAGACGCCTTGGTCATTAACCTGTAAGTAATCTCCCAAATGTGGGATGCCGAACTGGTCGGTCACGTGCGTGACCTTTCCCTTCGAACCGTAGGAGATGACGTACTCAGCGTATTTTTCGTCGAAAGGTTGGCCGTCGTTGTCAAGACTTGTCCGATAGGCATAGAGCGTGTGCTCCGCAGAGCCGTCTTTGCGAAACTCGATTGTCTGATGCGTCTGGTCGTTCACCCAAATTGTCCGACCATTTTCGAACCGCTCTTGAAACCCTTGTTTTTTGAGCGAGTCCTTTTCGATGGCTAACGCTGGTGTCGCCATTGCAAACGCGAAGTACACAAGCATCGCTTGTGCGACAATTAGCCGGTTGAGCACGACGGGTACTCCTGGTTAGAAGGATGCGGTAGAGATCGAATCACATCGCAGCTACTCTGCCGGCTGCTCATTTTCCGGCTCCTGGAGTGGCAACCATTTGGTACCGCTACGATACCAGCACATCCCAGTGTTGCGTTCAATGCGTGTGACCATGAAGTAATCCTTCTTATCGCTGTCTCCTTGTGCATACGGACCGGTGATGCGGATTTCGTACAGCCCCGGTGGCGGGGGCGTCTCGTCTTCGATCTTGGTCCAAGACGTGGTGTTGTTCGACGTAAAGCTTGCCGCGCCCGAGTAAACGTGATATCGGATCACAAGGGCCGAGTCGTGCAGCGCGATGTTCGCCAGCGCGAAGCGAGGGCGATCCACGACGGCGATATCGCCGTTCTCCGAGGCGGCAATCAAGGTGCCTGTATCGTTGTCACGAACAAACTCAATCGCTAGTCTGCGTATTGCCGCGTCGTCGTGTGGAGTCGCCTTTCTCACGTTGAGTTTGGTCGCGACGACGCCGGTGTGGCTGCGATAGTTGCGCCCCTTGATAGGCACGTCGAACTTACTTTCAATGCCCTCGCCCTGCCCGGCGTTGTTGAAAGCGCTGAATGTTGCTACGAACAGAAATGCAACTGAAACGATAAGAGCGGAACGACCCATGGCGCGGTTCTCCTAGGCATGCAATTGAATTGCTCAATATTTTTCATATTAGAGCAAATTATCAAAATGCGTGCCGATGTTTCGCCGAGAAATTTCGGTGAAAACTAGGTCGCGCTCGCCACGGTAAAGAGCGAATTCCGTCTTTAATGGACTCGGGTTTGTTTTTCGCCCAGGCGATGGGAACGTAAGGGCGACACCCGGCGGCTGGCGGTGCGGGCCGGGCGACGAGTGGCCGAAGCCTGGCGGACTTGCGTGTTGGCGCGTCGGTTTGCCGACGAGTAGAGCATTTCGCCTGGGGCCAGTTCGATCGTGTCGTCGAAGTTGGCCGGATAGTCGCCGTGGTGGACGTCGTGTTTGTGGCCGCCGATCCAATGGCCATAGTGGTCGCACGGTTCACAGCAGGCTGGTGGATGCGAAATGTAGTCGCCCATGTAGAGCTTGCCACAACCCCAGCCCCAGAGTCCACAGGCATAACCTTTGCCGGACAACGGTGGTCGGCAGCCCCAGTTGATGATTGGGAAGAGCTGGCTGAGCGGCCGGCATTGACGGCAACCGGTATCGCAGCCGCCACACTCCTGGTGCCCACAACAGCCGGTGCCGTGGTCTGAATAGCCGTTGTCGATGCCGTCATAGGCCACTTCGCCATACGCCCAACGGCTGCAATCGTTGCAACCCTGGTAGCGAGGCAACCCACAGCAACACCCGGCGCTGATCGCCGCGATCGCCAACATCGGAACGAGTCGAGAAATTCGTTGAAACATGGTTAGGAGCCCTCCTGCCGAATAGCCTGGCGTCTTGCCAGACCGTGTGTTGTATGGGGTTGGGGAGATCGGAGGCCACGATTGGCGTGAAGCCAAAATTCGTGGCAAACACCGACTAAGTGGGTTTATCGACCAGATAACCGGCAGAATCGAGAAAACTGTTGCAATCGTTATTGGTTTCCTAAGGCCCCTATCTTACGGTCCAGTTTCCGGCGATGTGTTCCATCGCGGCTAGGGATTTCACGATGACATTCTGGTTCCCAAGCTCTGCTTGGGAACCTTTCAGAAGGAAGCTCTGCTTCCAAGGCTTTTTTGATAGGGTCTCCGATCAGGAAATAGCACGTTTCTCGAAGCGTCAAGGAAGCAGAGCTTCAAAAACAGAGCGTTCCCAAGCAGAGCTTAGGAACGAGAGAAAAACAGCGGTCGGTGACCGCTCGCGAAACACTCAATTTCGACTGTTTCGCGCTTCGACCACCGGTCCCTACTTTTCCGTCCAGCTACCTTGCCAGCGGAGCAGGACTGCCCGACAATGGCCGGCTTGTCTTTTGATTGACGTCTCTTGCCGCCAGTGAACTGGAATCCGATGACCTCAGACCCTGCGACCATTGACCTGCTGGCTCAGCAGCTTGCCGAGTTCGAGATCGAGTTGAGCGACGATCAGGTTGCCATGCTCGACCGCTATCGCCAGGCTCTGTGGACAGTGAACGAGTCGATCAACCTGACGCGGCACACGACCTACGAAAAGTTTGTTGCCCGCGACCTGGTCGACAGCATGGCGTTGGAGCCCTGGCTGGAGCAAGGCGAGCAGGTACTCGACCTGGGCACCGGAGGGGGAGTGCCTGGCGTGATACTCGCGATTTTGCGAGACGACTTGGCCATTTCGTTGTGCGATTCAGTCGGCAAGAAGGCTCGGGCAGTCGAGTCGATTGTCGAGCAGCTTGGGTTGCCTGTGGCGGTTGCTCATTCTCGAGCAGAAGAGCTGTTGGCGCTGACTCCTTATGACACGGTCGTGGTGCGAGCGGTGGCGCCGCTGAAAAAATTGCTTACCTGGCTCCGTCCACATTGGGAGCATTGCGACCGGCTGTTGATCATCAAAGGCAAGAACTGGATGGCCGAACGTGGCGAAGCCCGGCACCTGGGCTTGATGCAGGGGATCGAGCTGCGCGTGCAGTCGACCTATCAAACGCCTGGCACCGATGCCGAGAGTGTCGTGTTGAGCCTCGAACAACGGCGGCGTCGCTAACTCCCATTCCAACGCGCCCCTCACAATTCAAATCACAGGAGTACCAGGATGGATCTCACGACAATCTGGAAAGGATGTTTCGAGGCTTGGCCGGCCGATCTGCCGCGTCGCGGGGTGTTGGTCACTACGTTTGATGAACAGATTGCGTTTCAAGGATTCATGACGCACGCCGGGATGGTCTTGATCGAGCGCAACGCCCCCGACACCACCGGCGCACGAAAACTGTTGGTACCCTACCAGCATGTTGCGGCGCTAAAAATCGTCGATCCGGTAAAAGGGCAGCTATTCACACCGATGGGCTTTCAAGGGGACTTGCCGGGCGGGTAGTTTTTTGGAGCGGCACGTCGATCGGATGGTTGCGCGGCCAATGAACCCTTGTCCAATCATTTCAGGCGGGGCTTTGGGGGCTTCCGTCGCTCGTCCGAGGTCCATTCGCTGCGCAATGGTCAAATAGGAGCATTCGATGCAACCGATCTATCTCGATTACAACGCGACCACCCCAGTGGCGCCAGCCGTGCGCGAGGCGCTGCTGCCGTTCTTGGGCACAGAGTTTGGGAACCCTTCCAGCCCTCATCCATTGGGCCAAACTGCCCGACAAGCGCTGGAAAACGCCCGCGGTCAGGTGGCTGCCTTGCTGGGAGCCGAGGCCGACGAAATTGTGTTCACATCCAGCGGCACCGAGGCCAGCAACCTGGCCATCCTAGGCAGCTTTGGCGGAGCCCGTGGCCAGGGGCGAGGACACTTGAGCATCTCGGCCGTCGAACACCCTGCCACGGTTGCGCCGGCCCGCTGTTTGGAGGCTTCGGGCGTCGACCTCACGGTGCTGCCGGTAACCGCCGCTGGCGTCGTTCGGCCAGCGGATGTCGAGGCGGCCTTGCGTCCAGAGACTCGGCTTGTGAGCATCATGCACGCCAACAACGAGGTTGGTACGATCCAGCCGATTCGCGAGATTGCCGCTATCTGTCGGGCACGCGGGGTGTTGCTCCATACCGATGCGGTGCAGAGTGTCGGCAAAATTCCCGTCCAGGTGGACGAGCTTGGCGTCGATCTGTTGTCAGTTGCCGGCCACAAAATCTATGCGCCCAAGGGCGTCGGGGCGCTCTACATGCGCCGTGGCACGAAAATTGAGCCTGTGTTATGTGGGGCTGGCCAAGAACGAGGAGTTCGGCCTGGTACCGAAAACGTGGCTTTCGGGGTGGCCCTGGGGCAAGCGGCAGCTCTGGCCCACGAAGACTTGGAACATTCGGCCGTTCAGGCCGCGGCGCTGGTGCAGCGTTTGCGCGATCGGTTGCACGAGGCCGTGGGCGAAGGTTTGGTCGAAAATGCCTTGGGCGCGGAGCGTTTGCCCAACACCTTGAGCGTCAGTTTCCTTGGCGTTTCAGGCCGCCAGTTGTTAGACCGCGCTGCCCAGGTGTGGGCATCGACCGGGGCTGCCTGCCATGCTGGCCAGGAAGGGATGTCGGCCACCCTGGCCGCGATGGGCATCGCCCCGGAGGTTGCCCGAGGGACAATTCGGCTTTCTGTTGGGCGATGTACCAGGCAAGATGACGTCGATCGAGCCGTTGATCGGTTGATCGCCGCCAGGGAAAGTCTCTAGTAGACGATGACATTCGAATTTGAGGGTTGCAAGCTTCTGTTTACCCCCTACAGGGTGATTCATTTTTTCAATCTAGGAAGTTTTTAAGGGCCCACTAAGCGCGACGCGTAAGCGAGGCATTTCTGGCTGTTTTCCTCGCTTACGCGTCGCGGCTAGGGGGTAAACAGGGCCAATCAGTTTTTCAAATTGGTGAAGGTTTAAGGGGCCACTAAGGGCG
>JANQPJ010000289.1 GCA_028289525.1 Pirellulales bacterium
ACACTGCGCGCGACCAGCTCCTTGCCGGTGCCGCTCTCGCCGGTAATCAGCACGGTCTCCTGCGTGGGGGCTGCTTGAAGAATGCGTTCACGCAAGCTCGTCATCGCACGGCTGTCGCCAACCATGACTGGTCCTGCCTGGGCGGTCGCGCTGGCCAACCCCGTTTCGGCGTCGAGTAGCCGTCCATGGTCGACGGCCCGAGCGACCACCTGTTCTAGCTGGTCGGCGTCGAACGGTTTTTCGATGTAGTCAAACGCACCGTGCCGCATCGCCTCGACCGCTGTCGCAACCGAGGCATGAGCCGTGATCATCACAACCTGCACGCCTGTCTGTTGCGACTCTAGATGACGGACAAATTCCAAACCAGACATCGCCGGCATCTGCAGATCGGTAATCACTAAATCATAGCTCTCATCGGCCAGCACTTGAACAGCCTCGACGGCGCTCGAGCAGCAATCGACCTGACGCCCTCCACTGCGCAGCACGTCGGCAATCGACTCTCGGGCGGAACGATGATCGTCGACCACCAACACGCGTTGGTTCGTCGTGTCTGGATAAGACAATGTAGCGGTAGTCATAGCAGTACAAAGAGCAAAAGAGTTCGATGGTTTCGCGAGCGGCCACCGGCCGCTGCTTTTAAAAACGACACGTCAAAAACTAAAAACTAAAAATCACGCAGCCACACGAACAGACAACAAATTTTGTGGAATACTCAACGTAATCGCCGCGCCGCCTTCAGGGCAGTTCGTCACGGTCACGGTTCCAGCATGGGCATCGGCCACACGTTCTACAATGGCTAGCCCAAGCCCGGTGCCGCTGCTCTTGGTAGTGAAAAACGGCTCGCAGGCTCGACTGCTAGCCTCGTCTGAAAAACCAGGCCCGCTGTCGGCGACCTCGATCTCCAAACCGGCCGTCGTGCGGCAACAGGTAATCACGAGCTCGCCTCCGTCAGGCATCACATCCAAGGCATTCAGCACTAAATTCAACAGCGCTCGACGGACCATATCGCGGTCTGCGGCGAGCGTTTCGACACTGGCGACATCGAGCGACGCGCGAATTCCTTGGGCGGCCATCTGAGGGCTGAGCGAGGCGCAGATTTCGTCGATCAGCTCACGCACTGCGAACTGCTCTTGGCACAACTCGCGTTCCGAGGTGAAGTGCAGCAGATCGTTCACCGTGGCATCCAGGGCCGTGAGGCCAACCTCCATTTTGCTCAATACATCCAAGTCGCCGGAGTCGGTCAATCGGCGTCGCAGCAAACTTGAATAGAGCGAAACGGGAACCAGATTGTTGCGAACTTCGTGGGCGACGTGCGAAGCCATTTGCCCCAAATCGGCCAAACGGTTTTTGCGAGCAAGTTCGCGGTTCTTGCTCTCCAGCTCTTGGGTAAGTCGGGCAACTTCGGACTGGAGGGCTTCGTGAGTTCGCTCCAGCCGGAGTGTCGCCTCGTGCCAGGCGCCCAGCACGGTCTCTAGGTTGGCGTTCCGGTCCAACTGCGGCGTGTCGTCATTTTTTGAGTAAGAGTCAGGCATGGCAATTCTCGAAACGAGGGAAAGCAAGCAGCTTTTAGTGGTTCCTGAAATAGCTCATTGTTTCGCGAGCGGCCACCGGCCGCTGTTTTTTATTGGTTTTTGGTTTTTAGTAATTGGTTTTTAGTAATTGGTGATTCGTGGGTTACATTAGCTGCCGCTCGACAGGTCGAGCCGTCCGGTCACAGGGCCGGTTGGAACCTGATAGGCACGACGCGCTTGTTGGGCAACATGAGCGCCTTGCAATCGGTTGGCCGCTTCGTCGCGTCGGGCGGTCATGGTGCTTTCACTCCGCCGCTCTTGTTCGATCACTTCGGCCAGCAGTTGTTCACAGGCTTGAGCCTGGCGTCGACAGACATCTCGATCGGCAGGCGACGCCCAACGTCGAGTTTCGGGGTCTTGGCCGCGAAATGGCGCTAATTCCTGGTCGATCGTGCGTAGCAATCCAATCAAATGGTTCTTGACCCCGAGCAACTTCATCAACTGCGACAAATCGCCCTGTTCGGCCAGCTCGGCCTGGCGGCGGCCCAAGTCGCGGAGTTGCTGCAAGCACTGGTGCCGGCGTTCAATCACCTTGGCAAGTTGTTCGGTATCGGAATGAGACATCGGCGTTTGATTCGGAAATGAGAAGGGGATGATTCGTGGGTGGGCTTACCACTGCGCCAGTTGTTCGAGCACCCTACCCCATTCCTCGTGGGAAAAATTGGTGGTTTCAGTAAAAGCCAGGTTCGGACTGAGGCGTTTCAGCACCACTTGGGCTTGGGCCAGCGCCCCGCGTGCTTCGATTTCGTGTCCTAGTCGGCGGTGACAGTTGGAAATTTGCAAAAAGGCCTCTAGCACCAGCGGCTCGTTCTGATATCGAGTCGAGGCATCGGAAAAAGCGATGATTGCCTGTTCGTAGCGTCCCAGGTCAAATAGCACCATGCCGATCGAAAAATAGCAATTTCGCAACATGACATATTCCATGTCGGTCAACTCGACCTCTTCTTCACGACGGTTGAGCAGCTTCTGCACGACATGGTAGTTTTTCAAAGCCCCTTCCAGCATTGCCAACAGTTGCCGACGCTGAACGATTCGCACGCTTTCGATCGTCACCTTGGCCAACTTCTGCTTAGGGGCTTTGGCGGCTTCGCGATAGGCTTCGGCGATCAGATATCTCGCCTGGGTCGATTCTGGCAAGTCGGGGTAGCGGGCCACGGCCTCTTCCAGCTTGTTGATGGCCTCGATGTGTTGGCCTTCATCGTGAAGTACCTTGCCCAGGCGAAACAGCGATTCACGCCATTGGCGGCTGGCCGGAGTAAGCACATCGCCATTCAAGTTTGCCCTTAAAAGCTCTTCGGCCTTATTCGGCATCCCCTTTTCCAAGTAGGCTTCCGCACACCAAATGCGAGCATCGTAGACCGCTGCGTCCAGGGGATAGGCGTGAATACACTCGGTCAAAGCCGCAATGCTCTCGTCGAGATGGCCGACAATCAGGTTGGCCTTCCCAAGGGCTACGAGTGCCTGAGAACGCTGATGACGGGGTTCCGTCTTCAGGTAGGTATCGAGAATGCGAATCGCATTCTCGTGGTCTTGGCCGTCTAGCAGGCTCGCAGCACTGTTCCACAACGCCTCGGGATAGGCGGCCGTCGCCTTACGCAAGCGGGCCAACCGGGCATACATGAGACCGGCCTCGCGTTGCAATTCGGCCGCCACGGTTTGGTTTTCCAACGGCTTTTCACGTTCGGTCTGGTTCGTGTTCGTTGCCAGAGCTTGGGCCCAAGCCCGATAGACTGCGGCCGACAGTTCCAGAGTTTGTTCACGGTCGAAGATCGGGCGAAAACCTTCCAGCAACGTCATCGCATGGTCGAACAGCGAGTCCTCCAAATAGCGATGATAGGCACTCAGGAGTTTGCTGCGGAACTTGTCGAGCGTGAACCACGGATTGCTAAACTCCTCAGGACGGCCGGCTGCCACCAACGTCCGCCGATAGGCGGCCAGCGACTCGTCCGGCTCTTGCAACTCGTGTAACAACTCGGCCAACAGCAGATTCGCCGCGAGCCCTTCGGCCGTGTCGTAGTGCAACTGGCGTGTTCGCTCCAGTTGCTCCTGAGCGGCGCGTAACTGATTGGTTTCCGCATAACAGACGCCGATCAGATACATCGCCTTGCCAGCGGTTTCATGGCCTGGGCGTTCGGTGCTTTGGGCTTCGCGAAAACGGGCAATGGCCTGTTCATATTTCGGCTTCGCTTGCTCCAAAGCCGTGCCGTCGGCTTGATGCTTCGGATCGTTTTTGAGCACGCGAGCCGCCTGCAGCAACAATTGGCCTTCGAGCACCAATGCACTGCCCCGTTCGCTCGAAGTGGTCGGGATCTGTGCTAAAATCTTGTGGACCTCTTCCAACCGATCTAACTTCACCAGCACGCGAGCGCGTTCAATGAGGGCGGTGTCGCGTTCGGCGTCGTCCTTGTTCAGCGTCGCTAGATAGGCGGCATTGTGAGCCAACGCCTGTTCATAATTGGGGTCCGCATCGGCAGAGTAAGCCTGGCTTAACAGGCGATGAATCGGCCCCTGCAAGCGAGGGCTCGCGGCTAATGCTTCTTCGAGCACCGGACGGCACTTGGCATACTGACCGCTCAGATAGAAGCAACGCCCCAGCAGCCGCAGGCCTTCGCCTGCACGTCCTTCGGGAAAACCCTTTTCGCGGGCTTCTTCCAGATGACGAGCTGCCAGTAGATACGAATTCGCTTTGTCTTTTTCCCAACGTTCGTCGGTTTCATAGGCCGCGGCCGCGCCCATCACAAACGCAGGCGCGCCGGCCTCTACCCCTGGAATCGTCCGCAACTGGTCGGCAAGCTGTTGAGCGCGGAGCAGCTTGCGGGCATCGAGTGCTCTGAGCGCTAACTCCATGCTTGGTTGTTCCACGTCCGACAGCGTGAGCGAGTTCATCAGAAACCAGCCCCCGGTAGCGACCCCGAGCGCCGACAGCAAGACCATGCCTGTGACGATCTTGGCACGCCGTGTGGCCAGCAGACGCCCGAGCAGCCCTGGTGAAGAGCCGTCCGCAGCGTTCGAGTTGTTAGGGCCTTGGTCCGGGCTCACGTTTGTGTCTCAACGAGTCAAATCGGATAGTGGTTTGCTAGGCACTTGTGGAGAAAAGCGGCGAGTTTCTACTCGAAAACCCAGCCGGGTGTCAATGCACGTCTGGTGCGTTCCAGCTGGGGGAGCGGACCTTGCGGTTTGCGATTGGCATGGCGCTGCTTTTGTGTTGAAGGGAGAATTGGGCGTTATCAGGTGGGCAAAACGTTAAAATGCAGCCAACA
>JANQPJ010000293.1 GCA_028289525.1 Pirellulales bacterium
CGACAGCATTGGCCGCAAGGCCGATCGGCCCAACTACTGGGGCTACGATTCGATGGCCTTTTTCTCGCCCCATCGAGGCTACGCCGCCGGCAAAGAGCCGGGTGCTCAGGTGCGCGAGTTCAAGCAGATGGTTCGCGCGCTGCACGAAGCAGGGATCGAAGTGATTTTGGACGTGGTCTTTAACCATACCTGTGAAGGCAACCATTTGGGCCCCACCCTCAGCTTCAAAGGCCTCGAAAATAGCGTCTACTACATGACCGAGCCGGATGGCAAATACCGAAACTATTCTGGCTGCGGCAACACGGTCAACGGAAACCATCCGATTGTGCGTGAGATGATCTTCCATTGTCTGCGCCACTGGGTCTACAACTACCACGTCGATGGATTTCGGTTTGACCTGGCTTCAATCCTGGCCCGCGACCGTAGCGGCCACCTGTTGCCAAGTGCGCCGATGGTCGAGTTGATTGCCGAAGATCCGATGCTCTCGGATGTGAAAATCATCGCCGAGGCCTGGGATGCCGCGGGAGCCTATCAAGTCGGTTCTTTTTCGAACCGGCGTTGGGCCGAGTGGAACGGCCGCTATCGAGACGACATCCGCCGATACTGGCGTGGCGACGGAGGGATGCTAGGCCCGCTGGCCACACGGATTGCCGGTTCAAGCGATCTCTACCAGCACAGCGGCCGTCATCCGTATCACAGCATCAACTTTGTCACTTCGCACGACGGGTTTCCGCTCAACGACTTGGTTACCTATGAGCAGAAGCACAACGAGGAGAACGGCGAAGACAATCGCGATGGCGACAATCACAACTACAGTTCAAACTACGGCGTCGAGGGTCCGACCCGGCGTCGGGTGATTGAACGCTTGCGGTTGCGGCAGATCAAAAACATGCTGGCCACGCTGCTGTTGAGCCAAGGCGTGCCGATGGTGCTCTCTGGCGACGAGTGTCGCCGGACGCAGCGGGGCAACAACAATGCCTATTGCCAGGATAATGCGATTAGCTGGTTCGACTGGAAGTTGGTCAAAAAGAACGAAAACCTGCTGCGGTTTTTTCAGGCGTTGGTCGAGTTCCGCAAAAAACAGCCCACGGTTCGACGGGCTGACTTTTTGACCGGTGCCCGAGGGCCGTTGCAAGAGTTGCCCGACGTAAGCTGGTTTGGCCCCAACGGAAAAACCGCTGGTTGGGAAGGCCATTGCCATAGCCTAACCTGCATCATGGGTGCGATCGGCCCTGACAATCCGGCCTCACGGCACGTGATGATCATGGCCCATGCCGGCCCCGATCCTCAGCAGTTTGTGATTCCCGATCGCGTACGGAGTATCCCCTGGCGATTGTTTATCGACACCTCGGCCAGAACGCCTGGCGATATCTATCCCGAGGCCGATGGCCCATCGCCTGAAGGGGCCAAGGTCAAGCTCGATCACCACACCCTCAAGTGCTATGTGGCAGACACCTAGGGATTTCTGATTTGGGATTTGACGCGCTGGCGCGTTTTTTAGGAGGGTGTATAAAAGTAAGTGTTTCGCGAGCGGCCATCGGCCGCTGTTACGAATCGCTGCGGAAATCTAGAACGACTGAATTTGAAATTTGACATGGCGATTCTTTTAGAGCCAGTTTCAAAACCTGGGTTTGGTGGTGAAAATTCCGCGATCCTGCGTTACTTTTACTGGTTTTGAAATGCGATCTACTCAAGTCGCATGTTGTCGAGGAAGTAGCTGCGCGGGGTTTGAGGGCGAATGGTCATCAGTTGCAGCAGGCGGATTTGGCTTACGTCGAGCTGCCGGGTGTGGGGAGCTTGACGAATTTCGTCTAGCGGGATGCGAATCGTTTGCCGGCCTGGTTTAAGCAGCACCCGACGGTGGAACCGATCGTCGGTTTCGCCGTCGTGCCCGATGTCTTGCACCTTGATGACCAATCGCAATGGCCCTGGCCCAGCGAGCGTGATGTCCATCGCCAGGGCCGAATAGCCGCTCCAGTCGCGCGGCGGATGCTGAAAAATGACGCCAGGATATTTGCCTGGCTTTAGTTGAACCTGGAGTGCCCATTGGCCAGCGGTGGCATGTTGGGGCACTCGACGACAGCGCGACTCGCGGACCAGCCAGCGAGAGAGTTCGCCGTCATACTCGAACGAAGCCAACAACGGCATCTCAGCCATCTGCACGGCCACGTCGGACAATACCTGCAACGGCTCGGCCACCGCAGCGAATAGCAAGGTGATCGCCAGCAACGGCAGCCCAAAACGCGTTCGAGGGTTTCGGGAACCATGGCTCAAATAGGCCAAACAGCCGGCCGATGCGCCTAGCACATTTGAAACCGCGTCGACCCAACTGGCCGAGCGGCCAATCGAGTCTTGAAACCATTCGATCGTCAGGCCTAGCGAAATGATGGCAAGCCAGACGCCTAGAGTTACGCGGCCACGATGCTGGGAAAAACGCTGCTCGACGGCCAAACAGCCCGCCAAGGCCAGGATCGCGAAGCAGGGGGCATGCAACAAGTCGTAGAATGCCCGCAGCCCTCGCGTCTGGGCCTGCAACGGCATCAGCAACAGGTAGACCAGCAGACAGGCATAGGCGAGCGCACCAAGCAAGGTCAACCAAGTTTTACGTTTCATGCTGGTGCCAGATATTTTCAGAAAACGGGAATTCCACGCCCAGTCATTCCGACGATTCGTTCCACTGAGCAAAGCGTGCTCGAACCTGTCGTTCGACTTCGGCCCAGTTGTTGGCTCGAGGGTTGTCGCAATCTCGATTGGTCGAGTTGGTAAAGACGATCACCTGTTGACCGGCAGCCCTTAAGGCTTCGATGTTGGCCGTCGTGTCTTCCAAATAAAGATCAGCCCCCACGTGCGATTTATGCTGCATGAAGCAGAGATCCCAATAGGGAATGCCATGATGTTCGAGCCATTCAGTCGTTTGGAGGACCGCTTGCTGGTGAAAATATTTGACCACTAGTCGATGAGTAATGATGCGAATGCGAATCCCTTCTTTGGAGAGCCGGCGCAAGGCCTGCGAACATCCGCTCAGCGGTTTTAGCTGGCGGAACAGGTCGCGTTGGGTCACAGCCCAACGGTGGAAGTCCTGATAGCCACCAGGGGCCTCGGGAATACCCCATTCATCCAGACCGTAGCTCACGTCTCGCGGCAGGGTCGACTCGTCCACACCGAGCCATTCGGCCGCCAAGGGGCGGATGCCGTCATAAAAATCGGCACAGACCCCGTCCAGATCGACTCCCAGCACAAATGCTTGCGTCATCACGAATCCGTGTGGTTAGAGCGGCTTTCAGGTTTGTGTAGCGATGTTTCGTCGAGAAACATTGGAAAAACCAGAGTCACGACCGCTATAGTCTCGTGCAACTTGCACTAGGTTCTCTCTGTGAACCACCTAGCTCTGCCGGTGGAAATTGGTCAGGCGTATGACGCTTTTTAATACAAGCCCGACGCGCCAGCGAGTGGATTTTTGATTCGTCCTCAAATTCCCTCGCTGGCGAGTCGGGCTTATATTTGTTTTGTAGGGGCTTTTCAATGCTCTATTAGCTCTGCTGATGGCATCTGGCTGGATTGCCTACTTGTCTTATTCTTCCTGGACTCGCATTCTGTGTGCAGCACCATGCAATAGTAGCGGTCTCTCTAGACCTCGAAAACCCCGAATGCCTTTCAGGATTTCAAGGAATGACTCGAAGGAGCGTTTCTGAGATAAATCCTGATCTCTTTCCACGAAGTACTGGTGCAATGACCCTGGTTCGTTAGAATGCGCAGGCTGAACTTCTGGGGGCCGGTCGCTTCGTGCCGGCGCGGGGTAAGGAAAATTGCCAGAGAAATTTGTCGCCCAAGGGATTCTCAAGTGCGACGAGTTTGTATTCCAGCACGATCCGCAGTTCGCCGTTTGGCGGTTGTGCGTGCCGTTGAGTCTTTGGAGCCGCGCTGTTTGTTGACCTCGTTTCACGAGGCATCCAGTCTGTTTGCCTCGTCTCACATGGCCGTGGTCGATGTGCCCTTAGAGATTGCTGCCGGCGACTTGCCGCAGACGATTGATCATTTGGCGATGGTGCGATCGCAGGTCGAGGTGCACGAGGTCGGACGCCTGGTCGACGTTCAAGTCACGCTGGACATCGACCACACGTTCACTGCCGATCTGACTGCGACGTTGATTGGGCCTTCGGGGATCGAGGTCGAGTTATTTCGCGCCGTCGGTGGCAACGGCGATGATTTTTTGATGACGACTTTCAGCGATCACGCAGAGCAGGCCATCGAAACCGGGCAGGCGCCGTTTGTCGGCTCGTTCCGGCCGGCCGAAGCACTGGCGCGTTTGATCGGTTCCGAGGTCACTGGCATGTGGACGCTGGAGATCGAGGATCACTCGCCGTTCGATGAGGGGATTTTGGGCAGTTGGACACTTCAGACGTTGGTCCGTCAACAACCGGATCTGACGGCGACGGCGTTTGACGTCGCGGCCGATCTACTCCAGAGCGAGGAAGTGACAGTCGACTGGACGCTCGAAAATCTTTTATCAACCGCCGCCGGGCCGTTTCAAGTTGCCGTGGTGCTCTCTGCCGATGAAATGATCGGCGACGCAGAGGATTGGACGCTTGCCCAGGTTGACTACGCTGGCCTGGAGGGGCAGACCAGTTTGAACGACTCAACTACTCTGATGCTCGATCTGCCCAGGCTCTATGCCATGGCGCTGCAGGCGACTCCGCCAGGGCGCTCAGGCACGGAACAAGTTTCAGGCCGGCTTCATCTCGGCATCGTGATCGATCCGCTCAACGAAGTGGCCGAGGCCGATGAAACCAACAACGCCGGGCAAGGGCAAGGGATCGATTTTGATCAAGTAACCTACTTTCCCTGGGATCTTGATGGTGATCGTGTGGTCGAACTGAGTGATGCGATGCTGGTTGCCCAACATTTGGGAACGACTGATCCGGCGGATCTGCAGATGGTAGACCTGAACGGTGACGGGCTGGTTTCGCCCACGGATGTGATTGCGGTGTTCAATCGAGTGGGATACCGACTGGATGAATCCGTGTTCGACGATCAGACGGTTTTGCCCCGGTCACCATTGGCACACTTGGTTGAACTGCACCGCGCCCCGATTCTGGTGTCCTTGCGAGGTTCTCAGCCAGCCCAAGCATTGGGCTCGATGGAAGCCGAGAGCCCAGCGACCGCTTTCAGCGTCGTGGTGCTGCCTGCGCCGTGGAGACCGGACGAGTCTTTCCGCACGGTTCAGCCCCTCTCGAACAGACAAGCTTGGTCAGCTTTTCCTCGTTCGGTCGACGAAGTTCATACGCACGCCAGGCATTGGTGGCCTCGGCAATCGTGGAACGTGCCTACCACGCATGAAGGGATTGGCGATGCAGACGCCGCAGAGCTTGTCGACGATTGGCTGGAGCTAGGCACTGTATTAAAGCCGTAGAAATCCTGAAGCGCAAGCGAAGAAATTGGCTGCTAAAAATGGAAATGACTCGAAAACACTACTGCGCTAGCGCTGCTGGATTCAGCCTGGTCGAGCTGCTGGTTTCGCTCGCGATTATCGGCACGCTGGTGTCGCTCTTGCTGCCAGCGGTCCAAATGTCTCGCGAGGCAGCGCGTCGCACACAGTGCGCCAACCATCTGAAAAACATTGGGCTGGCGATCGCCCAGCACGTCACGGCCACCGGTTTCTTTCCACCGGCCTCAACCGGCAAGAACAATCCTCCCGCCCCAGCACCACCCGACTCAAAGCCACGCCATAGCGCGATCACTTATCTGTTGCCCTACTTCGAGCAGGGAGCCGCCTATCAGGCGCTCAATCTCGACTACCATTGGAACGATGGTGAGGAGAGTGGCGACGTGACGGACAATGTGTTGTACTCCAAGCAGAACTTGGGCGGGATTTTGATCTGCCCTTCGGCGCCTGGCGGTCGGGAAGCGAAGCACGTGAGTGACTACATCCCGGCGACGAACATCGATCGTTCATCGGCCACGGGCCTGGGAGCCTTGATCGGACCAGACCGGCCAATTCAAGATCGGGGGCCGGCGAATTCGGACACTTGGTTGGGCATCTTGCGGCGCGACCCGAGCGCCAGCCAAACGGTGCGCGTCACGCCAGCCCATGTTCGCGATGGTCTGTCGAACACCTGGCTGTTTTTCGAAGACGGTGGTCGTCCGTTGCGCCATGAACTGGGCAAGTTCATGGGCACCGAAACCGGCTCGTCGTTTCGTTGGGCCAATTGGCAACTGACGATGGAGATCAACCACGCTTGCCAAGGCTCGCAGCTGATGAACTGCTCGAACGCCTCGGAGGTGTATAGCTTTCATCCTGGCGGTTGTAACTTTCTCTACGGCGACGGTGCCGTGCGATTCCATGTCGAAACGATTGCGGCTGATCTGTTTGTGTCGCTCTTCACCGCTCGCGGAGGCGAAACGGTGACGATTCCCTAGCCAGACGCTCGAGAAACGGCTAATCTATACGCCTTTCTCGCTCGTTTGAAATCTTGGGGAAAGCGACGTCACGGATGTTAGAACTGCATGGCAAAATCCAGGAAGCGGTCGACACGATTCGTCGGCATTGGAACCGGCCGCCTGGCGCCGGAATTATTCTCGGCACCGGCCTGGGGTCGTTAGTCGATCGGATCGAGGTAGAAGCCACGATCGACTACGACGCCATTCCAAATTTTCTGAAATCGACGGCCGTCAGCCATCGTGGCCGCCTGGTCTGTGGGCTGCTCGAAGGCGTCCCGGTCATCGTGATGGAGGGGCGGTTTCACCAGTATGAAGGCTATCCGCTTCAAGCGATTACGCTGCCGGTTCGAGTGATGAAAGCCCTGGGGGCCGAGTTGCTGATCGTCACGAGTGCCACCGGCGGGATGAACCCCAACTACCAGTGTGGCGACTTGGTGGTGGTGTCGGATCACATCAATTTGATGAATGGCAATCCACTGGTCGGCATCAACGATGACCGGCTCGGCCCTCGGTTTCCTGATATGAGTGAGCCGTACAGTCGTGAATTGATCGATGTAGCGCTGGGCGTGGCTCGTCGGGCTGACATCGTTGCCCATCAAGGAGTGCTCGTGGCGGTAACCGGGCCCAATCTCGAGACGCGAGCTGAATATCGGTTTCTCCGCCTGATTGGAGCCGATATCGTTGGCATGTCGATGGTCCCCGAGGTGTTGACGGCCGTGCACGCTGGGATGAGGGTGTTTGGGCTGTCAGCCGTGACCGACATGTGCCTGCCAGACGCTTTGCAAGCAGCCAACGTCGAAGAGATTATCCGAGTGGCCAACGAAGCCGGTCCTCACCTGGTGCAGATCGTCTCAGGCGTCTTAGCGCATGAAGCAAAGTCACTTGGCGACGCCTGACGCAGGAGCGGTCGTGAACGATCTGACGCACCAAGTCGCCGAGGCCGTCGACGTCATCGGCCGGCATCTCCCCGAGCGGCCCCAAGTTGGCATCGTGCTCGGAACCGGTCTCGGTGCATTGGCCGAAGAGGTGCTCGACCCGGTCGTGCTGGACTTTGCCGAGATTCCTCACTTCGCGGTCAGCACGGCACTCGGCCACGCTGGCCGGTTGGTGTGTGGACACTGGCACGGTCGTCAAGTGATGGTGATGAACGGCCGGCTCCATGCCTACGAAGGCTATTCGCGCCACCAGATTACCTTGCCAGTGCGCGTGATGGCGACCCTGGGTGCCCAACGGCTGATCGCCTCGAACGCCAGCGGTGGTCTGAATCCT
>JANQPJ010000309.1 GCA_028289525.1 Pirellulales bacterium
GGAATCACTGGGAGAAAAGAGAATGGTTTTTCGGCAATGGCTTTCTTATACTGTGGTCTTAGTGATTCCCGCCTTGATCGGCGTCTCCGGCTGTGGAGGCGACCCGCCCAAACCGCCTGTTGAAATTGAAGACGTGCAAGTCGACGACCTCAAGGCAGGTGTCCAGGGGATTGAATTAGGCGCCGAAGGCGCATCGCCCACGGATGTCGAGGGTGAACCAACCGATTCAGCCGAGGACAGGGATGTGTCGAAGGCTGAATGACGCGTAGGAGGAGGATGCTGTGATGAGACGACGAGAAATGATGGCAAGTTTGTTGGTGTTGGGGTTGAGTTGGGCGATTTGCCAACCGGCCGCGGCTGGAGACTGGGGAACGATTCGAGGGAAGTTTGTCGTCGATGGCGACGTTTCGGCGCCGGCCAAGTTGGAGGTGACCAAGGATACCCAGGTTTGCACGGCCCACCATCCGGTGAACGAAGAAGTGGTGGTTGGCGCAGGCAACGGGTTGGCCAACGTGGTGGTCTACCTATACTCGCGTTCGACTCCGGAGATTCATCCCGACTACCAAGCCCAGGCAGATAACCAAGTTGCGATCGACAACCTGCACTGTGCGTTTGCGCCGCACGTGGCGACGCTTTGGACCAGCCAGACCTTGTTGTTGAAGAACTCCGATTCGGTGGGCCATAACAGCAACATTACCTGTATCTACAACGACAGCAAAAACGTCTTGATTCCCGCTGGCGGTGAGGTGCCGGTCAAGTTTGAGGAAAAGGAAAAGTTGCCAGTGGCGGTTGCCTGTAACATTCATCCCTGGATGAAAGGCTACGTGCTGATCCAAGATCATCCCTACATGGCGGTTACCAAGGCGGACGGAACGTTTGAGATCAAGAACGTGCCGGCCGGCAAGCAGCAGTTGGTGTTTTGGCATGAAAAACTGGCCTACCTGCGTGGCGTGAAGATCGGCGACGGCGAGACTTCGCGCAAGGGGCGTTTGAAGTTAAAAGTTGCCTCGGGCGACAATGATCTGGGCGTGGTGCAGATCAAGGCCAAGGATCTGGCTGCCGGTTAGACTGGCGGAAGGTCGGGGCGAAAGTCCCCCAGGCGTGTGGAAGAAGTAGCAAAGAGGGCCGTCGTGGTCGGTAGGCGAGATGCCGGCCACGCGGCTTTTTCAACCTGTTGGTAGTAGGGATTGAAGATGCGCTGGAAGTGGTTTGTCGTCCTATTTGCTCTGGTCGGTATGTCCGGCTGTGGTCGTCCGGAACCCAATGACCCTCAGGCTGACCTGGCTGCGGCGACCGAAATTCGGGGACGCTTGGTCTCAAGCGGCGGTGAAGCAGGCGGGGGGGCTGTGGCGAGTGCCGCGACCGGCACCGGTTGGGCAACGCTGAAGGGAACCTTCCGGTTGGCCAATGGAGCCGCGATTCCCGCTCGAAAGCCGCTCACGGTGAACAAAGACGTTGGCGCCTGCGCCCCGGCCGGACGTCAGGTGCTGAGTGAAGCTTTGCTGATTGATTCGGCCACGCGTGGGATTGCCAACGTGGTGGTGTTTGCTCGCAAAGTATCGCGTGAGCATGAAGCGGTTAGCAGTCCGCCAGAGAGCGCGCTGTTTGATCAGAAGGAATGTATCTTTCTGAGCCATGTATTGCCGATCCGCCTGGGCCAGACTTTGAAGATTCTCAACAGCGACCCGGTGGGTCACAACACGAACATCGACGCCAAGCGTGGCAGCAGTTTCAACCAAACCGTTCCCGATGGTGGTGAGATCACGTTCAAGCCGGATGCCGAGGAGAGCGCCCCGGTATCGGTCACCTGTAGCATCCACCCTTGGATGCAGGCGTATATCTTGCCGCGCAAGAACGGCTATTTCGCGGTGACCAAGCCAGATGGCAGTTTTGAGATTGCCAATCTGCCTGACGGCGAAGAGATTGAGTTTCAGGTGTGGCACGAGAGTGGCACCGGGCCAGGCGGAGCATTAGCCGGCGTGGAAGTGGCCGGTGTGAAATGGAACGCCAAGGGCCGTTTTAAATTGAAGCTGACCGAGAACGAGACCAAAAGCCTGGAAGTGACCGTTCCGGCCGGTTCGTTGAATTAGAGACGTAAGGAAATCCCTAGCCGCGACGCGCTGGCGTCGTCGGTCGTGGAACAAAATGATGAAAGCAAACTCTTCTTGGTTTTGGGCTCGCTGTGGGCTCTCAGGCACACTTTTAGGCATGTTGCTGTTGGGGCTAACCGGTTGCGGCGAAGCGCCTCCGGCCCGCTTTCGGCTGAACATGGTCGAAATGGTTTCCAGCGAGATGAGCCGCGACCAGCAGATTGGCATCGCCAACGTGTTGACCGCCGCGTTTGGAACGCCTGACGAGCCGTTTGCGATGGCCGAGGCTGAACTTGATCTCAAAAAACTGAAAGCGGCGGCCGGGGCGGTTGCCAGCGACCAGTTGGGCAACGAGGTAGGGCTCTACCGTCGACACTGTGCCCATTGCCATGGGATCTCTGGCGATGGGGCCGGGCCGACGGCTGCCTTCTTGAACCCTTATCCGCGCGACTATCGTCAGGGAGTCTATAAGTTCAAATCGACCGAGCGGGTGGCGCGTCCTACTCGAGACGACCTGCGGCGCGTACTGGTCGAAGGCGTTCCCGGCACGGCGATGCCTTCGTTCCGCCTGTTGCCTGACCATCAACTCGATGCCCTGATTGAATATGTCATCTACCTGAGCATGCGAGGAGAGCTGGAACAACGACTGGTTGCCGAAACATTCGACTTGGACGAAGGCGAGCGGATCGACCAGTTGCCTGAGGTGGCTGAAATCACGAAAGAGGTAGTGGCCGAGATTGGGGAGAAATGGGCCCAGGCGTCCGACCTGGTGATCAATCCCGATGCCGACTTGGCCCCGCCGACTGACCGTTCGCCGGCCGAGCTGGCGGTCTCGATTGCCGCTGGCCGAGAGCTGTTTCACGGCGAACGGGCTGCCTGTGTGAAGTGCCACGGCACAACAGCCCTTGGTGACGGCGAGACGACCGACTTTGACGATTGGAACAAACGTCTATTCAAGCTGTCCGAGAGCAAGCCGGATTTGGACTTGGCCGAGCTTGGCGCGTTGCCGGTGCGGACAATCCGGCCTCGTAACCTGCGACAAGGGATCTATCGTGGCGGTCGTCGGCCGTTAGACATTTACCGTCGCATTCATGCTGGGATTAACGGCTCTCCGATGCCAGGATCGGCCAAGGCTTCGCCCGACGCGGCGGTTGGCCTGGCGGCGGAAGAGATTTGGAATTTGGTGGACTATGTGCAGTCGTTGCCGTTCGATTCGTTGAGCCTGCCCCCGGAGCAGTTGGTCGCTCCGAAACGAGAACGCCTGTAGTAACACACGCTTGAGAGACTCGGAGTTTCGCGGTGAATAAATTTTGGAGCCTGCTGTTTCTGCTGGTGCCGATTCTCGGGGTAGCCTGTTTCATGCTGGCCCCGTATCTGAATAGTTGGCTGCCGCTCGACGTTTCCGAGCATGGCCACACGATCGACCACCTGTTCATGTTTATCCTCTGGCTGACCGGCGCGGTCTTTATCGCGACCGAGTGCGTGCTGTTTTGGTTCATGTGGCGGTACGATGCCCGCTCGAATGCCGAACCGGTCAAGTTCACCCACGGCAGCCATAGCCTGGAAGTGGTCTGGACGATTTTGCCGGCCGCCACATTGTTGTTTATTGCGATCTATCAGATGGAAGCCTGGGCTGGCGCCAAGCTCGGCTCTAGGGCTCCGAATATTCCACCGACGGTCGAGGTGACCGGGCGGCAGTTCGAGTGGCGTTTTCGCTATCCTGGCAACGATGGCGTGTTGCACACGCCCGACGACATTCATCAGGTGAACGACCTGCACTTGCCGGTGAACGAAGATGTGTTGCTGGTAATCAAGAGCGAGGATGTGTTGCACAGTTTCTTCTTGCCCAACTTGCGCGTGAAGCAAGACCTGGTGCCAGGCATGCGACAGGCCGTATGGTTCAAGTCGCTCGAGACCGGCAAGTTCGACATCGTGTGCGCCGAGTTGTGTGGCTGGGGCCATTACAAAATGAAGGGCCAAGTGACGTTCGAGCCGCGTGCCGACTATGAGGCCTGGTTGGCCGAGCGTTACGCCGAGCAACAGGCTACCCACGAAGAGACCGAAGACGACGAAGACTGAGGACACGCTCGGCCGGACATTCCCGTTCGGTCGGCTGTGCGATCAGGACAAAAGCCATCGTAGGAAAAAGATTATGAGTACGACGACCGCGGATGCCGGCGCTCATGGGGATGCGGCGCATCACGAGCACACGCAAAGCTTCATTTCGAAATATGTCTTTTCGTTTGACCACAAGGTGATCGGGCTGCAGTTTCTGTTCTCGACGCTGATCTGGTTTTTGGTCGGAGGGCTGCTGGCCCTGGGCATCCGTTGGCAATTGGCCTGGCCCTGGACCGACATGCCGGTGATCGGCAAGCTGGCCTTCGCCTCCGAAGGCGGGCAGATTTCGCCGGAGTTCTATACCGTGCTCTTTACCATGCACGCCACCGTGATGATCTTTTTTGTGATCATTCCCATTCTAGCCGGGGCGTTTGGAAACTATTTGATTCCGCTGATGATCGGCGCCGACGACATGGCGTTTCCAACCCTGAACATGCTCAGCTACTGGTTTATGTGGCCGGCGTTCGTTTGCATGGGCATTAGCTTCTTCGTGCCTGGCGGGGCTGCCGCCGGAGGGTGGACCTCGTATCCGCCCTTGTCAGTGATTGTCGAGGCCGCCCCAGGCAGTCACGGTGGCCAGACCTTTTGGCTGCTCGGCGTCACGTTTGTCGGCATTTCGTCGATGCTCGGCTCGGTCAACTACATGACTACGATCATCCAGATGCGGGCACCCGGCATGACGATGTTCCGGTTGCCGTTGACGATTTGGGCGATGTTCATCACCGCCATCCTCCAGGCGTTCGCGCTGCCAGTCTTGACGGCCGCCGGTTTTATGCAGCTGATGGATCGGATGCTCGGCACCGGGTTCTTTTTGCCTGAGGGGTTGATTGCCAACAATTCGCTTGCCGCCACCGGGGGTGGGCATCCGCTGCTCTGGCAACACTTGTTCTGGTTCTATTCTCACCCGGCGGTTTACATCATGATTCTGCCGGCCATGGGCATGGTGTCCGACATGATTAGCTGTTTTGCTCGCAAGCCTGTCTTTGGTTACAAGCCGATGGTCTATTCGATCTCAGGCATCGCTGGGCTGGGCTTCATCGTGTGGGGGCACCATATGTTCGTCTCGGGCATGAACCCAGGGCTGGGCATGACGTTTATGGTTTCGACGATGATGATCGCCTTGCCGAGTGCGATCAAGGTGTTCAACTGGCTGGGAACCCTGTGGGGTGGCAAAATACAGTTCACCACGGCGATGCTGTTTTCCCTGTCGTTTGTCTCGATGTTTATTATCGGCGGCCTGTCCGGCATCTTCATGGCGGCCACGCCGGTCGACATTTTTATTCATGACACGTACTACATCGTGGCCCACTTCCACTATGTGTTGTTTGCCGGCACGGCGATGGCCGTCTTTGGCGGCATCTATTTCTGGTTTCCCAAGATGTTTGGGCGAATGATGAACGAGTTTTGGGGGAAGATCCACTTCTTCTTCACGTTCATCTTCCTGAACGGAACATTTTTCCCGATGCACATTCTGGGGGCGACCGGTTTCCCCCGCCGTTATGCCGATCCGTATCACTACGCTTCGTTCCATCAACTACAGCCGCTGAACGAGTTTATTACGATTTGTGCGATCGGCATGGTGGCCACGCAAGTCGTATTTGCCGTGAACTTTTTCTACAGCATCTTTTTCGGCCGACGTGCTGGCCGCAACCCTTGGAACGCCAACGGCCTAGAGTGGACCGCTCCCAGCCCGCCTGGCCATGGAAATTTTGATATTCAGCCGATCGTCTATCGGGGGCCGTACGAATACGGCTCGCCGGAAGTCGACATCGACTACTATCCTCAGACCCAACCGCCGCCGGCCAGTTCTGATGCGAAGGCGTCTGAGTAAGGTAGCAGTGGTAACAGCGGTCGGTGACCGCTCGCGAAACGCTTGTTTTACGTACTTTCCTGAAACATAGCCGCTTTTTGATTGAGACCAAACGCACCGATGTCTCCCGTGGTTGCCCATTCGCCGGCGTTGTCTAAGCTGAGCCAGTCTCGCTGGCCTCATCGCTTGGCCGCTGCGCTCCTCGGGCTGACGTTTCCGTTGATTTGGATCGGTTCGTTAGTCACGACCACCCAAGCTGGCATGGCCGTGCCCGACTGGCCGAACACCTACGGCTATAATCTGTTTCTTTACCCCTGGCAAACCTGGCTCTGGGGGCCTTGGGATCTGCTGATCGAACACGGGCATCGGCTCTTGGCTTCGGCCGTAGGGTTATTGACGATCGCTCTGGCCGTGGCGTTGTTTTGCCTCGACGGCCGGCGCTGGATACGGTGGCTCGGCATCGTGGCGGTTGTCGGAGTGATTGGGCAGGGGGTGCTGGGTGGAATGCGGGTATTGCTCGATGATCGCACGCTGGCCAAGCTGCATGGCTGTGCAGGGCCGGCCTTTTTTGCCTTGTGCGTGGCCCTGTGGGTTTGCACGTCCATGTGGTGGACCAACGCCAAGCGGCGTCCGACCACTGGCGGTTTAGAACGCTTGACGCTTATCACGGCGCTGTTGAGTTATGTGCAACTGGTGCTCGGCGCTCAGGTGCGGCACATTGCCCTAGGGGCCCGTCCCGACGTGTTTCAAATGTTGGTCGTCATGCACTTGGCCCTAGCGCTGGTGTTGCTTGCTCACGTGACGGTGCTGGTGGTGCGAACCGTTCACCATCGCCGCGATCAGCCAGCTCTGGTGCGTCCGGCCATGTTGCTGGGCGTGTTGATGACCGTACAAGTCGGTCTCGGCCTGGCCACTTGGGTCGTCAAGTATGGTTCGCCGGCCTGGCTGGCCGATTGGGGCTGGGCGGCCGGTTATACCGTGGCCGCCGACAGCATGCTCCAGGCGATGACGGTCACGGCCCATGTGGCGACCGGATCTTTGATTCTCGCCGTGGCGCTGGTGCTGGCCCTTCGTTGTTGGCGATTGGCCGACTGGGGGCGACAGGCTGCTGTGGCCGGTTCGGCAACGTTGCTAGGGGTAACCACATGAGCACATCGCACGAAACCACCTCGGAGCCGGCGGTTGCCCAATGGCCATTGGCCGTCGAAGGCTCTAGCTATCCGTCGCCGGCCCTGCTGGGGACGTCCTCCGGTTGGTTTGCCCGACTGGCTGACTACCTGGAACTGGCCAAGCCAAAGATCGCGTTGCTAGAGTTGGCGACCGTGGCGGTGGCCGCAGGCATTGCTGGGGCCGATCTGAGTCTGTTGGTCCATGTGCTGCTGGGGACGGCCTTGGTCGCCGGTTCGGCCAGCGCGCTGAACCAGTGGTTGGAACGCACGACCGATCGGCACATGGCTCGTACTCGAAACCGGCCCCTGCCGGCAGGGCGCGTATCGAGCCGAGAAGTGGTGCTGGGCGGTCTGCTGGCCGGCGTGGTCGGCGTGGCCTACCTGGGGCTGATGGTCAACCTGCTCACCGCGCTGTTAGGGCTAGTGAGTTGGCTGTTGTATGTAGTGATTTATACGCCGATGAAACGCTATTGGTCGGCCAACACCATGGTCGGAGCGGTGGCCGGAGCGATGCCGGTCTTGATGGGCTGGTCTGCCATGGGGCAGCCGCTCGACGTGCGGGCAGCCGTGCTGTTTGGCATCGTGTTTCTCTGGCAGTTCCCCCATTTCATGGCGATTGCCTGGATGTATCGGCACGAGTATCGGGCGGCCGGGATTCAAATGCTGTCGGTCGTCGACCCTTCTGGCATTCGCGCCGGAGGCCAGGCCGTTTCGGCCGCGCTGGCCTTGTTGCCGGTGAGCTTGATTCCGGCGATTTTGCCAGGCTCAGGCAGTGTGCGGATTTATTTTCTCGGGGCCTTGGCGCTGGCGTTGGGCCAGTTGATCGCGGCCGTCGTGTTTATGATTCGTCTCGACGATGTTTCCGCACGCCGGTTGTTGCGGGCAAGTTTGATTTATTTACCGAGTCTGTTATTGCTGTTGATGTTGGCCACCCCGGCCTAGTTCAACGCGGTCGGACCTCAAGAACCGAAGGTTTGTAGGATGAGCGAAGAAGGTCACAGCCATCACCTGGAGCTAGAATACCACCCCGGTTTGCCGCTGCCCAATGGCAAACTCTTCATGTGGCTATTCCTGTCGACCGAAATCATGTTTTTTGCCGGTCTGTTGGGTGCCTATATCGTGTTGCGATTCGGGGCCCCGGTTTGGCCGGCGCCGCACGATGTTCACTTGGTCGAGTTTTGGGGCGCGATCAACACCTTCTTTCTGATCTGTTCCAGCGTGACGATTGTCTTTGCCTTGGAGATGGCCAAACGGGGAGCCTCGGCAGCCGCCAAGGGCTGGCTGTTGTTGACGCTCATCTTGGGCACCATCTTTCTGGGCATCAAAGCGTATGAATACAGTTCGAAATTTTCTCACGGGATTTATCCGTCCAAACCTCGCAGCCGCATGCACGAACGGGCTGACGTGAACTACCTGTCGGCCGTGGGCGAGCGGCTCCAGGCATTGCAATCCGAGATTGAAGGCTCGGTCGGCGAAGGCCAAGAGCTTTCGGAAACCGGCCGGCAGCGTTTGCAGTTGGTCAAACGGTTGCAGACCGGTCTGGTGCAATGGGCTGCCTCGACCGCCGCGCTCAACGACGATCCAGTCGCCAAGCAACAGGCACTCGACAACGTGGCCTATGTAATCTATCGAGGGCACCGCTCCGCGGCCGATGAGAAATACATGCAGGAAGAGACGGCCGCGCTCGCCCAGCAACAAGCCAAACTCACCAAACAAAAGTCCCAGTTGACCGCGCGGCCGGATGCCGAAGGCGAAGACGCGGCCGTGGCCGCCGAACAGGCCAAAGCCGTCACGGCCCAATTGGCCCTGGTGAACAGTCGAGCCGAGGTGTTGCCGGAGTTGCAAGAGGCGCATGAGCTGGGGCTGAATGAACAATACCCTTGGCTCAAGCTGCCGATGGTGATTGCCGGCGGCAACATGTGGGCGAGCACTTATTTTCTCACCACCGGATTTCACGCCATCCACGTGTTGGTCGGCCTGATTACCTTTTTAATTCTGCTGATGCCGCATATCCAGTTTGGGCCGCACAACGCAGGCGTGATCGAAAACGTTGGCCTGTATTGGCACTTTGTCGATTTAGTGTGGATCTTTTTGTTTCCACTGTTGTACTTGTTTTAAGCAGGAAAAATTCTCCATGACTGAACACGACACGTCGGCGCACGACGATCACGGCCATCATGGCAACCTGGGGCTGTTTACCACGATTTTTATCGCCCTGTGTGTGCTGACGGCGCTGTCGTTTGCCTCGTTTCATGCCTTTCACTCAACGCCCAAGGTGAGCTGGCTAGTGATGATGGCCATCTCGTGCGTCAAGGCGATGCTGGTGATTTTGTTTTTCATGCACCTGAAGTGGGAAGCAAACTGGAAATATGTCCTCACCTTTCCCGCGCTGTTGATGTCATTCTTTCTGCTGGTGATGTTGATTCCTGACGTCGGTTGGCGGGGCGACCACATTAGCCGCGAGCGAGCCCTGCACATGGCGGTGCCTGCGGTGCATGGAAAAGCTCATGGCCATGACGAGGCCGAACAGGGTCACGAGGGTCACGGCAACACGCATCCAGAAGAGCAACACCACGACGCTCACGAGGAATCGGCTCATTAGAGAGAGTCGTTTTGTTTGGTGGACGGAGTGGTCGTTTGAATTTTCCTGATCAGCCGTTGCGATCGCTCTTTTCTTCGTGGTAGACACTTGACGATTCTTGGTGTAGGAGAACTACAAAGTCAACGATTCCACGAAAACAGCGGTCGGTGACCGCTCGCGAAACCGTTGATTTCACCTGTTTCGCGAGGGACCACCGGTCCCTGTTTTTCGACTTGGCAGTTTTTCAGGGTTCTTCGTAGTCAATACTTGGGCTGTTCGCCACGTTCGCTCGCTGGCGTTTCGGACTTAGAAGCGTTTGGGGACAATGCCTGATAGAGAGTTGGGTTTCTCATGACCGCGATGGTCGAAGTCTCTGGCGTTACCTACCGGTATGGCGAGCGAACCGCGCTCGACGATCTGAGTCTGTCGGTCGCCGAGGCCGAGGTGTTTGCTCTGCTGGGCCCCAATGGCAGCGGCAAGACCACGTTGTTCCGGTTGCTTTCGACCTTAATTCCACCCCAGGCAGGCCAAGTGCGGATGGTCGGAGCAGACCTGGCCCAGGCGGTCCATGCGGTGCGACGCCAGTTGGGCGTCGTGTTCCAAGCAGCCAGCGTCGACCGCAAACTTTCGGTCGACGAAAATCTCCGGCACCATGGCCGGTTGTACGGTCTGACCGGTCGACGGTTAAAAGGTCGTTGTGATGAAATGCTAGAAACCCTTGGCTTGACCGATCGTCGGCGCGATGGGGTCGAAACGCTCTCCGGCGGTCTGCGGCGTCGCGTGGAATTGGCCAAGGCGTTGCTGCCAGGCCCCCGGTTGCTGTTGATGGACGAGCCTAGCACGGGCCTTGACCCAGGCGCGCGACGCGATTTGTGGAACTATCTTGGCGCGCTGCGCGAACGCACCGGAGTAACGATCGTCCTGACGACCCATCTGCTGGATGAAGCCGACCGAGCAGACCGGCTGGCGATTTTGAACGAGGGCCGACTGGTTGCTTTAGGAACTCCAGACGAGTTACAGGCAAGCGTCGGTGGCGATTCGATCACCATCGAAACCGAAGATCCGACGAAGTTGGCGGCCGAAATCCAGGTGCGTTTTAACTTGCCAGTCCACACGTTCGACCACACGGTCCGTTTCGAACAGGCTGGCGGCCACGAGTGGATTGCCCGCCTGGTGGAAGCCTTCCCCGCGCAGATCACCGCAATCACGCTTGGCAAACCGACGTTGGAAGATGTGTTCATTGCGCGCACCGGTCGCCGGTTTGTCGAAAGCGAGTGAGATGCAGGGAGAACAGGCGTCGATGATGGCTCAGTTCACGAGCGGCTGGTTGGCCGCGGCCACGTTGTGTCAGCGCGAGTTGGTGCGGTTTTTGCGCCAGCGGAATCGCGTGTTTGGCGCGCTCGGCCAGCCGGTGATTTTTTGGTTCTTGTTTAGCGAAGGGTTTCGCGGCGCTGGGTCAGCCGGGCTCGACTATGCGTTCTTTTTTCCTGGCGTGTTGGTGATGATTTTATTGTTCACGGCCATCTTCGCCACGATTTCGATTATCGAAGACCGCCGGGAAGGATTTTTGCAAGGCGTCCTCGTCGCGCCGCTGCCGCGGTGGTCGATGGTGCTCGGCAAGGTGCTCGGCGGCACGTTGTTGGCCCTGTTGCAGGCTTGCCTGTTCTTGCTGCTCGGCTGGTTGACAATCGGGCTGGAATTGACTCTGTTGCGCCTGGTGGCCGTGGTAGGACTGATGGCGCTGATTGGTTTCGGACTGACCAGTCTGGGCTTCATCATTGCCTGGCGGATGGATTCGACCCAAGGGTTCCACGCGGTGATGAGCGTGTTGTTGATGCCGATGTGGCTGCTGTCCGGGGCCTTTTTCCCCGAAGGGGCCGGCTGGCTGGGGCTGGTCGTGCGGCTCAACCCGTTGACCTATGGCGTTTCGGCGCTCCGGCAACTGCTCGATTCAAGCGTGGTCGTGACGCCTAGTGCGCCGGTTTGTTGGACGGTGACGGTGTTGTTTGGCGCGGTGATGTTTGGTCTGGCTTGCCGGATGGCTCGTCGAACGGCGCGTGGAGATTTGTTGTAAAGGGTTTGGGAAAGTCACTTGCACTTGTGTGCAGGAGCCGATAAGAGCAACCCCTAGAGCAATTTCGGATCATTCGTAGTCGTATTTCGTCCGAAAACCTCGGCGAAAACTAGGTGTCGTCCGCTACGGTAAAGAGCGACTCGCTCTAG
>JANQPJ010000312.1 GCA_028289525.1 Pirellulales bacterium
AGAAAGCACTGTTTTTCAGATACAACGATAAAAACGAGTGTTTCGCGAGCGGTCACCGACCGCTGCTACCGATCAACATCGGAAATTTGGAACTACTGACATTTGTATTTTGGGCCTTCTGATTTGTTTCGGATTTCGAGATTCGGATTTCGAACTTCTTTCCAGGGCCTCTACTGCATTTGGCTGAATGCGTTATTCGTCATTCGGTTGAATTTCCGCCACGTTTCTCAACGCCACGTTGTTGGGGCCGATGTGCAGGGTGGGCGAGCCGTCGATGATCGTCACGCGATCGACCACGCCTTCGAGCTGGCCGCCTTGTTCATCCAATGCCCGAACTTGTCTGCCAATCAGATTCGTGGCATTATTCACGTTTTGGCCCAAGAGAACCGAATCGAGCGTGTCGGTCAGCCGTTCGGTGGCGCCGACTTCGCGGATTTGGCTCACTTGGCGAAGGATCTCGTCGTTCTCCAACGGATTCAACGGATCCTGGTTTTGGAGTTCCGTGATCAGCAACTCCAGGAAATTGTCAATGTCGAGACCTCGCAGCGCGTTATTCGTCTCTTGGTTTTGAGCACTCGTGGCCGTGAGTTGGTTGACGCTGGGAAGTTGACTCATCGTTCAAATCTCCTGTTCGCTCTGGTAAGGGGAGCTTAGATCACAACGTTCAGTTGGCCGTCTTGAAGGCGGTGGTCTAAGGGGGCGTGGGTTGGGTCTTCGGTCACATTTGGCGTGGCTGAGGATTGGCCGCCGGATCGGCGACCGGTTCCGTCGGAGTTCGGGTCGTGGTTGCCGGAGGTATCTTGCGTGCCGCCTTGCGAGAGGTCCAGCAAGCCCACGTCGACCTTGCCGAGCTTGATTTCTTGGCTTTCCAGACGATCTCTCAGAATGGGTATCTGGTCGAGCAACAGATTGCGGGCCGTTTGGGTTTCTGCTTCCAACTTGGCATTCAGAGTCCCATCGGTCAGCGTGACTTGTAGCCGGAGCGAGCCCAGCTCTGGCGGTGCCAAGCGTAGCCGCACCTCTCCGCCCCGGTCGCTGGCAATCTGAAATGCTCGTGATACCCGTTGTACGAACCGAGCACGATCTGTGTGGCTGATCGTCTCCAGTTCGGTCGCCTCGGCCACGTGCCCTCGGGCTGCTTGGGGCGCTGTGAAACGTTCGGCCGAGTCAAGCCGGTGGCTTTGGGCGGTGCGAGACGGTTCGGTCGAGGCGCTCGTTTCGACCGGGGCCGTTTCGCTGCTCGCCGTTTTGGCGTCAACGGTTTGGCCATTACTCGCCGACTCGGCTGCTTGAACCGCCTGGGTAATGACAGTCGTGACCAGCCCGTTATGAGGCGACTGGGCAATCGTCGTGGTTGGCTGCGACGTCTCGTTGGTCGAAGGGGTCTGCTTGCGTCGACGGCCAATCTGGCTGGTCTCTGCAACGCCCGACCCCTGCTCTACCACGCCGGCGGCAACGGTTCCGGCAAGTTCGGCGGTTGCTTCGGCCAGTGGGCTGGTTGGTTGTTCTGCGGCGGTTTGATCGGCATTCGCGTTCTGCGATCCAGCTTGGGTAGAAATCTCGAAGGGTGCGTTTTTCGGTTCTTCGGTATCCACGGTCGTAGCCCCCGGTGCTGATTGATCCCGTGTCTGAGTTTGCGTGTCGTGGTCGCCAGCCAGTTGATCGACCAACGGTTCTTCGGTCGTTGTTGCTTGGGCAGTTTGCTCCTGCCCTTCGCCTTCAGCCTGTTCGCTGTCCGGGTCTTCCGCCTCGTCGGCCACGGTCAACTCCAAGGTGTCGCTCTGTTTCGCAGGCGGTTCTTCCCGAAGCGGCGTTTGGGTTTCACCAGCGGCGACCACGGCCGTGTTGTCGCCCTCGTTCGTGTCGGTCGGCTCCTCTTCGTGGTCGGAGGAAGCGGTCAACGCCCGAGGCTCTGAAGCGTCCGCCTCGGCTGCTGGAGCGTCGGTTGGGGGCTCGGGCGAGTCTGGTGACGTGGTGGCGGCCGATTCATATCGTGGATCGGTGCGGGCTTGCTCCAAATGGGTATCGAATCGTTGGTCGGTTTGGGCCGGAGGTTGCGGCGCAGGCAACGAGAGCGGAGGCGGCTCGGGCGAAGCTTGAGCCGGCGTGAATTGAAACGGAATGGGCGACATGGTTTTAAGGTCTCTCTGCTACCACGGTGGACTTATTGGGCATTCTGTTCACGGAGGGCTTTGTCGATGACTGTGCTTTCCGGAGCGCCTTGGCGGATCAATCGCATAATACGGTCCAACACGGCCAGTTCTGCTGGCGTCTCAAACGATTTGATGATTTTGGCCTGCTGCCGAATCTGCATGTCGGAGAGAATCACCACGACGTCGTCAATCTCGCCGGCTTCGACCATCTTGAGAATTTGATCTTTCGTCTGTTTCGGTTTGATGTTTTCCCAAATCACTCGATTGTCGGCATAGCCTTGCGCCAAGGTCTCGTTGCGGAGCGTCTTCAGGCGTTCGGTGTAACCGGTCTTCTGCTGTTCAAAACGAGCTTTCAGTTCGGAAACGGCCGTGCGTTGAAATTGTAATTCGTCCAGCCCTCGTTCGAGCGATTGTTGCTTGAGTTCCAGGGTGCGTGCCCGAATGCCTCGCAGGCGTTCAATCTCTTCGTAGGAATGCCCTTTCACGTGGGCTTGCTTGGCTTCCTCGGGGTCAGTGGATTCGTCTTCGTCAGGCAGGTTGACGTTGTGCACAACGGCCAGCAGTTGAAACATTTTTTTCTTGTCGAGCTTGCCAGACATCCACAAATAGCCTGCGCCCAGGCCACTGGTCAGCACCGTACCCACACACAGGTAAGTCACAAAGGCGGCAATGAGTGATACAAGCTCGCGCACGACTACACTCCCTCCATGCGCGTTCGGCTAGCGATTTCATCGAGTTCTTTCTGCTCTTTGTGAAGCAGCCCCTCGTGATGTCGTTGCTGCTGGATTTCCTGGAGCCGTTCGAGTACCCGAACGTCGCGATCGGCTTCGAGCAATGCCTGGCGTCGCCGTTCGGTTTCGTTGGCCAGCGTTTTTAATTGTTCCTGCATGGTTTGAATGTTGGCGCTCAGCAATCCTTTGTATCGGCCGTGGGCCAACAATTGATTCACTTTGACTGAGCCCGGCCGACTGGCATCCAACTGCGACTCTCCCAGATCGGCAATCTGAGCCTGCAACTCATCACGTTGTTCTGTCAGTCGACTGCTCGCCAGCTGGGCTTCGGCCAGCTTGCGACGCCGCTCGTCGCGAGTGGCCTCGCGGAGTTTGAGTAGTGTGCGGAGTCGAAACTGAAAACGAGCCATGGGGGTTGTTAGTTATTGGTTATTGGTACGCGCTCGCGCGTTTTCTGAGGGTTGTCAATGTCGCGGTAGAATTGTTGAATGCCAAGTTGTAAGTGATGTGCTCGCGCCCCCTTAGCCGCGATGTAACACATCGCCGGACACGCTTCAGCGTTGTTCATGATTGGTTGTTCGGTGCTGGTTGCTGGCTAAGATCCGAGATTTTTTTCAACATCTCAATCGCCTGATCCATGTTCGACGACTCTTCGATGCGTTGTTGCAGGTAAAGTAGCAGGGCCTCGCGCAACGAAATCGCTGCATCGACCGTGGGGTTGCTCCCCTGGCGATAGGCGCCAATCGAAATCAAATCTTCATGGTCCTGATAAGCGGCCAGCAACTGGCGGATGCGCCCGGCCGCTTGCTGGTGTTCGACGCTAGCCACTTCGGTCATCAACCGGCTGACGCTCGACAGCACGTCGATAGCAGGGTATTGGCCTCGAGCAGCGATTTTTCGCGACAGCCACAGATGGCCATCGAGCAAGCCTCGCAAGGTGTCGGCGATCGGTTCGTTTTCGTCGTCCCCCTCAACCAACACGGTATAAAACGCGGTGATGCTCCCCAGCGCCGATTGGCCGGTCCGTTCGATCAGCTTGGGCAGCAGGGCAAACACCGATGGCGGATAGCCGCGCGTCGTCGGTGGTTCCCCGGCGGCCAGGCCGATTTCTCGCTGGGCCATTGCCAGGCGGGTTGTCGAGTCGAGCAACAGCATCGCGTCGCGACCCTGATCGCGAAACGATTCGGCAATCGCCGTGGCCGTAAACGCGGCGTTCAGGCGCACCAGCGGTGGTTCGTCGCTGGTGGCAACCACCACCACGCTGCGTTGCAGGCCCTCTGGTCCTAGGTCACGCTCGATAAATTCGTTCACTTCACGGCCACGCTCGCCAATCAGCGCGATCACATTCACGTCGGCCGTGGTGTATCGGGCCATCATGCCCATCAGCACACTCTTGCCGACCCCCGAGCCAGAAAAAATCCCTACCCGTTGTCCCTTGCCGCAAGTAAGCAGCCCGTCGATCGCGCGAATGCCTGTGGTCAACGGCCGGTCGATTCGCGGCCGCTCGACTGGGGTCGGCGCAGAACGGTCAAGCCGAGCCCACTCAGAAAGCATCGGCCCTGACTTGCCGTCAATCACTTCGCCGTGGGCGTTGACCACGCGACCCAACAAGGCCCGCCCAATGCGCACCTGACGGGCAGTCCGACGCAATCGCACCTGACTGCCGTGGCGAATACCCTGCAGCTCGCCGAGTGGCGAAACCAAGGTTTGACCGTTGCGAAAACCAATCACTTCGCCGTAGATCGCACCGCCGGTCTGACGTTGAATCTCGACCTGACAGCCGACCGGCGCTGGAAAATCGGCCACAGCCATCGCCGTCCCGGCGGTCTGGACGACCCGCCCGGTGAGCGCCGTGGGCATCATCTCAGCAAGTTGGTCGGTTACGTCAAACACGTTGTTTCATTCCTAGGTCAGAAGTCTGTAGCAGTTGCGTGAAGTTTCTAGCCAGCCAGTTCCTCGGCGATGCGGGCCAATTGCGATTCAATCTGGTTGTCGACTACGCCAAACTTGGTTTGCGCCAGGCAGCCGCCGGCGGTGATCCGCTCGTCGGCCACCACGGTCGCCGGGGCCAGCCGGCTCAGTTGTTCGGCAAGCTGTTCGGCTTGGCGGCCTAAGTGCTGGTGATCGGTCGGATTGAGGTGGAGTTGGATTTCTTCACTCCCCGAGGCCAACTCCAGGGTTTCCTTGATCAACTCCAGCGGAATTTCGGGCTGTTGTGCGATCTCGCGGCGAATCACCTTTGCGGCAATCGCCGTGGCCACTTGGATTGCGTTGTGTTGCCAATGATGAAGCCATTGCTGCCGGGAGTCTTGGACTTGTTCGATCGCTTGCTCGAGTGCTGGCAACAGCGTCTGCATGTGTCGGGCGACCTTTTCGTCCATCACACGTTCGACTGCCTGGAGCGCCGCATCGCGACCTTCTTTCTCTGCCCGTTCACGAATGCGCTGAGCTTCCTCCTCGGCCTCGCGCAGAATCGTCTGGGCTTCTGCCCGAACCTGGTCCAGGTAGCCTTGAGCCTGGGTTTCCATATTGCGCAAATTGAACGCCACCGGTTGAATCGCCGGTTGTCCTGGCAGGCTCTGTTGGGCATTGGCTTTGATGATGGTCGACACGCGCAAAACTCCTAGGCAGCAACACTCAGGCGAGACGGGGTGGATTCAGTTTGCCCTTGATTGCGCAAATGCTGAGCAAGTCGGGCAATTTGGTGTTGGGCATCGGAAATGTCGCTCAAGCGAATCGGACCCAGCAAGGCAAAGCCCTGGGCCAACGCGGTGGCGGTCGCCGGCGGCGCCAGGCGAGCCGCCCGAGCGGCGAACATCTCGCCTGCTTCGGCCATCGCCAGCACGACCAATTCCGGATGGGCCTCGCGCAGCACGGTGGCCAGGTCGTGGTCGCTCCACCGGGCTAATTCCTCGAAACGAACCGGCTCACGCGGCGCCGGGGCACTCGGTTCCGGAGTCACTGGAGCCAGCCCGGTGAGTTTCTCGGCCAGCAGATTATCTCGACGGCGCAGGCTAGAGAGCAGAATCCGGCGTCCCTCAGGTTCAGCCGCTTTGAGAATTTCGGAAACGGCGCTCAACCCGGCTTGCCGGCGGCTATGGTAATGGGTTTCTTGACGTAGCTTCGCTTCCAGCTCGCGTTCTACTTCGAGCAGACTCTCTGGGTCCGACTCGTCTAGATTGGCCAACCGCCGGAGCACGTCGGCCTGGAGCATTTGTGGCAATCGTAGCAATACCCGACAGGCATGTTGGTGATCGAGATGAGCGGCCACCACCGCAATGGTTTGGGGATGCTCGCCGGCAATCAGTTTCGCGATGGCGTCGTCGTCGGCATCGTGCAAAAATTGAAAACGTTCACAGGCCATGGCCTGGGGGGCGTGGAGCGGCGCTGGCTCGGGCGTGGCGGTCGGTGCGGTCGAGATCTGTTCGGCCAACATCCCTTCCAGCTCGATGCCAGGCAGTTCCGGCAGCCCACCGGACGGTGCTGGCTGTTCAGGCGCCGTGCTGGCGTGAAACTCAGACAACACCGCATGCAATTCGTCTGGTTCGACAGGCCCTAGGTCGACAATCGCTTGTCGAACCTCGACGGCCATGGCGCGAGGCAACTGATCGAGCAACGCCTCGGCGCCTTGCCGGTCGAGATGACCGACCAGGATCGCGGCTTTGCGAATATCGTGACGGCTAGTTGGCATGGCGTGTGAGCCTATCCTGCGTTATTGATCCAGGTTCGTAAAATGCTGGCGGCGCTGTCCGGGTCATCGCGGACAATTTCCGAAAGCTCTTCTTTCAAGCTAGGGCCGCTAAGTTTTCGGCGCGCCAAGCGGCGCGTCGCTTCTTCGTTGGTTTCCGATTCGTTGCCCTCGGGTTCGTCGCCGCCGACCACCGCTAGATCGGGAATATCAGGCACGCCGGCCGCCGAGGGCTCGGCCTCTGGCGCCGACTTGATCATCGACCGCAAGGTCAACAAGCTAAATCCAGCCAGGCCCAACAGGCCCAGCGTGCTCCAGTAACGGCCTGCCCAGGCCAGTGCGTTTTCAGCCACCCCAGGCAAGGCGATTTCGTCAGGCGTCAGCGACTGATAGGTGGTGACCGTGACGTTCGGGAAAGGATCGTCGCCTGGGGCCACTGGCGGCAACATCGGCACGATTGCCTGTTGGATTTTGGTGCGCGTTTTTTCTTCGATGTCGGCCAACGCAGTGGCGTCGGGCGTTGTCGGTTCCTCGCCCTCGGCAGTCGGGTTCTGTTCGCGCCACACTTGCAGATAGTAGTTGCTCGGCAGGCCGATCGTGACCTTCACTCGCTCGGGCGTCAGGCCTTTGATTTCGGTTTCGGTTTCGGTGGTGCCGACCACGCTCTGCTGGCGTTCATTGGTGACTTCTTCGGCCTTCGTGTCCTTGGGAGCCGAGGCCAACCGAGTGGCGCCGGCCGCAGGGCCCTGGGCGACCGGACCAGGTCGGCCTGCCGGTCCGGCAGTTTCCTGCCTGTTGGTCGCAGTCTCCGTTTCGCTACTGTAGACGACTGCTTTGGGATCGTGTTCCACCTTGCGGCTGATGTTTCGCAATTCGCGGTTCAGGTCGGCGGTGACCTGAACGTCGGCCCCAGGGATGTAGCGGAGTGCCTGTTGAATTTTGCCACGCAGCCACACCTCGTACATTCGCTGGCGGGCATAATAGGGATCCTCCGTGGCGTCGGCAATTGCTCCGTCGGCCGATCCGCTGCCGCCAGGGTAGTGCCGGCCGTTTAGGTCGGCGATGGTTACGTTTTCGCTCTTTAACCCGGCGATTGCCCCGGCCACCAGATGGCGAATCATCGGCACCCGGCCTGGTTCTAAAGGCTCGTTGCCAATCGGTTTGATGCTCACCGTGGCGGTGAACTCATCGCGACCGCGAGCCAGGGCAACGCCCTTCTTCACGTCGTACAACACCGAGGCGTTTTCAATCCCGGGCATCGACCGCAGGATCAGAGCCAGTTCGTTTTGGCGAGCAATTTTTAGGCGCTCGGCCTTCTGTTTTTCGCTCTCGAACACACTTTCGTTGGCCAACGCTTTTTCCAGATAAGAGCCGAAGTTAGGCGGCAACGCGCCGGCATCGGCCAACGCACCCATGTACAGCGATTGGGTGCCACGCGGCACGCGAATCCGATTGCCTTCGACCGAATAGTCGCGCAGATTCGCTTGGGCAAATGCTGCTTCCATGGCCGGCAACTGGCGAGCCGAAAATGGTTCGCCGCCCATGAGATAGGCATCAGCCTCGCCAACCTGATAGCTGACCAAATAGGTCAAACTGATCACCACCACGCCCAGCAGCAACCCGGCCGTGAGCCGGGCGCCCGGAGTCATCGAGCGAAATAGATCGCGAATTTGGGTGATGATCGGGTTCAGAAAATCCATTCTCGAAACCTCGAAGACCTAGTGGGTCGAACGCGTGTTGTGAAATCGCTAAGGAATCCAGAGAGGGCGTCTTGCCTGCTCTTGCTGGGTGATCAAATCCGAATGTCTTGGACTTCCTGGTAAGCTTGGACCAGTTTGTTACGTACTTGCATCATCATTTTGAACGCCAGGTCGGCTTTCTGCACCGCGGTCAACACCTCGGCCGGATTCACGTCGCCTCCGGTGAAAAGCTGTTCCACCGAATGGTCGGCCTGCTGCTGCATTTGATTGACGTGCTGAATCGAATCGAGCAGGAATTCCTTGAACCCTCCTCCCTCGGCCGGCGCGGTCGAGCCGAGCTGGCTGGGGCCGGCATTGGGCTGAATCGCCGGGGTCGGGTTGATGTTATGAATCGAGGCCATCGAATGTCTCTAATGTTTTAATGTTTCGCGCTTCGGCCGCCGGCCGCTGTTTTTCTCAGACAAAACAAAGATCTGCACCCAACAAACTTCCCAAAAAATCAAGCAACAATCTGCAACGTCTGTTGAGCCAAATCTTTGGTCACTTCAATCACCCCAATATTCGCTTCGTAGGCACGTGTCGCCTCAAGCGCGTCGACAAACTCCATGGTCATGTTGATGTTCGGGTAGGCGACATAGCCTTCGGTGTTCGCGTCTGGGTGGCTCGGCTGATATTTCAGCAACGGTTCGACGTCCGAGGTCACGACCTCGGAGACCGAAACTCCCTGACCGCCTGCGGCGGTGGCCAACTCGGCATCGGCCTGAAACACCACGTAACGGGGCTGATAGGCTTCGATCTCACCGGCCTCGTTGCGTGTGGTCGACATGTTCGCCAGATTCGACGAGATGGCATTCAATCGCTGCCGTTGGGCTACTAGACCGCTGGTGCTGATGTCTAACGCGGTTTTCATCGCAGCATTCCTTTCTTACCCGCTTGTGCCAGGGGACCAAGGGTTCGCTACACGATCCGTTCTCGGATTGCCGACTCGAGCAGCCGAAACTGCTGTCGCATGATCGACAGGGCCAGGTTGTGGGTACTTTGGTTCTTGGCGATTTCGGCCACCTGGTTTTCCAAATTGACGTCACTTTGATCGTGGTACAGGAGGCTTTCCATCGACTCGCTAACCGAGGCAATCGCCTTGTGAGCTGCTTCCGACGAAAAGCCAGGCGAAGCCATGGCATGCTGGTGGGTCTCGATGGCGGTTTTCAGTTGTTTTTGAAACTCGGCTGGTGGAAGGTCGCGGGCACGATAGCCGGGTGTGTCAAGGTTGGCAATATTGCCTGCCAGAACGCCGTGTCGTGCTTGCGCAAAATTGACGACTTGCTCCAGGACGGGGATAGTCGAGGCATCGAACATGGCACTCCTTTTTGCTCGTTCGGCGGCACCCCCCTGCTCTGCTCACTCGCACAACGCACTTGTTCGTAGATGCAAGTTAAATGCCAATTGGCGCGACGCGCCATGGAGCGTCACACATCGCTTGACTGAGGGAACCGTTTTTCTCGTATTTTCCTATTCCAACTCGCCGGCCTACCCAACGCCGTTCGGCCAGTTGGCCGATCGTGCTAGCAGACCGGGGCGCAGGATTTGCCGCCGTGGTCGGCAAAATCTGCCGATCAGAGGCGTTGACCCATGACTCCTGGGACCGTGCACTACGCCGCTTTCGTAAATTTTTCGCCAGGCGAATAGCCATACGACCGCAGCTTGCCTGAGAGCGTGCGGACGCCAATTCCTAGAGCCTGAGCCGTCTTGGCCCGATGGCCGTTGAACCGTTCCAGGGTGCTTTCGATCAGCTTGCGTTCCATCTCTTGTAGGCTGGTGCCGACTGGAATTTCGCCTGCTGAGCTGCTCGAATTCTCTGCTTGGCCGTCGATCAGCCAAGGCCGCAACTGGTCGGCCGTGATCGCGGAGCCTTGGCCGAGCACGCTAGCACGAGTCATCAAGTTTTCCAGCTCGCGTACGTTGCCTGGCCAGCGATAGCTGCCGAGCAAATCACAGGCATCGGCCGACAGCTGGCACGCTTCGCGTTCCAACCGTTTGGCGGCTTGGGCCAGAAAATGGTCAGTCAACGCTGCGATGTCTTCAGGCCGTTCGCGGAGCGGCGGCACCGTAATGGGCACCACGGCCAGCCGGTAGTAAAGGTCTTGGCGAAAAGTGCCCTGTTCGACCTCTTGCGACAAGTTTCGGTTCGTGGTGGCCAGAATACGGACGTCGATCTGTTGGGTTTCGCTCGACCCAACCCGTTCAAACGTGTGTTCTTGCAGCACTCGCAGCAGTTTGGCTTGCAGCGGCAACGCGATTTCAGTGATTTCATCGAGCAACAAAGTGCCGCCGTCGGCCAGTTCGAACCGGCCGGTGCGCGCGGTTTCAGCGCCGGTAAAGGCGCCCTTGGTGTGGCCGAACAGTTCGCTTTCGGTCAGTTGGTCGGAGAGCACCGGGCAATTCAAGCTGACCAACGGGGCTGCCGACCGGCGGCTAACGGCATGAACACTGCGCGCGACCAGCTCCTTGCCGGTGCCGCTCTC
>JANQPJ010000313.1 GCA_028289525.1 Pirellulales bacterium
CTAGAGCAATTTCGGATCATTCGTAGTCGTATTTCGTCCGAAAACCTCGGCGAAAACTAGGTGTCGTCCGCTACGGTAAAGAGCGACTCGCTCTAGGCTTTGTGCCTCGTTTCCAAATTAGATCGCGTAACGCTGCATCCATGCTCCGCTCAAGATTGGGTCAGGTAACGCCGGGCTTTGGATTGAATAATGCTGACAAGGTCTGCCGCCTGGATGATGCTCTTGTATTCGGCATCTTCTTCCGCAGTGAGGCTGCCTTCGTTTGCTTTCTCCGCTAGTTCATTAACACGAGCCTGGAGTTCTGGATCAGCTTTGAGGTTGACGATTTTATGAGCCAATTCAGGTGTGAAGGCATCGACAACAGGTTCCAGAAAGCGATTGATATAGGCTGTAGTAGACATGTTTTAGATTGTAACACACAAACCGCAGACAAGTCATCCGATAAATCCAGGCGTTTTGTGGGCCGGCGACTCCGCTCAACCCAACAAGCCCTACCCGCGCAAATCCGGACCTTTACCAGACTCTCAAAGCATGTCGAGCGGATCGACGTCGGCAATCCATTGCACGCCGTCGGGGGCTTGAATGCCGGCGGTTGCTTGGTGAACCGCTGCGCGCAAAGGTTCGGCCATCGGCGATTGAAGCTGAAAGTGAAAGCGAAATTTGCCGCGCAGCTTAGGAATTGGCGCGGCCGCTGGACCAAGAATACGAACCGTTGTCTGCTGGCGACCACAGGCGTGCCGGATTTGGTCCGCCAGGTGTTCGGCAAAGCCGCGCACGGTCTGTTCGGCCGGACCACGCACCACCACTCGCAGCATCGCCGCGAACGGAGGATAGCCGTGCGTTTGGCGCGTCGGCAATTCGGCGTCGGCAAACCGAGCGTAGTTGTGCCGCACGGCCGCTTGAATCGCGAGGTGGTCGGGATTGAAGGTTTGCACCAGCACCCGGCCTCCCTTTTCACCGCGTCCGGTGCGGCCAGCCACTTGCGTGACCAATTGAAACGTGCGTTCGGCCGCCCGAAAGTCTGGCAAGTGCAATGCCGTGTCGGCGTTGATCACCCCGACCAGCGTCACATTGGGAAAATCGAGCCCCTTGGCGATCATTTGCGTGCCCACTAAAATCCGTACCTGGCCTTGCCGGAACGATTCGAGCGCTTGTTCGTGGCTGCCGGCCTTCCGCATGCTATCGGTGTCCATGCGCAAACAGGCTTCGTCCGGAAAACGGGCTCGCACCTCTTGTTCCAGCTTTTGGGTACCCAGGCCGCTGTAGCGGATGCCAGAGAACTTGCAGTCGGGGCAGACCACTGGCGGCGGAATGTGATAGTCGCAGTAATGACACATGGCCAGTTGTTGCTGCCGATGATGGGTCAGCGCGATCTCACACTCCGGGCATTGCACCACGTTGCCGCAGGCCGGGCACTGAATGTGGGTCGAGAAACCGCGTCGGTTGAGCAGCAAGATCACTTGCCCCCCGTCGGCCAACGCCGCGCGCATCGCCGCCTGCAGCGGTCGAGTGATGGCTCCGCGTGGTCCTCGGGCATGTTCCTCGCTCTTCAGGTCAATCGTGGCCACGTCGGGCAACGGTCGCCCGGCAACTCGATGGGGCATCGAGACCAGTTGATAGTCACCTGCGACCGCGTGTTGCCAACTCTCCAGCGACGGGGTAGCCGAACCGAGCACCAAGGGAATGTTTTCGGTCTGTGCTCGACGTACCGCCACGTCGCGAGCATGGTATCGGGGCGCTTCGCTCTGCTTGAACGAAGACTCGTGTTCCTCGTCCAAGACGATCAGGCCCAGGTTGGGCGTGGGGGCAAAAATCGCGCTGCGAGCGCCGACGACCACTTCGACCTGACCTCGAGCAATTTGCTCCCAGTGCCAAGCCCGTTCGGCGTCTGTCAGATGGCTGTGCAGCACGGCCACTCGATCGAACCGGCGTCGAAAGCGTTGTCGAGTTTGAGGGGTCAGGCTGATCTCAGGCACCAGCACGATCGCCTGACGACCGAAGCCGATCATTTCGCGGATCGCCTGCATGTAGACTTCGGTTTTGCCGCTGCCGGTCACGCCGTGTACCAGAATCGTGGCATGTTTCCCCGAATGAAAAGCACCGCAAATGGCATCGAGCGCCGTCTGCTGGTGGGTATCCAGTTGCAAGGCTTCTTCCCGACTGGGCGCGATGGTCTCGGCCGGAGCGTTGCGAACCCGTTGCACGCTGGCGACGACCAGCCCTTTTTTGCGCAGCGCGGTGATGGGAGCCTGGGTGCAGCCAGCCTCTTTGGCCAATTCCCCTGGCGTGAGGGCTTGGGGAGCAGCGGCCAACACGGCCAGGGCATGGGCCTGTTTCGCCGGTAGCTTGGCGTCGGCCGCCGCCGGCTCGGCAACGGAGAGAAAGGTTACCTGACGCGTACCGGCCTGCCCTCGTACGCCGGCCGGCAACACCGCTTCGAGCACTTGCCCCCACCGGCACAGATAACGCTCGGCCATCCAGCCGGTTAACTCAAGCATCGAGTCGGACAACAGGCATTGCTCGTCGACCGGCTTCTGAATTTCCTTCAAGGCGCGGGGCCCCAAGGCGCGTGTTTCCACCGCGACGCAATAGCCGATTCGCACTTGTCGGCCACGCCCGAAAGGCACCTGAACCCGATGGCCCGGCTCGAGCACGCTGGCCAAGCGGTCAGGCACCAGATAGTCGAACTGGCCGTCGGGCCCGTTGGCGAAGACCACCGTCGCCACGCGCCCCATCGTCTGGTCATCCAGTTCCCAGGCGGCCGGTTCGGTTTCGAACAAATGTTGTTGCTGGTCGCTCATCGTGGCTGACGCGAAAACGTGCAAAAGTCGAGTTATGGAAAAGAGCAAACCTGAAGCCTGAAGCACCAGCGAAGGAATTTTTGTTACACGGAATTCCTTCGCTGGCGCTTCAAGCTTTAGAGAAAGCGGCCTGCTCAGAACGAAACCACTCTCTGGCCATCGAAGACGCTACCAGGTACGATACCACTGCGGCTTGCCTGCTGACAATCGCCTGCGACTGCGGAATTTTACCTTGGGTCTTTCAAGAAGTGTAGTTTGACCATGCGTATTGGGCTGTTCGGCGGTAGCTTCGATCCGGTGCACTATGGCCATTTGCATTTGGCCGAGTGTAGCCGAGAACAGGCCGGGCTGGACCAGGTGTGGTTTGTGCCCACGGCCCTTGCTCCGCACAAGCAGGATGCCCAGCCAGCCAGTGCGGCCGACCGTCTGGCAATGCTCGAGTTGGCAACGGCCGATCATCCTGACTTTCGTGTCGAGCCGATCGAGGTCGCCCGTGGCGGCGTGAGCTATACGGTCGACACCTTGCAAGCGATCCGCGAGCGTTTGCCGAAGGCCGAGTTGTTTTTGTTGATGGGCGGCGATTCGTTGGCCGATTTCCCTTCCTGGCGAGGGCCAGATGAGATTTGTCGCTTGGCTCAACTGCTGGTGCTTGCTCGGCCTGATGCTCCGCCGCCCGATTGGACTGGTTTACAAGCCTGGTTGACCGCCGAACAGTTGGACCGGCAACGAGAATTTGTGGTCCAAGCACCCTTGATGGAATTGAGCAGCACCGAAATGCGCCGCCGAGTGGCTGCCGGCCAGAGCATTCGCTACCATACGCCCCCTGCCGTGATCGACTACATCGCCCAACACGCCCTTTATCAATGAACTCTCTGGAAGCCAACGCGGTCACGAAAACGTTTCCTACCCGGGGCGAGCCGCTCGTCGTGCTGCGCCAGGTTTCCTTGACGCTGGACGAGGGAGAGCGGTTGGCAATTTTGGGGCCCAGCGGCTCAGGCAAGAGTACGCTGTTGCACGTGCTTGGCACGCTCGACCGGCCGACCACCGGCGAGGTGCGGCTCGACGGCCAAAATCCGTTTGCATTGGCCGAACCGGAACTGGCTCGATTTCGCAACCAGCAGGTTGGGTTTGTCTTTCAAGACCACCACCTGCTGCCGCAATGTTCGGTGCTGGAAAACGTGTTGTTGCCGACCATGGCGCAGGCAGCCTCGGCCAGCAAAGATGTGGATAGAGCCTGCGAGTTGATCGAGCATGTCGGTTTGACCGATCGGATCGAGCATCGGCCGGCCGAGCTTTCTGGCGGCCAGCGTCAACGAGTGGCGGTTGCCCGAGCGTTGGTCAATCACCCACGCCTGGTGCTGGCCGACGAACCGACAGGCAATCTCGATCGTCAAAACGCCGACCTCGTAGGGCAGTTGTTAATCGACTTGGTCCAACAGCAACAGGCCATGCTGATCTTGGTTACCCATAGCCGCCGGCTCGCACAACGGTTCGACCGGCAGCTCACGCTCGAAGACGGAATGCTCGGTCCCTGGTCTTCGGCCGATCGCACCACGTGAACGGGGCTCATGTCAGGCGCTGCAAAAACGAGAATCCAGAAACCACTATTTTCCCCGGAGATGGATAAAAACAAGTGTTTCGCGAGCGGTCACCGACCGCTGCTACCCACCAGCACGCCAAATTTGAAACGACGGAATGTTGCGTCTCATTCTTTCCAGCCTGAGTTATTTTCGCGGTTCCCAGTTGGCCATTGGGCTAGGCGTGCTCGTGGCGACGGCCGTGTTGACCGGAGCGTTGCTGGTCGGCGATTCGGTTCGGGCAAGCCTTCGCGCGATGGCACTCGACCAATTGCAGCGGATTGACGAAGTGTTGGTGGTCGAGCAGTTTTTTCGCGCGGCGCTGGCCGACGAGCTGGCCGCACAAGCCGGCCGCAGCGCGGCAGTCACGGCCGTGGTGCCTGCGACCTTGCTCAACGGAACGGTTGAAGCCACCGGCGGCCGCCGGCAACGGCGAGCCAGTCAAGTGACGATTGTTGGCGCGGATGCCCGATTCTGGAAGCTGGCCAATGAAAAATCGAGTCACACGGTTCCCATGTCCCAAGCAGGTGTGGTGGTGAATCGTACCCTGGCCGACGAGCTAGGCGTTCAGGTTGGCGACACTCTGTTGGTACGGCTCCCGTTGCCCACCGATCTGCCGGCCGACAGCCCTCTGGGCAAAAAATCCGATCTGGTCGAGGGCCGCCGTTGGCCAGTCACTGCCATTGTGCCAAGCGACGGGCTCGCGGCGTTCAGTTTGCGGCGCAGCCAGCGTCCGTCGCGCAATCTGTTTGTGCCGCTTAAGGTGCTACAGCGGGCACTCGACCTGCCAGGCCGTGCGAACACCTTGCTCGTCGCCGGAGATCGTCCGGCACACGGCACCACCGTCGAGCAGAGCCGCCGGCTACAGCAGGCGCTTGCGCCACGGCTGACCGACTATCGACTGGCGTTGCGACCGATTACGATTGGCGACCCTCGGCAACCAGTCAGCCAGCGACTCGACCTTAGTAGTCGGCGCCTGATGTTGCCGCCGGCCGTGGTTCGTCGAGCCCAAGAAGCGTTCCCGGCCGATCAGCTTCAAATGGCGTTTTCGTATCTGGCCAATACGATACGTGCCGGTCAGCGTTCGATTCCCTATTCGATCGTAACCGGAATCAATCCTCGAACAGGGCTAGGTCCGTTCGAGACCGACGACGGGCGGCCATTGGCCGACGACGAAGTGATCTTAAACTCCTGGGCAGCCGACCAGTTGAAGGTTCAACCAGGCGACGAAGTGACGCTGACCTATTATCTGCCCGAATCGACCCATGGCGTGTTGCAAGAGGGCTCTCCGGCAACCTTTCGAGTGCGTAGTGTGATCCCCTTGGCTACCAAGGGCGAGCCGCCGACTCAGGCGAACGATCCCGACCTCACTCCTCGGATGCCAGGCGTGACCGATCAGCGGTCGATTGACGATTGGGAATTGCCGTTTACGCTGGTCGAAAAGATTCGCCCAGAGGACGAAGCCTATTGGGACGACCACCGCGCGACGCCCAAGGCCTTCGTCTCGCTCAAACGTGCCCGCATGTTGTGGCAAAGCCGGTTTGGCGACACGACTTCGTTGCGTTTTCCAGTCGCGCCAGACCAAACGGCTGCCGACGTCCAGGCTCGGCTCAAGCTGAACCCGGCCGAACTCGGTTTTAAGTTCCGCCCGGTGAAACGGTTGGCCTTGGCGTCGGCCGTGGGGACGACGCCATTTGAGTTTCTCTTTCTAGGGTTCAGTGGGTTTTTGATGGTGTCGGCCTTGATGCTAGTGGCCTTGTTGTTCCGACTCGGCATCCAGCGTCGAGCAGTTCAGATGGGGCTGTTTCAGGCGGTTGGCTTTTCCAGCCGGCGTTGGCGGCGACTGTTGGTCATCGAGCATCTGCTGGTGGCCAGTGCCGGAGCGATTGCCGGGGCGCTGGCCGGGGTGGCCTTTGCCTGGTTGATGTTAGTCGGGCTCGGCACACTGTGGCAACAGGCAGTGTCGACCTCGGCACTACGACTGGCTGTCCATTGGCCGAGCGTGGCGACCGGCGCTGGGCTAGGGTGGTTGGTTTGCGTGCTGACGATTGGCGTTTCGCTGCGACGGCTCGGGTACCACTCGCCTCGGGCGTTGCTCGCCGGAACGCTGGTCAACGTTCGGCCGTGGTCAGCAGCCGGCCCCCGGTGGTCCAGAGCGTTGGCGGCCCTGCTGCTAGTCTGTGCGGTTTTCGTTGCTGGCGGCGGGACATGGTTGAGTGGGGAAGGTCAGGCTGGCGCTTTTTTGGCCGCGGGGAGTTTGACCCTAACGGCCCTACTCTTGTTGGTGTGGCGCCGAATGCGGATGGCCGATTCGACACATTCCCAGGCTGCCAGGTCGCTCTTTGCGATGGCCGGTCGCAACGCGGCTCGAAACCCAGGCCGTAGTTTATTAGCGATCGGACTGGTTGCCTCGGCCAGTTTTTTGCTCATCGCGATCGGAGCCTTTCGCCTGGCACCGACTGTCGAGGGGACTGGCGGTTTCCAGCTCTGGGCCACGAGCGATCAAGCCGTGTTGTTCGACTTGAACACCGAGTCGGGTCGCAACGAACTTGGCTTTTCTACCCGAGGCGGCGAGCGGCTTGCCGATTGGCGGACCTACGCCTTGCGCGTTCAGGCAGGCGACGACGCCAGCTGTTTGAATCTGTACCAATCGCGTGGGCCGCGCGTGTTAGGGCTGCCGAGCGGTTTTCTCGCCCGAGGCGGTTTCGCGTGGGCCGGCTCGTTGGCCCGTTCACCGACCGAGCAAGCAAACCCCTGGACACTGCTGGAACGCCCGATCGCCGATGGTGCGATTCCCGTGGTGCTCGACGCGGCAACGGCCACCTATGGGCTCAAAATCGGCCTGGGCGATCGTTATCAGATCGACGGTGACGATGGCCAGCCAGTGAAGTTTCTGGTCGTCGGCCTATTGCGCAACAGCATCTTTCAAGGTGACCTGCTCGTTGCCGAACGGCATTTTCTTTCGCAATTTCCCAAGATCTCTGGGCACCGGTTGTTCTTGCTTGAAGGCCAAAAATCGTCCGCCGCGACGGCCGCCAACGACGCAGCCCAGATTACCGAAATCCTCGAACGGACCCTCGGCGACTTGGGATTCGATGTTACCAGGGCCGATGATCGGCTCCGACGGTTTCTAGATGTTCAAAACACCTATTTGCTCACGTTCCAGAGCCTTGGCGGTCTGGGGTTGTTACTGGGAACCCTGGGGTTGGCCGCCGCCCAACTGCGCGCCGTGGTTGAACGTCGTGGAGAGTTGGCCGTGATGCGTGCCTGTGGATTTTCCGACCGACGCTTGGTCGGCTTGGTAATGCTTGAAAACGGTTCACTGCTGGTCATCGGCCTGGGCATCGGTAGCGCCGCTGCGCTGGTGGCGGTGGCCCCACGTCTGGTCGTCTCTGGCGGCTCGCTGCCTGGGCTCCATTTGGCAGGTTTGTTGGCTGCAATTCTGGCCGCCGGCTGGCTGGCAGCGTGGATTGCCGCGCGTCAGGTTTTGCGGTTACCGCTGCTCCAGGCACTACGGGCTCAGTAGCGTCTCCAGGGCAGCAGAACTGCAAAGTCATCTTCTTTCAAAAATCAGCGACCGATGGTCGAAGCGTGAAACATCTGATTTTATCTGTTTCGCGAGCGGTCACCGACCGCTGCTTTTTCGAAAAAACGTAACATTTCAGCCGAGTGCAGCAGGAGCCGGGGGAAAATCCGAAATCCGAAACAAAGCGTGAAATTCAAAAACCGGAAATGCCTAAAACATGCTGGCCATGCATCGGTTTAGATCATTCGTGCTTTGATCCTTCTGATTTGTTTCGAATTTCGGATTTCGTGCTTCAGATTTCTCCCAAGCCCTCGAGAGCGATTTCACTCGGCTGAAGTGTTACGAAAAAACAACTTTGTAGTCGTCCTGCGGCCCTGGGGTAGCGTCTCGCCGTCGCCTGCCGATCCTGGTAAACTACTCGTTTTCCCAAGCCGCCACCAATCGACGAACGACATTGCGATGAAAACGCTGTTAGCCATCGGTCTGACAATTCTTTGTTGGGGACTCTATGGCCCGGTGCTCCATCTGGGGCAAGCGGCCATGCAGCAAACTCGGCTCCGCCCATTCATCGGGGTCGGCCTGGCCTATTTCTTGATCGCGGTCGTGGTCCCCTGGCTCTATCTCCGGTGGTGGGGAGAGTCAGGCCACTGGACGATCTGGGGGATGTTTTGGAGCTTGGCGGCCGGGGCGGCCGGGGCCGTGGGGGCGCTTGGCATCATTTTCGCGTTTGCCAACCACGGCCGGCCGGTGTTCGTGATGCCGTTGGTCTTTGGCGGCGCGCCGGTGGTCAACGCTTTTTGGACGATTTTTATGGCCCGCTCGATGAAAAAAGTGAGCGCCACGTTTTTGGCCGGTCTGATCATTGTGGTGACTGGAGCGATGACCGTGCTGGCCTTCAAGCCGGGGGCCGGCAGCGCCCAAATTGAAACGATGAATTTTCGCGACTTGGTGCAGGTACTGATCTCGGTGCTGGTAGTGGTGCTCTGCTGGGGAGCTTACGGTCCGATCTTGCACAAAGGACAAGTGCAAATGCAAGGCAGTCGCCTGCGACCGCTGATCTGTGTCGGCTTGGCCTACTTTGCGATTGCGGTCCTCGTGCCAGCGGTGCTGCTCACCAGCCAAGAAACCGACGCCTCGTTCACTTTTTCCGGCATGCTGTTTAGCCTGGCGGCCGGGGCGTTGGGGGCGATCGGGGCCTTGGGAATTGTCATGGCGTTCAACTCCGGCGGCAAACCGGTCTATGTGATGCCGTTGGTCTTTGGCGGAGCGCCGGTCGTGAATACGATCACCTCGCTGATGATCAAATCGAGCGTCGAGCCCGACCCGATCTTCTACGCCGGGCTGATTTTGGTCGCCGCAGGGGCGGTGGTTGTGCTGGTCTTTGCGCCCCGGGGAGGACCGCCGATGCCCTCGGCCGATACGGTGGTGGTGCCGACCCAAACGGTTGCGATGGATAAGCCGGCCAAATGAATGCAGAACAGACCATGTGTCGCATCGACACCTTGCTTGCCCACGTGTGGATGGTGCGCCAGTTCCTTAAACACGCCGACGAAGCCGACGAACCAGAACTTCAAGAAGTGCGACGTGTGCTGTACGATTATATGCTCGCCTTGGGCAAGCCCTGGAGCCAGCAGGATGCGGAAGCCTACCTGAAGCAGGCTCGCAAAAAACTTCCCAAACTACAGACGGCTTGCACCCTGTTTGTGGACGTGGCCCCCGAGATTTCAGGGCATACCAACTTTCAAATGGCGACCACCTCACTCCAGACAGCGGTCGCCGAGATCGGCACATTACTCGATTCCAAGTAACCTAGAGCGAGTCGCTCTTTACCATCGCGGGCGCGACCTAATTTTCGCCGAGATTTTCCGACGAAACACGACTACGAATGATCCGAAATTGCTCTAAGTGAACTGCAAAGTCATATTGAAATTTCAGTCGTTCCAAAAATGAGAATCCAAAAAGCACTATTTTTCAGAGAGATCGTTAAAACAAGTGTTTCGCGAGCGGCCACCGACCGCTGTTACCGATCAACAGGGGAAATTTGGAACGACTGATATTGAAATTTCAGTAGTTCCAAATTTCTTGGAAAATCAGTAGCAGCGGCCGGTGGCCGCTCGCGAAACACCTGTTTTTTACATTTCCCTGAAAAATAGTGGTTT
>JANQPJ010000314.1 GCA_028289525.1 Pirellulales bacterium
CTAGAGCAATTTCGGATCATTCGTAGTCGTATTTCGTCCGAAAACCTCGGCGAAAACTAGGTGTCGTCCGCTACGGTAAAGAGCGACTCGCTCTAGCGAACCGGCAGCCGCTGTAGATTCGCCTGCCCTGGCAACCGTCCCGCTCCAGGCGGCAGCCCTCCGTTTCTTGAACCATCAAGCCCCATCGTCGCCAAATCGACATTGGGGTAGCCGCCGTATTGAGGCCTGGTCCATAGCTGTTGGGGATCACCGACCACGGAGTTCACTTGCAGATCGGGCAGCTCGAGCGACAAGGTCAACTCGGCCGCCGGCATGCTGACGTCGACTCGGCGTGGCAAGGAGACGCCATGGAGGGGAATGTATTGATGGTTCATGGCAACCGCACTCGCCAGCAGGGTGCCCCGAGCATCGTACAGATGTTGGGCCAACACCCAACCTCGGGCACCGTCGATCACCATCACGCGTGTCAGGTCGCCGGTGGCCGCGGGAATGCGCGACCGCACCTCGAGCTGGCCGCCAGGCAGAATCTGTGGGCCGACGTGTTGCCCCACCGGGTCGAGTGTCACCAGGCCTAGCGCCTCGATCAACCACTGTGGATCAAGCGGCACCACTTGCCGAGCGGCACTCATGTCAAACTGGTCGTGTCGACAATGGTAAAGAGCCGGCGGCTGAGAGCGTCGAATCCAAAACCAGAATTCTTGGTCATTGCTTCCCAGGTCTAACTCGTGTCCGGTAAGCGTTGTCTGAGCCCGCATTCGAAACCGGCGAGGACGCTGTAGGGCTAAATTGGCAGTCAAGGCCGGAGTGCCTGGCACATTGATTCTTGCTGAACTGCTCGAAAGTGCCTGGACACGCGACGTGTTGGCATTCACCACTCCGATCACTTGGGCCAGCGTCGGCTGTTCTGGCAACACACGTGGTGCCTGTGGCAAGGGATTTCCGAGTCGGGTGAGCCCCCGCCATGAATTGCAACTGGCCCCACTGGTCGAAACCAGCAGCACCGCGACCAGCAGGCCCCGCACCGCCTTGGTCAACTGAGGGCATCCTTGCATCAGGGGGCGTGAATTTTTCAAACGAGCCAAAAACCATTTATACAAGCCCGCAGCGCCAGCAAGGGGAAATACGTGATTCCCTTGCTGGCGCTGCGGGCTTGTATGGGTGTTTTTTGAAAAATTCAATTGCCCTGATCCTTGCGTGGTCTTAAGTCGCATCGGCAAACAACAGCTTGGCCAATTCTTCCTGAATGGCCTCGGTCCGTTCGGCCGTGGGGGTTTCGACCGGCACCTGCCAGGTTGCCTCCTTCTTGGGACAATAGACGACCATCCATTCCTGCCCACTCTCGTCGACCTCCTGCTCTTCCAGTCGCATCACCCGACGGCGAACGAGCAACAATGTCAACACATATCGCATGTCGCGATGTTCTGGCTGTTGTTCCAATTCCTCAAACAGGTGCAGCATCACATCGTTTGGCGCCCAGTTCAGCTTTCGGGCATCGCGCGACGGCATTTGCGATTTCCACCACCCCAGCACTCCCTCCGGCGGCCCCCGCCAGGCTTCGGCCGCATAGTCGTAGCGCACCACGTCAGACCCTTCGATGATTAGGACCGAATAAAAAATCTCTTCCGGCTCGAACTGGCGCTGCGATTCAGCGCACTGACGCGTGCAACGTTGAACCTGAAAATCCATCTCAATCCATTCCCTAGGGCAATTTCGGATAATTCGTAGTCGTATTTCGTCCGAAAACCTCGGAGAAAACTAGGTGTCGTCCGCTACGGTAAAGAGCGACTCGCTCTAGGGCTGTAAAAAGCCAGGCGATGGTACGCGAAACGCCCAAATGGCTCAAGAGGTCGTCACACGCCCGAGAGGCGCTGTCTCTTTATCCGTTTTGAAGTAGCGCATTGAGCGAAAGAGGAGCTGGCCTTTTTCGACCCGGCGACGCGTCGCACGCGCGGCTAGGGATTACTCACCACCACCCACCAACACTAATAAGCGGTAAAAAACCGACTACTGGTTCCCCCTGGACCGATCCCGATGTGCAACGGCTTGCTGCACCGAGGGCAAGCTCCGACATAGGCCGTTTGCTCACGATTCTGATAAATTCTGGCGTAGACATCACAGCAGGCGAAGGTGACGCCTAGGAATTTTTGCTGCTCCCTTTCAGTTGGCTGCGGCGCAGGCCGGCCCGAAGCCTCGCTAGTCAGATCAACATGTTCACCTGCCATGCCACAACCCCTGCCGGCAATCAAGTCGCCCATTTGCGTCGCTGCAAATCAATGGCGGTCGGATCGTACTGAAATCAGCGGACGAAAGAAAGTGCGATCCGCGCAAGCACTTCTAGCAGAGTGCTGAGGTTTGGATTTCTGATTTCTGATTGGTGATTGGTGATTGGTAACGCGCCAGCGCGTACCACCAACCACCAACCACCAACCACCAACCACTCACCACCAACCACTCACCACTCACCACTCACCACCAACCAAATCCTAAATCCCCCTGCACCCGCGAGCAGGAAAAAACGGCTTTCATGAAGCCCCCAAGTCACGGAGTTTTTGATAAGATGAACCAGGGAATTTCAGACGCTTAACAACGCTACACTTATGCTCGCATCTGCTCTAGAATGACTGAAATGGGACGTCTGGCCATGACCACTCCTGACGAGGGCTTGCTAGCATCCAGCGCGATTCCCGACGCTGGGAATCCATCTTGTGCCAAGTGTGGCAAATCGGTATCCTCCGCCGCCGCTTTTCAAGCCGGAGACTCCGCAGCGTTGGAAACCCTGGCGAACAATGCTTGCCAGGCGGTTTCCCGATGGCGGTTGGTCCTGTTAGGCGGCAGTCTGCTGGCCCTGTTGTCGCTTGCCCGTGGTCTGTCGCCGGATGAAAGTGGCGTTGGCACCCATCGTCAGTTGGGATTGCCAGCCTGTACGACGCAGGTATTGTTTGGCGTGCGATGTCCCGCTTGCGGCATGACCACGTCCTGGGCTTATTTGACACGAGGAGCATGGAGCAAGGCATTTTACGCCAACCCTGGCGGAGCGTTGCTAGGAATTGTGACCGCCTTGGTCGCGGCCTGGGCATTCGGTTCCGCGATCGTTGGCCGTTATCTTGTTAGAAGGCCGCCCCCGGCGGTCCTGGCGGTTCTGGCGAGCCTGATCGCTGGAGTTACCTTGGTGCACTGGGTTTGGCGTTTAGGACAGACGTTTTAGCGCAGGCGGGCCATGGTTGCTCCATCCGCTTAAAAACATTCGACAAACGTATCGACTCACTTCAATTCGGTGAACTTTCGTTTGCAAGGAAGCAACGATGGAACGTTCTTGCCTGCTTGATATCGCACCGCGGCGTTTGGTGCAGCTTGGCCTGACTGCCATGTTGTTGGTGTCGACCACTGGCTGCTTGCAGCGTTTGTTGGCGACCGGGGCTTATTTGCTGGTGGGGCCGAATATCGAAGCGGATTGTTCGGACTTGGAGCACCGTCGGGTTGTGGTGGTCTGCCGTCCGCCGGCGTCGCTCGAATATCGCCACGCAGGCGCCGACCGCGAGTTGGCCAAGCAGGTAGGCATGCTGCTGGAAGCCAACGTCAAGGAGATTGATCTGGTTGACCATCAGGAAGTGGAAGATTGGATCGACCAAAAAGATTTTCGCGACGACGACATGGATGAATTGGCGGCCGAGGTCGATGCCCAAGTTGTGTTGAAGCTCGACTTGGAATCGTTTAGCTTGCTCAAAGGGCAAACCTTGCGTCAGGGCCAGGCTGAAGTCCTGTTGTCGGTCTATGACATGGAAGATCGTGGCCGGCTGATTTGGTCGAAACAGATGGACGAAGTTTTGTTTCCGGCCAACAGCGCCGTTCCGGTTCAAGAAAAATCGGAAAAATCATTTCGCCGACAATATCTCTATGTCTTGGCGCAGCAGATTGCCCGACACTTCTATGACCATGAGCCCTATCTAGACGTTGCCAGCGATGGTTTGGCCCATCGTTAACCAGGACGACTGAAAAGTGGTCTCTTCCGCAAAAACAGCAACCGGTGGCCGCTGTTTTTATTAGTGATTGACTTAAGAGCTACTTCGTGCGTGTCAATTTTATCCTGATTTTCCGGCCTCCCGTTGGGAGGCCTCGATTCGTTATCTGGTCAACACCCAATAGATTGGATCTCAGCCGTCGATGGCGTTATGATTTGGAGAGAGGACAGGCAATGCGTGCGGGCGCGTTGTCCCCGCGAACTCTCTCCTGAAGACCTAAGAGGCCCCCATGTCGCATCCCGTTGGTCTGTTGGCAATGGCTTGGCTGTTTGCAACCCTACTGATGTTGGGGCACCCTGATTGGGCGGCTGCACAGGTTCGTGATGTTTTGGAAGAGGAAGCGAACGAGCCTGCGGCTCCGCCAGAGCCGGAGAACGTCTCGCTCAAAACCAGGGACCGTTTTCTGCTCAAGGCCACCTACTACGGCAGCCTGGAGGGCAAACAAGCGGTTCCCCTGGTGCTGCTGCACGATTTCAAAGGCAGCCGGCACGATTACGATGTGCTGGCCGAAACGCTGCAGCAGGAGCACGGGTTTGCGGTCGTTGTGCCTGACCTGCGGGGGCATGGCGACAGTTTGCGTTTCGAAGCCGGCAACGAGTTTGGCAGTGCAACGCGTGCCAGCAAGCTGGAAGCAACACGCCTGCGACGCGACGATTGTAAACGGATGATTACCTGCGACCTAGAAGCCGTGCGTCGATTTTTGATCGAGGAAAACAACGCCGGCCGGCTCAATCTCAACAAGCTGTGCGTGGTCGGAGCTGGCATGGGAACGGTGTTGGCTTTTAATTGGACGATGGCCGATTGGAGCGCTCCGCGCCTGGTCACCGGCAAACAAGGCCAGGACGTCAAAGGATTAGTCTTGGTCTCACCCAGTTGGGATTTCAAGGGCTTGCCGATCAAACAGGCCATCGCCCACCCTGCGTTACAGCAGAAAGTGGCCATGTTGATTGTCGTGGGCAGTCAAAAAACATCGGCCGCTCGAGATGCCAAGCGTTTGTATAAAATGCTGGAAGCAAGCCGTCCGCATATGGCCACCGGCGATCAAGCCGGCAAAGATCTGTTTTACGTGCCTGCCAAAACCAGCTTGCAAGGCGCCAAGCTTATCAAGAACGGGGCGATCAAGATGGACGCCTTGATCGCCAAATTCGTTCAACTACGCATCGCCGACCAAGATTTCCCCTGGTTGGAGCGTGTGACCTCGCGCAACTAGGCTTTGTCAGAAAACTGCATCAAGCCTGAAGCGAGAGGCGAAGGAATCCACCTGCTGGAAGTGGAGGAATATCACAAAAATTCCTTCGCTCGCGCGTTTTGAAGTGGCGCATTTCCTAGTTGGCCTGCGGCATTTTGTGATGAATTCCCGGAAATACAAGCCCGACGCGCGAGCGAGGGAATTTGAGTGGAACGTTTTCCCTCGCTGGCGCGTTTTGAAGTTGCGCATTTGTGCTGGAAAGCTTGCAAGTATTGGCGGCGAAGGGAAGTTTCATGCTAAAAACACGGTTTTTTGAAGCCTGAAGCGCAAGCGAAGGAATTGCGCAAGTGGACTAAAACAATTCCTTCGCTTGCGCTTCAGGCTTTATCAAAGAGCACCCCAAACA
>JANQPJ010000315.1 GCA_028289525.1 Pirellulales bacterium
TTAGAGCAAATTACCAAAATGCGTGGTGATGTTTCGTCGAGAAATCCCGGTGAAGACTAGGTGTCGTCCGCCACAGTAAAAAGCAACTTCAGTCGTTCCAAAAACCAGGACTCGAAAACCGGTTGTTTTCTGGAAATCTGTAAAATCACCTGTTTCGCGAGCGGTCACCGACCGCTGCTACTGCTCAACAGGAGGAATTTGGAACGACTGAACTTGCTTTAGTTCGACTCGAACGACTGAACGAGGCTGACCGTTAGATTGCCTCGGAGCCGCGTTCGCCGGTGCGAATGCGAATGCAGTCGTCCATTGGCAAAATAAAGATTTTGCCATCGCCGATCTCGCCAGCGTCGCCTGTCCGGCCCCCTTTGATGATCGCATTGACGGTCGGTTCGACGAACTCGTCGTTCACCGCAATCTGCAATTGAACTTTACGCAACAAGTTGACGGCGATCTCTCGACCCCGGTAGATTTCGGTTTGCCCCTTTTGGCGACCAAAACCTTGGACATCGAGCACCGTGAGGCGAAACACCTCGACTTCGGTCAGGGCGGCTTTTACCTGCTCGAGCTTGCTAGGCTGGATGATTGCGATAATCAGTTTCATCAAGATGGTCCCTAGAGCGAGTTGCTCTTTACCATGGCGGACGCGACAAGTCTTTCTGCCGAGATTTCCCGACGAAACATGACTACGAATGATCCGAAATTGCTCTAACCGCCGGGGAAACAAGTTGGGTAGATCGTAGCTTGGCCGTCTTCGTGTCTCAAGAGCAAATTTGTCGGTGCAATCCCTCGCCGGCGACCGGGCACGTCGCCAGAGAATCGCTGATAAGATCAAAAGCCAGTCGTTCCAAATTTCCCGTTTTGGGAACGACTGAAAATCGTCCACTGGCAGCGCAATAAAAAACCCCGCGCTACAAGGAGGGGTAGGCGGAGCACCCTCCCGCAGCAACGGGGCAATCGGTTTGAGGCAAAGAGTTGGATGCTAGCTGGCAGTCGCCGGATCGGCCGCCGGTTTCGCACCGTGCAGCGCGCTCTCCATGGCCAGTTGGGCCGGATAGGCGTGCATGCCGTGTTCGGTCAAGTCGAGCCCAGCCTGCTCGTCTTGCTCGCTAACACGCAAGATGCCCAGGGCCTTGAGGCCGAGGAACAACGCGAACATGGTGGCGAATGCCCAAACACAGATCACGGCGGTCGCCAAACACTGAGTGGTTACATAGGACGAACGCGTCAGACCCTCAGGAATGTTGAACCCGAAGACACCGGTAGCAATTCCACCCCAGACGCCGCATAGACCGTGGACCGGAAAGGCCCCGACCGGGTCGTCAATGCGGAGCTTGTCGAGCGCCAAGATTCCCGCGACCACCAACAGGCCGGCGATGGCCCCGATCGTAATCGCAGCGCCGTAGTACACTTGATCGCAGTTGGCCGTGATGCCTACCAGGCCGGCCAAAGCGCCATTGAGCGCCATCGTGACGTCAGGTTTTTTAAACAGTGCCCAAGCCAACAGCATCGCCGCCACTGCTCCCGCGGCTGCCGACAACGTGGTGGTTACCGCAATGTAGACCGTGGCGTTGGCGTTGCTCGCACCTGCATAGGTTAACTGACTGCCAGGGTTAAACCCGTACCAGCCGACCCAAAGAACGAACACGCCAAGGGCGGCAAAGGCCAAGTTGTGACCTGGCATCGGAACCGATTTGCCGTTGATATAGCGGCCAATCCGAGGGCCAAGAACGATGGCCCCGGCCAAGCCGGCAAAACCACCAACGGCATGCACGACGACCGAGCCAGCAAAATCTTGGAAACCCCATTCGGCCAGTGCGCCACCACCCCATTTCCACATCCCGCTGATCGGGTAGATCAGGCCAGTAAGGATGGCGCTGTAAACCAGATAGGCCCCAAACTTCATCCGGCCGGCCACGGCCCCTGAGACAATCGTGGCTGCCGTAGCGGCAAAGGCGACCTGAAACAGGAAGTCTGCGTTCGGGCTGTAGTCGGCCGTGGCGTCGACTTCCAGGCCACTGCTGATTCCAGAGCCTCCGAAGCCAAACCATTTGCCGGCGAATTCATCGCCAGGATACATCAAACCAAAACCAATGACATAGAATAGCAATACGCCGACCGAAAGGTCCATCACGTTCTTAAATAGAATGTTCACGGTGTTCTTGGCAGCATTCAGCCCGACCTCGAGCATGGCAAAACCTGACTGCATGAAGATTACCAGCACTGCACAGAGAAACATCACAATGGTGTTAAACGTGTAGGCCGATTCCTGCTCGGGCGTTGCGGTTGCCGCGGCGGCTTCCGTGCCGGTTGCGGCTGGCTCGCTGGCCGCCTCGTCGACCGCTTGTGAAGCGGCCTCAGGCGTTTCGACTTCTGCGGTTTCAGCAGCAACGGCGGCAGGCGCCGGCGCGTCGTCTGCAAGGGCCGAAGGCACTACAAAGCTTGTGCATAGCACCCAACTAAGGACAAGCCCAGTGAGTAGGGCTGTGGTGTGAACGTCATTCAATCGCAGTTTCATAAAAAGGCCACCTACTTGGGATCTCCTACTCGCTCGAACCAAACAAACTGAAAACTGGGTCGTAGTCGGCTTGTGGTGCGCTGTGGAGAAACCTTTGATTTTAAATGTGTTTGGAAAACGGGACTCGGCTCTTGTTCGGCCAACCGAGAGTTGACGGGGCCGAACCAGGCCGTACGCCTAGGGTGCATGCATCCGAACTGCTTAAGCAACTGGCGTGCCAAGAATGCTGGCGGAGAGCCGGCAGCCGATCTTGCAGGCGATCAAACCGTCGAATACAAAACGATTTACGTGTGGCGAAAGAGAGCCAGAGAAAAATTCCGCCAAGTCGCCTAGCAGGCCGATTGCCTTGAACCACGGCAGCAATCGTCGCGCAAGCAGGCAGACGTTATCTTGCTGCTGCCGCCTGGAGCGGGTTTGACTGAAGAGAGAAGCATAAAAAACGTAACATTTCAGCCGAGTGCAGCAGGGTCAGGTGAAAATCCGAAACAAAGCGCGAAATTCAAAACCGGAAATGACCAAAACATGCTGGCCACGCATCGGTTTAGAGCATTCGTGCTTTGGGCCTTCTGATTTGTTTCGGATTTCGGATTTCGTGCTTCGGATTTCCGTTCTTGGTCGCAGGTCTCCGCCGCATCAATACCGCCCACGTCGGCGCTCTTTGCTGGGCAGCACTTCCAGGCAGGTGGTCCACCAACCGCTCTGGATCGTTTCGGAAAATTCCGGCGGCAAGCCCTCGGCGTCCATTTCCTGGGCTAGACGCTGGTGGTCATATTCGACTGGGATAAACTCGATGGCTAGCCCTGTTTGGCTCGAATAGCGGAGATCTGTGTACCAAACGTGTGTCTGGCCGTCGTTCTCAGGGCGACCCAACACCCCGACATTCACAAACCAACGGTTCTCGCTGGTTTGGCGTTGCCATTTGATGCCAGTGTGGGTTGCTAAAAGAAGTGATGCCTGATGCTCGGCGGCCAGATGGTCCAAAAAGTGAGTCGAGCAAGTCGATTCCCACAAAAATTCGTTGACCTGACGGGGGCTGCCGTGGCACAGCAGTGTGGAGAGTGGGCCCAGCTGCAAGCGGTATTGTTCGGGGAGCGTACGCATCCAATCGCGATGTTCTGCCGACGTGTTGGCCAGAGTGTAGTCGTAGCTGATTTGCGCAAAGTGGTTGTCGCGCGGATCGGTATAGCCGCACTGGCAATCGTCCAAGCTGTGGCCGATTGAATGGTCGTAGTTGCCTTGCAGGGCGATCACGTTGGCAGCCCGCAACAGTTCTGCGGAACGATCGGGATGAGGCCCAAACGCTCCTAGATCGCCTAGAAAAAAGAGTGCCTGGGCACCGCGCCGGCGAGCGTCGTGAATCGCCACTTCGAGCGCCAGATAGTTGCTATAAACTCCGCCAAAGCAGGCGATGTGTTCGTAGACTTCGGTCATTGGGTTGCCTAGTAGCCTGTCAGCCAATCATTTTTTGATAAGGATCGATCTTCTTCATAAAGCCTGAAGCGCCAGCGAAGGAATTGGTAGCTGGGAGCAGCTCAGAAATTCCTTCGCTGGCGTTTCAGGCTTTAGAGAACCGATACGAAAAACAAAAAAATGGAACACTTCAGCCGATTGGAATAGACCTCGGGGGCTTGGGAGAAATCCGAATCTCGAAATTCGGAACAAATCAGAAGAACCAAAGCACGAATGATCTAAACCGATGCGTGGCCAGCATGTTTGGGGCATTTCCGGTTTTGAATTTCGCGCTTTGTTTCGGATTTCGTGCTTCGGATTTTCTCCTGCCTCTGCTTCACTCGGCTGAAGTGTCACAAAAAATTAGGAATGGCCGGTGCTGCTCGAAGGGTTCGAACAAATCGCCCCATATTGGTAGCACGTGAAGCAAGCACCGTGGTCGATTGCAAACTCGGTTTGCGATTGGGCAAGCGAGTCGCCCAGGCGGGCAACAGGCGATTCGATCAAGATCGGGCATACATAGACACCTTGGTCGGTCACGATGCGGCTATGCTCGCAGACCAGTTGGGTTTGGTCGAAGCCTTCCAGCATGGCCGCCGTGACACGTTCTGTTTCCCGGTAGCCACAGGTACGTTGTTCCTCGGCTCCAAGCTGCAGCGTCGGCAAGATTTTCAGTCGCGGTCGTGCGTAGCCAGCCTGCTGGAGCATGCGGACGAACTGGCCGACCACTTCTTGTTCTTGGTCGTCAGGCCAAGTTCGGGCAGCGGTGATCATTGGCAGAAAGCCATACTCGACCAACTGCACTACACCGCGGACTGCCCGTTCAAACGTGCCCTGGCCACGAATCGGGTCGTTGGTCTCGGCGGAAAAACCGTCGATCGAAACCCGAAACTCGAGCGAGTAGAGACTGTCGGTTTCGGCCTCGCGAAGAGTCTCGAGCCAGGCGTCTTTCAGCACGGTGCCATTGGTCAATACGGTGGCCGGCCCATACGCAAGCGTATCGACGAGAATCGGCACCATGTCGCGATTCAAAAAGGGTTCGCCGCCGGTGAAATAGTATTCCTTCACGCCCAAAGCGACCGATTCGGCTAGGAAACGTTGCACCTGATGGCGACTGAGAAATCCAAACCGGTCGTTGTGAGGGCTACAACTAATAAAACAATGGTGACAGGTCAGGTTGCAGCGCGTGCCGGCCACTTGGAACCACAGATGGTCTAGGTGAGAGAGCCGAACAATGGGTGACTGTCCAGGTTCTGGAGAAGGCGTCGCGATCACGTCCACGGCTAAATCGTTTCGTACAGGTTGAGGTTACTGCGGCCAACAAGCATCGCAAACAGGTCGCGAATTTGCTCCCGGCCGATTGAGAGCAGAAATTGCGCGCCGCGGCCATAGCTTTTAGAGCCAAGCACATAAAAATTGGGCTCCGGATTGAGCAAGCTTTCCGAGCCTTGTCCGGTTTGGGCCAGGCAATCGGCCGAGGTTTGGCCAGCCAAGGCGGCTGCCAGACGCATCGGGCCGTCGGTCGCATAACAAGTGTGGAGTTGCAGCTCCGACGCCAAGCCAAAGTCGGGCCGATAGCCGACATTGGCCACAATCTGGTCGACCTCGACTGCAGCCGGTTCAACGCCGGTTAGACGTACTCGCTGGCGGTTGCTGTCTGGAGCCGGTTCAATGGCCGCAAGCGACGCATCAGGCAGATAGGTTACTGGAGAGCCTGCGGTTGCCAAGCGGTTCGCTGCCTGTGCCAAAGCATCGCGTTCTGGCAGCGGATCGTTTGGAAATCTGACGATCGGGCCTTCGGAGCTGTCGTCTTGACGGTTTCGAGCCACCCAAGTGATTTGGGTGTCCGGAGCCTCGGCAGCCAAACGCGCGAGTTCGACGATCGTGGTCGCAGCCGAATAACCGGCCCCAACGACCAGCGTGTGTTTGCCGGCATAGCGTTCGGCTTCGCTGCCATGCACGTCAGGCATGTGGTAGGCGATGGTTTGGCGCTCACGTGCCTGATGTTCGCCCAGGGCAGGCACGCCCCCCTGCCCTGCCCAATTGTGGTTGGGATAGGTTCCAGTGGCGTCGATCACCACATCGGCTTCGCCTACGCGTTCCGAACCATCAGCGCGGCGCGTTAAAATCCGAAAGCCTTGTTCGCCGCGCGCAGGATCGCCGACCAATTCGCCTTTCAAGGTCGCAGTGCGACCAACATGGGTCACGTGACAATGTTCATAGATATGGCCGGCCAACAGATCGGTTTGGGCCAAAGGCAAAAAGTATTGGGCGGCCAATTCTCGGCCGGTCACAATCCGGTCGTCAGGAGCCGGGGGATGGTCGGGCAGTTGGGCCGCGATGGCCGCCAGCCCGAGCCGCGACCGGTTCATCCCCAATGGCGTGAAAAGCGGAATATGCCCCCAAGCGAACAGGTTTTCACATACGCGACCCTGCTCGTAAATGTCGACATCATAGCCGAGGAACCGCCCATAGAGACCCGCTTCCAGGCCGATCGGGCCGGCCCCGAGGATCGCGATACGAGCGGGAGTGTCAACGGCCATGGCAAGCCAACGAGTGAATCAAGTGATGGTCAAACAATATTTCTGGTCGAGTTGAAGTTGGGCAGAAAACGAGCGGAAGTTTAGCACGATAAAAAGAGACTGCTCTGTGAGAAAGCATACCGACCAGCACACGATTTCCCAAGGGCGAACATTTCGCATGCAGGCTCATAAAAAATTGCCTCCTTTGCACGTGTTTCTTGCTTCGAGCACCAACTGCTGCCACCGATGATTTGAAAATGAATGAGCCTGTAAAAAAGCGTCTCGCTTACCGGTCAATCCGATATGGCTTTAGATCGAGTTCAGGGGATTCGCCGGTGAGCAGTTGGGCAATCAGGCGAGCCGTGCCGGGGGCCAAGCGGACACCACTCCGGTAATGGCCGGTTGCGAGAATTGCATTTTGCCACGGTTCGATCCGGCCCAGGTAAGGCAGCCCATCGGCGGTGCCGGGGCGCAGGCCAGCCCAGGCGCGCTCGACGGTGGCATTCGCCAAACTCGGAACCAGCGACAAAGCCAACGTCGGCAGTTCGGCCGTGCCGGCGGCCGTGGCGCGCGATTCATAGCCAACGTCTTCCAAGGTTGCGCCGACCAACACGCGGCCGTCGTCTCGAGCGACTAAGTAGTTGAAGCCTTCGGTAAGGATGTGCCGGATGGGAGGCTGTGGGCAGCGCAACAACACGATCTGACCACGAATCGGTTTCACCGGCAAACGCACGCCTAGCTGTGCGCCCAGCGGCCCGCTCCAACTGCCACTGGTCACACAGACCGTGCCGGCGGCGATGCGGCCTGTCGTGCTGATGACTCCGGTCACACGGTCGCCAGTAGTTTCGAATCGCTCGACAGCCACGCCAGGCGTAATCCGCACGCCACGGTTCAGGCAACCTGCCTGGAGGGCCTGCAGGTGGCGAGGGTTGCGAAGCTGGCATTCGTCTTTCAACTTGAAGGCCAGCAAACGGTCGCCGGGCGACTCGGCCAATGGTCGCAAACCAGGTTCCAGGTCGACGACCTCTGGCGGCGTGAGACGCGTTGCGCGGATGCCATGGGTTTGCCAAGCGGTCGCCTCGGTTTCAAGCTGCCGAACAGCCTCGGCGGTTCGGGCGAGGTAGATCCCGCCCGACCGGCGATATTGGTTGTCGAGCCCGGTGGTTTCGCGAAGTTCGGCGCTCCAAAGGGGATAAATCTGCTCACTCAGGTGGGCCAAACGCTCAACTGGCGGCGCCGAACTGCTGGCCGAGCCTGGGGGAAGAATGCCGGCGCCAGCCCAGGAAGCTTGTTGGCCGGGGTGGCCTTGGTCGACCACTTGAACGCGGAGCGACCGCCCAGCCAGCTCATAGGCCAAAGACAAGCCAATGACGCCGCCGCCAATAATCAGGCAATCATCAAGCACGGGGGATTAACTTTCTTCAGTCGACCGGTGGCCAGCCGCTTGATCCAGAGCCGTGGCCAAGGCTTGCTGGTCCGGCGACAGGCGGCCGAGCGTGTCGAGTTCTGTTTGCAAGCGGCGCACATCTTCCAAGTGGTCGATGTCATACCAGGCAGGCAGAAGGTGGTAGGGGATGTTGGCTGTTTGCAGACGTTGCTCGGTGCTGGCCAACATGTTCGACTGGCCCCAGGGCATGTCGTCAAAGATGGGCGGCACAATGCGAGCGCCGAGCAAATAGTATCCGCCATCTTCGCTGGGCCCCAGGACCACGTCAACCGATTCGAGGCAGGCAAAGGCTTCGTCGACCAGACGCGTTGGCAAATGCGGGGTGTCCGAGCCGAGCAAAACCACTCGGTGCAAACCCTGCTCGAGCGCGCTGCATAGCGCTGCCTGGATGCGAGCCCCCAGGTCGCCTGACACTTGGGGGGCCAGTTGCCAAGACGCGGGGGCCAGCATGCGAAAACACGCCTGGCGATCGTCTGGCGTGAACGCCAGTTGGCGGAAATCCGCCAGCTTGGCCAGGCGGGTAAGCGTTGTGGCGAGAAACACGCGGTGCAATTCGGCCGCCTGGGGCAGGCCGATGCTGGCCGCCAGGCGGGTTTTTACCTGGCCAGGCTGCCAATATTTGGCCAGTACGATTAAACCGTTCATGTCCGTGCGTCCAATAACCGGCGCAACAGCACCTCGTTCACTCGACCTCGGAACCGCTCTTTACCGTCGATCATGACGACCGGAACACACTGGTCAAACTGTTTTTGCAACGCTGGATCGTTGTCGATGTCGACATGAGTCGGCTGGAGACCATGTTGCTGGAGCATTTCGCTGGCCACGTCACACAAATGGCAGCCAGAACGCGTATAGAGAACGACTTCGGGTTTCGGCATGAGAGGTTCTGCTAGAGGGGGAATCTCACTCGTTTTTCAAAGCTCTATCATATCCAAGGTTTCGCGCTTTGGTCACCGGCTGCTGTTTTTTTAAAAGATTCAGTCGTTCCAAAAATGAGGATCTAGAAAGCACTGTTTTTCAGATACAACGATAAAAACGAGTGTTTCGCGAGCGGTCACCGACCGCTGCTACCGA
>JANQPJ010000316.1 GCA_028289525.1 Pirellulales bacterium
CTAGAGCAAATTACCAAAATGCGTGCCGATGTTTCGTCGAGAAATCCCGGTGAAAACTAGGTCGCGCCCGCCACGGTAAAAAGCAACTTGCTTTAGAGCAACTTCAGTAGGGTGTCTAATAACAGCCGTTTCGCGCTTCGTCACCGACCGCTGCTACTCCTGAACATGGGCAATTTAGAACGCCTGAATTTGCTCTAGACTTCGCCTTCTTCCGGCGACAACCCACGGCAAATTGCTTGCAGCACCTCTTCATCGCTCGGAAGTGGGCTCTCGATCAGTTGTTTTAACTCCAACGGCACTTCGTCCATGCGATAGGCGGTGCCTGGCCGGTGGATGCCGTAGACCGCGGTGGTGAAGGTCACTTCGGCAGGAGTTGGGCAGTCGACCATCGGATAGTCCAACACGATTGTCGGCACCGTTTCCAAACAGGCTCGGGCTGCCGGCGAGAGTTTGGGGATTCCCTCGCTGCCAACCAATAGCACCGCATCGACCTCGCCCCGTTCGAGGAGGACGTTCGCCGTGTACTCACCAGGGTTGTAGCGAGGGTATCCTCGAGTCAGGTTTACGCTGAACGGAAAGCCGGTTTGCCAGCAGAGAACACTATCGGCGCCAGTCACGTCGCCAGGCACGCGCATCCGTCGTACGACGAACCGCGTGTGATCGTTCAGATCGGTCGCCAGCCGCAACAACGCTTCGATGTTGGCATGGGGGACACTGCCGCCAGTGAGCCCCAGGCCGAAGAAGAACACGCCATATTGGCACGAACGAAGCTGTGCGACGAACGCTTCGATCGTCTCGCGAGTTACGCCGGCAACCGTTGGCGCTTCCAGCGGCAGACCTTGCAAGCAGGTTCGCAAGGCCCAGAGCAAATCGAAGTCGCGTCCGCGTTCAACTTGAATGAACGTGTCGGCCAGTTCCGATGTTTCTGTCGGTTTCGTGTCGACCACGACCAGACGCCGACCGGCGCGCCCGTTGGGAATGTGCAAGCCTGGCGCTTCGACAATTCGTTCGATGTGTCGCGGATGGCTAATGACGGGATTGCTGCCCCAGTAGACCACCAAATCGGAACGGTTGCGCACTTCACCCAGGGTCGAAGTGCTTTCGCCTATGTTTTGCACTGCCATGATCGAAGGCGCATGGCAGGTTGAGGCCGTGGTGTCGATCAATCCGCTAAGCCGATCGGCCAAACGGACGGCGGCTCGTTGGCCTGGGGTGCTGCTGCGCGAAAGACCGTAAATCAACGGGGCCTTAGCGCGATCAAGGATTTGTGCCGCTCGAGCAATGGCGGCGTCCAACGAAACAGGGGTGCCTGCGATGTGTGCTGCCGGCACATCGGCTGCGGTTTGCGACAACAGCCACGGCTCGGCCAGCGGACAGGCTTGCTCGACCCCAGTCACGCTCGCTCCCTCAATGCGGAGCGCGAGATCATCGCAAACGCAACCACAGACGGTGCAAACAATATCGCGAGCTAGACGCCCCACGTGGATCGATTTCCTTTTGAGAGCAGCAGGTGGGCAATCGTGCGGGGTGACCGAGCCGAGCGAACGCTCTCCGATTCGCTGCCAGGCCGATGGTGGAGAACCTAGTATACGACGTTGGGAACCGAAGATCGAGTCGTTTCTTCAGGCATCTGGAGCAGGAGCGCCCGCGTTCGCACAAAGCCGTGTCTAATGGCGCGCCGCACGTTGTTGACGCGACTTTTGTTTGCGCAAACGTCGCCGTTCGGCCTTGCTTAATCGCCGGCCGTTTGTCTCGTCGTCGAAGTTGTCATTCCCACCTTCGCTGCCATCAACCCACTGAGTTTCTTCCTGCTTCTTGGGATTTTCGGCGGCTCGGCCACGCTTCGACTTGCCGTTTGGCTGCTCTTGGGGTGTTTCGTGAGCCGGATCGACTTTCAGGTGGCGCGAGCGTTTCGAGCGAGTTGTTTGCTTGGTTTTCGAAGCTGCCGTCGTCGACTCGTTTGGAGCCTTCTGCTCCTTATGGCGTGTTCCCAATTGGCCATCAGCCGTGAGAATGACATTACGAAGATAGACGAGCAAGGCAGTCAGAAGCAGCACGTGTCCGCTAAGAATGGTCGTACTGGCAATCACTGACCGAAGTTCTGGCTGACCGATGGAGACCAGGCCTTGTCCGATAAGCCAACCGCCAACTCCAGCACCGATCGCGGTCAACAAAGTGATGGCCGCTGGCAAGCAAACTCGCATGTCGGCCAACAGGCGAACGAGCAGATAGCCAAACCCAAGCGTCGCAGGCAGCAGCCACCATAATGTGCCTTGTCGCCAGGTGAGCCAGCCGGTTGTCTGGCGCAGCAACTCGGCGGCCAATAGGTGAGGCTGGGTACTGATTGCCATTCCCAACGCAAGCCAAGCCGCCGAGGCATTACGCCAAATCCGATACCGCCCATGGTAGTCGTCCGTACGATGGCGGCGTACCGAGTAGATGATCAGCGAGATGCCGGCGGCGAGCATCAACAGCGTACTGGAAAACCAGTTTGCCAGATTGCCAGACACGGTAAAGTCGAAGGCTCGCAAATGCTGGGGCTCGACCATGACGGCCAACTCTGGCAGATGCACAAACGCGGCCGCTAGCCCAACGACCACCAACTCCAGGGCCAGGAAAATCAGGGCCAGAGTTGCCCGACGGGTCGGCGCCAGGCTCGTAATGCGTGGTTGAAGTTCCAGCGTTGCCGTGTGGTACACACGTGATGGCGTGGATGGGCCCTCGGACGAATGGGAGTCGATGCGCGCGGTGTCAGTCTTCATTTGTTCGGTGAATACGCGTCGGCGGCGCTCACCGCTAGTATCGCTGAGCATGGCCATGGCGGTTGGTGCAGGGAAGCAAGGAGAAAGAAAGTAGAAAATGCCAAGTCACGACCATCGCCTTCAAGCCACGGACGAAACAAACGTTCGAGGTTGGTTCGCACTGTCCAGCCAGCAGTAGCAGGCATGTGTGCTGAAAGGCGCAGACGAATCGACTAGCCTGTTCTTTTCACGTCGGCATTTTCACAGGGGTTTCTCTACTTAAGCGAAATAATCGTGCTAACCGATCTGTAAAGATTGGCCAATTAGGAAGGGTTTTCCGCGGCCACTGGATTGCGGAGCGTCCCGATCGACTCAATCGACACCTCGGCCAAGTCGCCTGCTTGAAGGAAAACCGGCTCCGGACGGGCCATCCCAACCCCCGGTGGAGTGCCTGTGAAAATCAGGTCGCCAGGCAGCAGGGTCATCACATTGGAGAGATAGGAGACCAGATAGTCGATCGGAAAGATCAGCCGCCTGGTGTTTGAGGACTGCATGACCGATCCGTTGAGCCGAAATATGATGTCTAGTTGATCTGGATTGGGAATCTCATCAGCTGTGACCAAATAGGGGCCGCAGGGAGCGAAACTGTCAAACGATTTGCCCAAGAGCCACTGGCGGCCAGGCTTGCCTTTTTGCCAGTCGCGTGCTGAAACGTCGTGACCACACGTATAGCCAGCCACGGCGTCGAAAGCCTGTTCGCGGGTTAAATGCTTCCCGCCCTGGCCAACCACGACGACCAGCTCGGCTTCGTAGTCAACCTGGTCCGAAGCCCCAGGCAAAACGATCGACTCGCCATCGCCACGTAATGTGGTGGGGAGTTTGTTGAAAATCACCGGTTCGTCGCCTGGTTGGATGCCAACTTCACGAGCGTGGTCGGCATAGTTCAAGCCGACACAAAGGATTTTTTGGGCGTCGGGCACCGGTGCTAGCAGGCGGATTTCCGTGGTGGTGGCAAGGGCCTTTCCTCGGTCGATTGCCTGTTGGGCAGCAGCGTGCATTTCCCCTGGTTGGGCCAAAAAATCTCGCATGCTGCTCGGCAGCGCACGGTCCGTGCGATTCAGGTCGACCAAGGCTCCCGACGAATTCACACCGGCCAAACGTGGCCCGTCGTCGGACAGATAGGTAGCTAGCTTCATGGTGCGGACAGGCTCGGTGAAGGGGAGGCTGAAGGGGCAACGTCCGTATGGATACCCGACTGATGGCTGGTCTGCAAGCAGGTCGATGCCACAACGCTTGCCAAATGATGCGGTTTGTTGCCGGATTATTCATTACGACCGGTCTGACTGCCCCATACGCTGGTTTGCTGGAAAACTCCCTAGAGGTGGCATTTGCTCATGGATTTTACGTGACCTAGGGTTTGTCAGAGCCTCGCTGCCAGAGTGGCCAAGAAAGCGACTCACAGACTCAACGTATGTGCCATTGGGTGACCGCACTACGTGACTAAAGTCACTTACCCAACGCAAGGTAGATGGAAGACGCGACCGACAAAACGAGCGGGCTTGGGAACGTGAGCAGTCAGCACGTAGAGACTGGGCGCGTCGATCAAGGGATTGCCGCGCTGTCTGAATTGCTCGGCTCCTTGGCCGAACCGGTAGATCGTTCCACCGCGCCGGTGGGCACAGGAAGCGAACTAGAAAACCGGCTGATCGAAGTTCGCTTGGGGATCGCCAGCAGTCTGTTTACGGCGCTCCGCTGCCGCAATGCAGCCACGGCTGCCCACTGCATGCGGGTGTCGATCGGTTGCTCTGCGTGGCTGACCGCGATGGGCGCTCCAGCGGTTTCACGCGACCAGTTGGAAGTGGCCGCCTTGCTTCACGATGTCGGCAAGATTGGGGTTCCCGACCACATTTTGCACAAGCCAGGCGATCTTTCGGCCGAAGAGGCGATGGTGATGGAACGCCACCGGTTGATGGGCTTACAGATTCTCGGCTGTTGTGGCCAGGCCACAATGCTAGAGATTGTCAAATATGCACCGGCTTGGTTCGATGGCAGCAAGCCGGGATTTGATCGGGCAGGCAAGGATCTTCCGTTCGAGGCTCGCGTGCTGGCAATCGTCGATGCCTTTGATGCAATGACGACCGATCATGTTTATCGTCGCGCGATGTCGCGCGAACGGGCATTGGCCGAACTGTACGAATTCACCGGCAAGCAATTCGATCCAGAATTAGTGCAGAGTTTTCACGAATTGCACCAAAAGAACCTACTGGATCTCCAGTCCGATGTTTCGCAGCGTTGGCTAGAATCGCTGGACGCCGGTGTGACGAATGAACGCTGGAGCTTGCATCTAACCGAGGAGCCGGGTGAGCATGCCTTGCCGCATACGCTATTCCAGCAACAGCTCCTCACGCATATGCACGATGGGGTCATTTGCGTCGATAACCAAAAACAAATTTTTCTCTGGAATGAAAGCATGCAGCGGCTCAGCGGAATCAGTGATTCGGCCGTTTCGCAAAAAATCTTTCATCCCAGTTTGCTCGCCTTGCGGGAAGAAGACAAATCGTTGGTGAGCGAGCAGACCTGTCCGGTAACGCAAGCGCTGGAGTCGGGCGCCCAAGCCTTTGGCCGGTACACGATGACCGGTCGTAGCAAAAAAGATACTCCGATCGACTTGCGCGCCATTCCGGTGATCGGGCGCGACGGAACGAAGTATGGCGTGACCGTGCTGTTAGACGACGTATCGAGTGAAACGTCGTTAGAGCAAAAATGCCAAAGCTTGCACTCGCAGGCTACCCGAGATCCGTTGACCCAGGTTGCCAATCGGGCGGAGTTCGACCGGGTTCACGAACGCTTTATCAAAGCCCACGTCGAAAGCAATCTGCCTTGCAGCTTGATTATTTGCGACATCGATCGCTTCAAACAGGTGAACGACACCTACGGCCATCAGGCTGGAGATGACGTGATTCGAAGTTTTGCTGCCCATTTGCAGCAGCATATCCGGCATGGCGACTTGGTTGCTCGTTATGGAGGAGAAGAGTTTGTCATGCTGTGTGCCGATTGCAATAATGCATCGGCAGCCGCCCGGGCCGAACAAATCCGGCGTTCTCTGGCAGAAGTGCCCCACCAAAGAATGGGCGGCCGGCGCGTCACCGCTAGCTTTGGGGTGACTGAAAACCAGCCTGGAGATACGCCGGAGACGATGTTGCGGCGGGCCGATCGGGCATTGCTCGAGGCCAAGGAGACTGGGCGAAATCGTGTGGTTCAATTGGGCTCTGGCTACGATGGTCAAGTGAACGAGCGCCGCCGGACTTGGTGGCCATTTGGTGCTTCCCGGACGCAAGTGATCTTGGAACGTCACTTGGTGACCAACGTTCCGCTCAAGGTCGCCATTGAGAAATTACGCGGATTTGTTGCCGATCACGAAGCTGAGATTGTTGAAACGGGTGAAGACTATGTCCGTTTGACCATCTCAATGGCAGGCGCGAATGAGCGCCGGCGGGTTGATCGGCCTGTGCCGTTGTTGATTGAGCTACGGTTTTCTCAGGGAGAGGTGCAGTTGGACATGCCGCTTGGCCGTGGCTGCACCGAACGCCAGGCTCGAGTGCATGTCGTGATTCGCCCTCGACGTAATCGAGATCGCCGCTTGGAGCACCTGACGGCCAGTGCACAGGGGGTGCTGACAAGCTTGCAGTCCTATTTAATGGCCCGCGAGCAGAGTTTCGACAGTCTCGAACCAACGCCCGAAACAGAGCCTGCTGACGTGTCTCAGGGATGAATGGTACGATGACTTCGCTTGGCCAAACCCTTCTCCAGCAGTATCAGGCCCTGGCTGATCAACTCGATTTCCCGGCCCGATCGCTTGTGAGCGGAAAACCTCAAGAGGGCCACATTGCGTCTGAGCCCTTTGCCAGTCTGGCGCAACAGCACGTTCACGTGGCTGGTCTCAGGTGCAGAATTGATGGCGTTTCGACCGCTCGGTCGTAAGCCGGCTTGCGCTTTCCAGGGCGTTGTCCCAAAACGCGCCATCAAGCCATGTGGATTGAAAGCCTGAAACACCCAGGAGGATTGCAAAGTCTTGCCTGGGAAAGAGCAGCGACCGGTGGTCGCTCGCGAAACAGCCAGATTTCCTTGTTTCGCGAGCGACCACCGGTCGCTGATTTTTTCAAAAGAGATAACTTTGCAACCCTCTTGCCGAATCGCCGGCCCAATTGTCAGGCAGTCGACGATGGGGTATGCTGTCCGGTCCGCCAATTGGCAGTTTTGCTGTGAGCGATTTGTGGACTCACTGGCACTGATCATACATCCTCCAACTTTTTGATGAACGAGGGACAACGATGGCCTACGAAGTACCCGATCTACCCTATGCGACCGATGCACTCGAACCGCACATTGATGCGCAGACGATGACCATTCATCATGACAAACACCATGCCGCCTATGTGGCCAAGCTGAATGCGGCCATTGAAGGCACGGAGCTCGGCAATCAGAGCATCGAAGATCTGTGTCGTAAGATCGACCAAGTTCCGGAAAATATTCGCACGGCCGTCCGCAACAACGGTGGCGGTCATGCGAACCATTCGCTGTTTTGGACCGTAATGGGCTCTGGGGCAGGAGGGCAGCCCTCTGGCGCATTGGCCGAAGCGATCAACAACGATTTGGGCGGATTCGATGCGTTTCAAGAGGCCTTTTCCACCGCCGGCGCCACGGCATTTGGAAGCGGCTGGGCCTGGTTGAGCGTGACGGCCGAGGGCAAGTTGGTCGTGGAGAAAACGGCCAATCAAGACAACCCTTACATGCACGGCAACACGCCGATTTTGGGGCTCGATGTGTGGGAACACGCCTACTACCTGAACTATCAGAATCGCCGCCCAGACTACATCGCCGCATTTTTCAACGTCATCAACTGGGATGCGGTTGCCGAGCGCTACGCGGCCGCCACAGGCTGATCGCGTTTTTCATGCTTTGATTTTTGTTCGTGTGAAATCCAAAGGGAGCTGGTTGCGAGTCGATCGCGGCCGGCTCCCTTTTTTGATTGGCCAGATGTGGTGTTAGGGCGGGAACCACGAACTGCTGGCATGGAGCTTGCTAGCAGATTGGTCTCTGGGCATTGACGTTGACCTTGTCGGCCACGGCCCTATAATCGCACGCCCACTACTTCTGGGGTGGGCAGCCTTGTGTTTGAATTAGGTAAACTTTTCGAATTGTGTGTCGTGTAGGGGAGCTACGAACCGAATAATCATTACGACCTGCCCGCCATGAGAACCGCTAGAACAAATTACCAAAATGCGTACCGGTGTTTCGTCGGAAAACCTCGGCGAAAACGCTTGTCTCGTCCGCCACGGTAAAAAGCAACTTGCTTTAGCATGGTTGGCGCAAGGATTTGACCCATTCACGACCAGACATTGGGAGTAGCAGAGGCTCGGCGTCGTAGGCCTGGCACGGATGTCAAGGCAGCGAGCCGGTAGCCGCTCTTCCCGCGGCATTTCTCAGAAGGGATGCACGAACCATGCGAACCCAAATTTTTTGTTCGGCGTTGACCGTTTTGCTTCTTTCCTCGGCGACCGGTTGCAGCAGCTCGTCGAGTTGGCTAGCCCGTTGGAACTGGTGGGGTAGCAAAAGTGACATGCCGACCAAGGAAACCGCGTTGGCCAGTGCCGCCACGCCGCAGTTGCCGTCGCAAACCGCTGGTGGTTATCCTCCTGGAGTGACCGCTCCGCCGACTGGATATCCGACGACCCCGAGTGTCAACTATGGCGCGCCGGGAATGCCGGCCGGAGTTGCTTCCGCACCCCAGCAGGCTTCGTATCTGGCCCCGCAAAGTGGACCGTACAATCCGGCCGCCTATGGTCAGGCGGCCGCCGCACCGGCGACCGGCTACCCAAGCACTGGGCAGAGCGCGAGCTACAGCTATCCGTCCACCACGCCCAGCCAGCAAGGTGCTACCGCGCAAGGGGCCAACAGTGTGGCCATGAACCCCACCGGCATGGCGGATCGCTACGGCCAAGCGGAGGCAGCCCCCACGGCCGGGTATCCTCAAACCGATGTCGTTGCAGGCAGCCAGACGCCAAGCGCCGACAATTATCAGACAGGCTCGCCTTACGATGCCCCGTCGGCCGGCAATCGTTATACTCAGGCCCTACAGCAGGCCAGCAACGCCACGGCGACCGCTGCTCAAACAATCGAACAGCTTGACGCTGCCGGACAAAAGCTTGCCCAAGACGCGGCAGCCCTGACTGCTGGCCTTCAGGCTCAAAGCCGTTATCCAAGCACTGGCGCCGCAGCGGCGCCGGTCTATCCCCAAACGACGCCGGCTCAGACGGCTCCAGCGACGACCAGCACGCCTTATCCGACGACTTCCGCTCCGAACGCGGTGCCGGCGGCTGGTGGTTTTCGTCCGGCTGGCACCAGTGACTACACGCCACCGGCCAATCAAGGTGGTGTGGTGCCTGCCGCTGCGAACCATAGCTACGGCACCCCGGCCACTACTGGAGCCGTGGTCCCGGCGACCACAGTTCCTCAGGCAGGCTACGCTCCCTACGGAGCCAGCGGCAGTTAATGCGGTCAAGAGAACTGCAAAGTCGACTTTGTTGCGAAACAGAGTAATCCAAGCACGACGCGAGGGGCGAGTGAAATTTAAAGTTGGCTTGGAATTCACTCGCCCCTCGCGTCGTGCTTGTAGTCGTTTTCTGGACTTTGCAGTTCTCCTGCTAATGTGGCTGGCCTTGTTGATTGGCCGGCCCTTGTTAATCGGGCGGCGTTGTTGGCCAGGCTCGGTGCCCTGGGGCTGGGCTACCAGCCCATGACCATGTTCGATTCGATCGCCTTGCGGGCGTCTTCCAGGTCGGTTCCGGTTTGCTGCATGTATAGCCGGATGGCGTGAACCTTGTCGCCGGCCGCCTTCGATAAACACTCTCGAGCTGTGTTACAAGGGTCTTCCGTCTCACCGCCACGAATCCCCAGGGCGCTTTTGGAAATCACCCACGTGTCACGAGGCCGTTTTGTGAGCCGCGTGATCGTTTCGTTCGGATAGGCTTCCTGAACGACCGTGCTGGCGCTGTCGCCGTCGCTGGCCCAGGTGATAATGATGTGAGATTCGGTCTCTACTTCGAATAGCGGCATGCTCGACTCCTTTTGCTGATGCGTCGCACGTTACTAGAAAGTCTACGCTAGAGCGGGTCGCTCTTTACCATAGCGAACGTGACCTAGTTTTTGCCGGGTTTTTCCGACGAAACAAGACTACGAATGATCCGAAATTGCTCTAAGAGGATTTCTGATCGGGATAGGACTTTAAGAACCCTCATGAATCGGAGGGGCTTCACAATAAAATTCACCCTAAATGGTAAGGCATATCGGCCGTTGGAGTCAACTAAGCCAATGGCGATTTCAGGGCCAATCAGTTTTTCAAATTGGTGAGGTTTGATGGCCTACTAAGCGCGACGCGTAAGCGAGGCATTTCTGGCTGTTTTCCTCGCTTACGCGTCGC
>JANQPJ010000340.1 GCA_028289525.1 Pirellulales bacterium
TGCAAGCTTCTGTTTGCCACCTAGCCGCGACGCGACGCGTCGCCGGGGCCCCACAAAAACAAATGGCATCGTCTACTCGTGTCGCCAGTAAGCGAGCCTCTGCTACTCGGCCCCGGCTTCAACCACAGGCTCCGTAGGCAGCGTTTCGCTCTCGAGCGCCTGCATTTCCTCGGCCACCGCCTGAACGGCCTGGCGAATTTGGTCTTCCGTGTGTAGCGAAGTGATGAAGAATCGCAAACGCGTGGCATGTTCTTCGACCGCTGGATGCAAGATCGGTTGAACATTGATTCCGCGCTGGAAGAGCCGTTCGGAAAGTTGCAGGCAATGGAGCGAGCTGCCTACGATCACTGGCACGACCGGTGTGCCGCCACTGTCGCCAGTGTTGAACCCTTGCTCCTTGGCCAGGCGGAGAAAGAGTTCCGAGTTTTTGACCAACCGCGCCACACGTTCCGGCTCTTTCTCCAGCAATCGAATCGCGGCCAGCGAACCGGCCGCGCTGGCCGGCGAAAGGGCCACGCTGAAGACAAACCCTGGTGCAGAATACTTCAGATATTCAACCACCTCTTGGCAACCGGCGATGTACCCTCCGGTATTGCCAAGCGATTTGCTGAGCGTGCCCATCCAGAGATCGACATCCCGTGGGTTGACGCCAGGCGTCTCTGACATCCCGCGTCCATGGGCTCCGATGGCGCCCAGCGAATGGGCTTCGTCGATCATCAGGAAGGTTTTGTGTCTTTTTTTCAGTTCGATAAACGCCGGCAAGTCACAAAAGTCGCCATCCATGCTGTAGACGCCTTCAACGACAATCACGACGCGTCGGAACTGAGGCCTTAATTCCTTCAACAGCCGGTCACATTCTTCCACGCTGTTGTGCGCAAAGCCACGCCGCCGCGCGCCGGAAAGAATCGCTCCTTGAATAATGCTGTTATGCGCGAGTTCGTCGTGCAGGACCAAGTCGCCTGGCCCGAACAAATGGCCAATGGTTGTTTCATTCGTAGCGTGACCGCCGATGAACGCAATCGCATCGTCAACTCCGATCAGTTCAGCGATCGCTTGCTCCAGCTCGCGATGAATGGTTTTTTCACCGGACACCAACCGGCTGGCCGAAGCACTGGTTCCAAACTGGTCGATGGCGTCTTTCGCGGCCTGGGCTACGGCCGGGTCGCCCGCCATGCCGATGTAGTTAAAACTCGAAAAATTGATCAGTTCCTGGCCATTGACCACGGTCGTGTCGTCGGACAGCGACTCGTGGGTTTTGAAATAAGGATCTTTCAATCCGGCGCGCGACACCAATTCAAACGTCTGCTTTAGCTGCCGGATTTCTGGAAACTCGGCAAACTGATAACAGTCGACGGAAAGCTCGCTAGTTGCCCCCACCACCGATGGCGCCCGGGGTTCGGTGCCGATATAGGTTTCGATCGCTTCGACCACCTGGCCACAGGTTTCCATCTCTGGCAACACATGCTCCGGGAAACGCCCAGCAAACGTGTCTTCCAGAGCGGCCACAATCTCCATCCGCTCCAGTGAATCGAGCCCTAACTCGACAATGTTCGTCTCAAGCGTCAGCTCCCCCGCCCGGTCCTTGGCAATCTCTCGAACCACGGAGTAGACAATCTCAGCGGTTCGCTGGCTACTGGGACTAGCTTGGCTTTCCGCGCTAGGAATCGCCGGGGCGACTTCATCCTGCCATCGGGCCGCCTCGTCGGGCCGCAGCATCGGCTCGTTGGCATCTCGGGCCACCTCTTTCAAGCCGCCATGCAAGAAGGCATTGCGACAGGCATGCCGTTGGATCTTGCCGCTGGAGGTTTTCGGGATGCTGCCGGCCTTGATCAACACGATGGCATCGACCGGCAACTCGTGTTCAGCGGCGATTTGACGGCGCATGGCCTCGAAAATCGCCTCGGTGTCTAAGTCGCGACGCCGTTCGGTTTCGATCACAATCACCAACCGCGGATCGTCATCTTCGCCTACGGTAAACGCCGCGCCGGCATTGCGGCGCAAGTTTTCGTGGCTCTGCTCGGCCGTCAACTCGATATCCTGCGGATAATAGTTGACGCCGCGAATAATGATCAGATCTTTCAGCCGACCGGTAACAAACAACTCCCCGTCGATCATGAACCCCAAGTCGCCGGTTCGCAGAAAGGGGCCTTCGCCGGTATCTTGCAAGTGGGCCTGGAATGTTTGCTCGGTCGCGTCAGGGCGATTCCAATAGCCCCGCGCCACACTGGGACCGGCAACCCAAATTTCACCAACGCGGTTGGCAGGGCAGGGAGTCATTTTTTCAGGATCGACGATACGAATCTGTTGGTCCAACAGGTTGCCGCCGCTGCCGACCAACTCCGTGGTTCCTTCCTCGTCGCCAAGGGCTTCGACCACTTCATGGTTTTCCAAGGCTTCGACGTCAATACAACGAACCACCGGGGGTGCGGTCTTCAGACCGCCGGAAACGATCAGCGTCGCCTCGGCCAAGCCGTAGCAAGGGTAGAACGCCTCGCGGCGAAACCCATAGGGCGCAAAACGCTCGGCAAAGCGATCGATCGTTTGGCGTCGCACCGGTTCGGCCCCGTTAAAGGCGAGTGTCCACCGGCTCAAATCGAGCGTGGCCGCCTGCTGGTCGCTAATTTTGTCGACCGCTAGATCGTAGGCAAAGTTCGGCCCGCCGCTGATCGTGGCGCCATAGTGCGAGATCGCCTGGAGCCACCGAAATGGTTTTTGCAAAAAGGCAGCCGGTGAAAAAATCACGTTCGACTGGCCGGCATACAGCGGTTGCAAGATGCCGCCAATCAAGCCCATGTCGTGGTAGCTCGGCAGCCAAAACACGCCTGAGCCGCTCCGTGTGTGCTCAAAGGCATAGCTGATCATCGCCGAGTTGTGCATCAGGTTGGCATGCGAGAGCATGACCCCCTTGGGCGTTCCGGTCGAACCCGAGGTGTATTGCAACAACGCCAACGTATCGCCATGCACGCCCGGGGCTTCCCAAGCATCCGCCTGGCTGATCGGCAACTCATCGGTCGCCATCCAGGGAATCCGCACTAGCTTCGGATTATCGCCGACAAACCCGGTTACCCGTTCGAGCGACTCGCGCGTGGTCAAAGCAATTTTGGCGTCGGCATCGTTGGCGATTGCCTCGATCCGGTTCATGTTGCGGTTGCGCCGAGGAGGGTAAGCCGTGACGGCAATCACTCCGGCATACATGCAGCCGAAAAAGGCGGTGATGAAGTCGAGCCCGGCAGGGTAGAGCAGCAAAGCCCGTTGGCCGGCCAGGCCCCGCTCTTGCAGCGTGGCGGCGATCGCTCGGGCATGCCGATCGACCTCGGCATAGGTCATCCGAACTTCGTCCGTCTCCCCATCACACAGATAGATAAACGCGAGATCACGAGCCTTGTGCTGTGCCTGATGCCGGAGCAGTTCCACCAGATTAGGTGGGCCAAAAAACGAACCAGGTAAATGGTCGAGGTGCACGGCGTTCTATCGCTCCTAGGGCCTGTTCAGCAAGCACGTTCACCTGCGGCGCGGCTGAAAAGCACGCAGCGCCAGGCGAGAAACATGCCAACCGAATGGGGGGAAGATCGCAGGCATTTCAGCGACCTTGCCTAGCCAGCGCGTTCACGATATTACTGGAGGCTAACGAGCGTACCACGCAAAACGCTCCAGTTCAAACACTTCTCGGCAAGTTTCCAGGTTTTTTCGGCCGAAACGGCCTTTTGATCGTTCTAGAGCAGCTTTTAGGTTTGTGTCGCGATGTTTCGTCGAGAAACATCGGAAAACCAGAGTCACGACCGCTATAGTCCCGTGCAACTTGCACTAATTGCTGCAGTTCAACGGTCCGAATCGCGTAAAATCGCTCGGCAGGCTTCAGGGCCGATCCGTTTTTCAAACCGGAAAGAAACTGACAATCCAAGGCGTGCAGCGCTAGCAAGGGAATTTACCACGCTTTCCCTTGCTAGTGCTGCGCGCCTTGGATTTGTGCTTTTTGTGTATTTTGAAAAACAGATGGCTGCCTCTCGATCACGCTCGATGGCCTTGAAAGGGTCGCCAAGAATCATAGAATAGAAAGAGGTTGATAAGACGCTTTGTAAGTTTCGCGAGCGTGCTCGTCGAAGACGTGTGGCTGGCAAGCGTTGAGTCAGTTGTTCTAAGTCCGTTTTGCGCCACACCCGTAGCTCTGCTTCATAGGATAAGGGGACCAAGCTTGCTTACCGAACAAGAGATCTCTCGCAGTTGGAGAAGGTTGTTCAACGGTCGCGATTTCACGGACGAAGATGTCACCAAAGCGGAAGATTTGCTCGACGAATTGCGGCCTGAAAGCCCGCTACGGCACCGCTTATCGGTCGAGTTGGAAGAGTTGCGAAAACTTTGCCAGCAGCGGTAGATTGGCCGGTCAGCGAGTACAGCCAGTGGTTTGCCCGTAGTGGAGTTCGACTCGAACTAGTGCAAGTTGCACGGGATTATAGCGGTCGTGACTCTGGTTTTTCCGATGTTTCTCGACGAAACATCGCTACACAAACCTGAAAGCTGCTCTAGCGGTTGATCTCGATGCCAAAGTTCACGCCGTTGGTGAAAATCGGCTCGGTGCCGGTGACCAGAGTCGGCTCAGGCAGGGAATACCCAATCACCCGGCTTCCCCGTGCCACGCGGCCCACAAACACGCCCGTCCATCCCACTCGCAGCGCGACTCGTTTGGTCACCGCATAGGCAGTCTCGAGTCGCAGTTCGGCCACCGGGCTGAACTGATCGTCCGTCTGCTCACGACGAAAAGTGGTCGGATTGAAGAACAACGGTCTGTTCAGAGCGCCAGGCTCTAGTTGCGAACCAATCTCGCCATGGACCTTCAAGTTCTGGATATTGTAACCGGCCACAAAGCGGCCCTCGGCCGATAGCCTCCAGCGTTTGCGTTGATTCAACCATCGCAACGAAACCTGGGGGCCAATAATACGGTTCTCCGCCTCGCCGGTCCAATTGCTGTCGCCGAGCGTGCCTCCGATGCCTGAAGCCTGAAAGGTATCGTCGATCGAAAGCAGCCGGGCTCCAAACCCAAAATCAAAAAATGTGCCATTGTCCAGCGGTCGAAAGCGATAGAGTTTCATCACCTCGACGCCGTTGATGATCGTTTGATTCGTGGTCACGAAGCTGTCAAACGTCGGCAAAAACGAAACGAGATCGTCAAAATCGGTGGGCGCCACGGCATCAGGCACGCCGTCGCCATCGGTGTCTTGGCCGTCAGGGCCAAAAAATCCATCGCCATCGACGTCATCGGCAAACTGGTCCGGGCCGCCGTTGGCTCCCACCGTACTGCTCTCTGGTCCACGCAGATCGACAAACCCGTCCAGCAAACCCGGGGCGTGGTCAAACGTCACGGCTACCGTGCCAATGGGACTGGTGGTCTCCGCCAGCCCAAAGAGTTGCGACTGCGGTTGCCTGACACTGTTAATCACGCCTACGATCCAGCCTGACCGGTCGGCCACATAGCCCAACTCAAACCGGTTGCCCCAACCAGCGGCGGCTTCAGGCACATGCAGATCGATGCCGTCATCGAGCTGGTTCGGCTGTGGAAAGACGGCGATATTCTGAGGGTCTTGAAAATGGTGGATGGCGCCAATCGTTCTTCCGGCCCCGATCGAGCGTTTGCGGGGAGTCGTGGTTGCCCAATTTAGACGTTCGTAGACCGCAAAAAAACCTTCGTTCGGCTCCGGTCGAGGACCAAACGTATTGATTTCAAACGGTGCGAACAGATCAAACGTCGGTTCGATATCAACCGGCCCGAACGGTTGCAGTTGTTGGGCTCCGGCCGACGAAGTGGCCAGCAACCAAATGACGACTGCGAGTTGCCAGGCGTGGGTTTGCGTTTTCAACATCGGTTTTCTGCCTTGGTGAACGCGGCATCCGACGTCGGTGGATCGCTCCTACCGAAGAAATCGGATCTGTCCGTGCCGGTAGTATCGGAATTACTAGTCGCGAGAGTTGAGGAAGACTGGTAAGCAGTAACGAAAATCACGGTTATTCAGCCCCCAAAATGAGCGTCCAGGTAGAATACGTCGAATAAGAGACCTCTGGAGATCCTCCTGGATCCTTGCCAGGAGAATTACAAATTCGTTTTTTTTCGAAAATCAGTGACCGGTGGTCGCTCGCGAAACAGGAAAATCTAGCCGTTTCGTGCTTTGGCCACCGGCCGCTGCTATTGCATAACGACAATTTTGCAATCCTCCGGTATCCTTGCCTGACTCTTTGCCGGTATGCTGGGAAAAGCGTATACTTCCCACAAATCGCCTGATTTCATTCTTTCTTAGACCTTTGCAGCGCCATGTAACCAGGCCTGTCTCGACCGAGGAAGTTCATTGATGATGTTTGAACACAAAGCCTGGCTTCGTTTGACCGTGATTGCCACGTTGCTTACTAGCATCTTCCCAATCGCATCGCAGGCAAAAGAAAAAGCGGCCCCGGCAAAAGAAGCCACGGCCCGGACCGACAAGCCTCGGTGGGTGCGAATCGTGCGAAATGCTCGCAAGGTGCCTCAGGCGCTGCAAACGGCCACGGTTCGCTATCGGGGTAAAAACCATGCCGGCGAACCGGTCATGGTCGATCTGGTCGCAGCCATCCATATCGGCGATCGAAGCTACTATGAGGCCTTGAACAAGCAGTTCAAGCAATATGACGCCTTGCTCTACGAACTGGTTGCCAAGCCAGGCACCCGATTGCGTCGTGGAGCCAAGCCGTCGAGCGGCCATCCGGTCGGGGCCGCCCAAAACGGGCTGAAAAACCTGCTCCAACTTGAGCATCAATTGACGTGGGTTGACTACACGAAGAAGAATTTCGTCCATGCGGATATGAGTCCTCGGCAGTTTGCCCGCACGATGGCAGATCGGGGGGAAAGTTTTTCGCAGATGTTGTTTCGCCTGATGGGCAGCGCCATGGCGGCCGAAAGCCAGCAACAAGCCCGAGGAGAATCGCACGAATTGAATCTGCTGGCCGCTCTGTTCGCCTCGGACCGTCCCCTGCAGCTAAAACGAGCGATGGCCGGCCAACTTGAGCAAATGGAGTCGATCCTCTCCGGCTTTGGCGGCCCGGACGGTTCGACGATTATTACCGAACGCAACAAGGTCGCCCTCGACGTGCTAGCAAAACGGCTCACAGCAGGCGAGCGGCGTCTGGGCATCTTCTACGGCGCTGGCCACATGGAAGACATGGATCAAAGGCTGCGCACACGGTTCAAGCTATTGCCTGACAAAACGACCTGGACCACCGCCTGGGACTTGAGCGGCTCTAGCAAAAACTAGGCTTTGTTTTAAAACACATTTGATACAAGATTAAAGCCTGAAGCGCAAGCGAAGGAATTGTGCAACGATACCGCAAATTCCTTCGCTTGCGCTTCAGGCTTCAAATTTTGTGATGAACCCCCGTTTTGGGACAAAGCCCAGTCGTGCTTCAGCCTCGTTCCCAAGCTCTGCTTGGGAACGAGAGAACGTAGTGCTGTAGTAGTATTAGGAAGGGGGTTGCAAGCTTCTGTTTCCCCCCTAGCCGCGCTCACGACGTGTCACCGGGGCCCCTTGCCCTGCTTCTGGTTCGACTTTACAGCTTTCCGGCGATGCTACATATTAGCGTACTGGTTTTCGCTACCTTACACGCTAGACAGGAGCGCCACGGATGCCGCGGCTGTCGATGAACGAACTGACCACGTACCGGTGGACGTTCGAGGAAGATGTCATCCGGTATCTCGACGCCGGCATCTCTGCGATCGGCGTCTGGCGTCAAAAACTCTCTGACTATGGCGAAGAGAAGGGCCGCGAACTGCTTCTGGAGACCGGGCTTCAAGTGTCAAACCTGCTGTGGGCCGGCGGCTTCACTGGCAGTGACGGCCGCACGTTTCGAGAAAGCGTGGTCGACGCCGAGGAAGCGATTCATCTGGCGGCCGATCTGAATGCCGGCTGTTTGATCGTCTAC
>JANQPJ010000344.1 GCA_028289525.1 Pirellulales bacterium
AGAAAGCACTGTTTTTCAGATACAACGATAAAAACGAGTGTTTCGCGAGCGGTCACCGACCGCTGCTACCGATCAACATCGGAAATTTGGAACTACTGATATTTTCGTGCTTATTCGTGGTCTTTTTTCTCTTCAAGCGACGTTTTATAAATGCGTGGACGAATCCAGGGCAGCTCAAATGTCAGGCCAGTCGATGCCAGACAGTCGGGCTAAGGCCAGTTGGAGGGCTTGGGTTCCCCGGCGGCCGTGTCCTTGGGCCTGCAGGGCCAAATAAAGCTGCTCGGCCAGCGCCAAGCCAGGCAGGGCTAACCCCATCTGGCGAGCTTCCCGGAGCGCAATGCCCATGTCCTTCACAAAATGTTCGACGAAGAACCCCGGTTCAAAATCGCCTTGCAAAATACGTGGGCCTAGGTTCGAAAGAGACCAACTGCCAGCGGCTCCCGAGGCGACCGATTCGAGGACTTTTTCAAGATCGAGCCCCGCTCGATAGCCGTATAACAAGGCTTCACAGACTCCGATCATGCCGGTTGCGATCAGTGTTTGGTTCACCATCTTGCAATGTTGACCGGCGCCAGGGCCGCCTTGGTGGACAATGGTTTTTCCCAGCACGGTCAACAAGGGCTGCAAACGTTCGAACGCCGCCGTCGAACCGCCTACCATGATCGACAGCCGCGCCTCCCGAGCACCTGCGTCGCCGCCGGAAATCGGCGCATCGACGCTTTCGACGTTCAGGGCTTGAGCTGCCTGATGAATTTCGACGGCCAACGACGGTTCGCTGGTCGTAAAGTCGACCAGCACTTGGTTGGGTCTCGCGGCGGATAAAACGCCATCGGAGCCGAGCACCACTTCACGTACGTCGTGTGGATAGCCAACGATCGTGCAAACCACATCACTGACCCTGGCAACCTCGCCTGGGGTATTGGCCCAAGTAGCGCCTTGAGCGAGTAGCGATTCGGCGCGGCTGCGTGTGCGCGTGAAGACAACCGTTTGATAGCCGTGCTGGATCAGATGAGCGCACATACTAGAGCCCATCACACCGGCACCGATCCAGCCGATCGTCGTTTGGCCAGGTCTGCAAGGGGAGGTGCTCATGAAATTTCTTCTCCGGCAGCAAAGGGGGCGAGTGACCGGCTGGCAGCCAGGTGTGCGCGATTATCTGACCAGATTGGCAATCAGTCTGCAAGCAGGGCGATTATGCCCGTAAAATTGACGCAAATCCCCAAGAGGATTATGATTAACATCAAGACCTTAATATCCATTCAACGGTTCACCGTCTATGTCCATGATCTCGCAAACGGCCGAATATGCGTTGCGAGCCATGGTTCATTTGGCCGATCAAGGCGAAGCTTGTACCACTGCACAGATTGCCAAAGCAACACAGATTCCCTCTGGTTATCTGGCCAAGGTGCTGCGCAATTTGGCCCGTGCCAGCTTGGTGCAGTCACAGCGGGGGCTCCACGGCGGCTTTGCCTTGGAGCGCGCGGCTGCCGAGATTTCGTTGCTCGATGTCGTGAACGCAGTCGACCCTGTAAAGCGAATTCTCACTTGTCCGTTGAATTTGCCCTGCCATGGCCCCCAGCTTTGTCCATTGCATCAGCGACTCGATGACGCGATCTGCCAAGTTGAGGACTCGTTTCGCTCCACCAACTTAGCTGAGCTGCTCGAAGTGCCTCAGCATCGCAAGCCGCTCTGTCAGCTTCCTGCTCCTGGCGAGCAGTAAGTTTCTTGCGTAGCCGTAATCTGTCCCCAGAGTGGTCACATTTCCAGAACTGATTGGGCATGCCGGCTTTTCGACCACTTGTGGCCCGTTCCAAACAGGGCCAGCTAGCAAGTGGTGGGCAAGCTTGCTGATGTTGTAAGTGATTTTATAGTAATGTTTTAAGGGTTGGGTTAGTGGCCTATGGCGGCTTCTTCTCGATGTTTTGATAAGGCATTCCCGACATCGGCCGCTTGACGATCGGCCGTGCTCGCGATAGCCTTAGTATTTCAAAATTGAATTCTGTGCAGGCCTATTATTCCAGTTGTTAGAGCGCACTTCAAAACCAGTAAAAGTAACGCAGGATCGTGTGGAATTTCGCGATCAAATCTGTGGGTTTTGAAACTGGCTCGATAGCCTTTTGATCTGTCTGACTGCGTATGCACCTGAAGTCGCTCAAAATCTTCTGCGATGTGGTTTCTCGCCGCAGTTTTTCGCGCGCGGCCGACGACAACGGCATCTCTCAATCGGGCGCTAGTCAGGTGGTCCACCAATTGGAGCAGCGGCTGGGCGTCAAATTGCTCGATCGTTCGAAGCGACCATTTGTCCTAACCCAAGAGGGGCGAACGTATTACGAAGGATGCCGTAAAATTGTCCAGCGGTACTACGAGTTGGAAGACGAGGTCCGCTCGCTGCATGAGGAAGTGGCAGGTCGGGTCGTAGTGGCTTCAATCTACTCGGTTGGCCTGTATCAGATGAACCGGTATTTGCAGGACTTTTTGGCCCGGCATCCCAAGGCGAACGTCCGACTCGAGTATCTGCATCCCAATCAAGTGTATGAAGCGGTCGAAAACGACGAGGCCGATTTGGGCTTAGTCAGCTATCCACGTACTTCGCGGACGTTGGAATCGCTGGTGTGGCGAGAAGAGCCGATGGTCTTGGTCTCCTCGCCTTCGCACCCTTTGGCCGCCAAGTCGGCAGTCACGCTCGAGGCGCTCCACGGTCAGAGCATGGTTTGCTTTGAGAGTGGACTGAGCATTCGCCGCGAGATTGATCGCGTTTTGCAACAGCACCATGTCGAGGTCCAGGTAGCCATGGAGTTCGACAATATCGAAACCATTAAACGAGCGATTGAGATTAATGCCGGTGTTAGCTTGTTGCCGGAGCCGACCGTTCTGCGCGAGGTCGAGTCGGGTTCGTTGTGCAAAATTTCACTTGCCGGCGACCAGCTCTTGCGCCCCATCGGGGTGATTCATCGTCGGGGGAAAGAGTTGACCGGAACGGCGCGAAAGTTCCTCGAATCGCTTGAAATTGATACGGCGCATTACCAGTCAGACCAGTCAACGGCCGAAACCGTGCCCATTGGCCGAGACCCCGCTCGGCGGGCCGTGGCCGAGATGGCCAAGGTCAAAAGCTGAGCCTGGCAAAGGCGAGTTGGCATCTGGCGCGACGGCTCGCTGCTCGCGAGGGTTGTTCAGACCAAGTTGTCAATCAAGACAGATTTTCACTGCCTAGTTGAAGAGTGACGGATGCGAAAAGAAAACAAATTTACTGGCGGGCTCCCTCCCAAACATGGCCTGTATGATCCGGCCAACGAGCGGGAGAACTGTGGCGTTGGGTTCGTAGCCCATCTGAAGGGCGAGCGGAGCCATCAGACGATTCTCGACGCCGACGAGGTCTTGCAGTCGATGGACCATCGGGGAGCCTGTGGCTGCGAGCCGAACACCGGCGATGGGGCCGGAATGCTCACAGCGCTACCCCATGAGTTCCTGCGCAAAGTCGTGAAGGCCGATCTTGGGGCCGAGTTGCCAGAGAATGGGCAATTCGCCGCCGGGTTAGTCTTTTTGCCGACGATCGAGGCCGAACGCCAGCACTGTAAAGATGCCGTCGATCGAATCGTGGCCGAACAAGGCCAGCGTTTGATCGGCTGGCGCAAGGTGCCGACCGACGCCAAGCAGGCTGACGTGGGCCCCACCGCACTCAGTTGCGAGCCGGCCATCGAGCAGTTGGTGATCGCCGCAGGCGACGGGTTTGAAGGCGATGCGTTTGAACGGCAGCTCTATGTGATTCGCAAACGGGCCAGCCATCTGTTGCGCGGCTCCGACCAGCTTCAACAGGCGCTGATGTTCTATGTTTGTAGCCTGTCGTCCAAAGTCATCATCTACAAAGGGATGCTCACTTCGAGCCAAGTGTTGCCTTATTTCCCCGACCTGGCCGACCCCGACTACACCAGCCATTTGGCGATGGTGCATTCGCGGTTTTCGACCAATACGTTCCCTTCCTGGGATCGGGCCCAGCCTTGTCGGTTCATGGCCCATAACGGCGAAATCAACACACTGCGTGGGAACAAGAACTGGATGCATGCTCGCGAGGGCGTGGTGGAAAGCGAACTGTTTGGCGACGACTTGTCAAAACTGTTTCCCATCGTCGAGCCGGAGTGCTCCGACTCAGGCACATTTGACAATGCCCTGGAGTTCCTGCTGATGAGCGGTCGCACGCTCCAGGAAGCGGTGATGATGATGATCCCCGAGGCCTGGCAAAAGCACGAGTCGATGGCCGACGACCGGCGGGCATTTTACGAATATCATTCGTGTTTGATGGAGCCCTGGGACGGCCCGGCATCGGTCGCCTTTACCGACGGACACTACATCGGTGCGGTGCTGGACCGCAACGGGCTGCGGCCGAGCCGTTACTATCTAACCCACGACGACCGAGTCATCATGGCCTCGGAGGTCGGGGTGTTGACCGTCGATCCTGCGAATGTGAAGTACAAGGGCCGATTGCAGCCAGGCAAAATCTTTTTGATCGACTTCGAACAGGGACGATTGATTCCAGACGAAGAACTAAAGCAAGAGTTTGCCAATCACCGGCCGTATGGGCAATGGCTCCAGGACCAGCGGATCGCGTTGGCCGATCTCCATCCTGGCGACGAGGCCCACGGTTTCGAGCCTGAGACGCTGGTCGAGCGGATGCGGGCCTTTGGCTACACGCTCGAAACGATGAAGTTCATGCTGTTGCCGATGATTCGCGAAAAGCGCGATCCGATCGGCTCGATGGGCAACGACGCCGCCTTGGCCTGTTTGTCGGATCAGCCGCGGATGCTGTACGACTACTTCAAACAGCTCTTTGCCCAGGTGACTAATCCGGCGATCGACTCGATTCGCGAAGACATCATCATGTCGCTGGAGTGTTACATCGGTCCCGAGGCCAATTTATTAGAAACCACGCCCGAGCATGCCCATCGGCTGCTCGTGCCGCATCCGATTTTGACCAACGAAGAACTAGCCGCGCTTAAACACGTCGACCACCGTGGCTGGCGGGCAAAAACGCTCGACATGACTTGGCCCAAGTCGGCAGGTTCCGGTGGCCTGCAACAGGCACTCGACCGTTTGTGTGCCGAAGCCGAAGCCGCGATTGACGAGGGCTATAGTCTGGTGGTGTTGTCGGATCGCAACGTTGGGGCCGATCGGGTGCCGGTCAGCAGCTTGCTGGCCTGTGGAGCCGTGCACCATCACTTGGTCCGGCAGACCAAGCGGACGCGAATCGGCATCGTGCTCGAAACAGGCGAAGCCCGCGAGGTGCATCACCACTGCTTGTTGGTCGGCTATGGAGCTGATGCGATCAACCCTTATCTGGCCTTCGAGTCCCTTTGGCAAGCCCACATTGATGGCCTGCTGCCGCCTGAGGTGACCGACGACAAGGTGGTTTCGGCCTATCGCAAAGCGGTCGCTAAGGGAATGCTCAAGGTGATGGGCAAGATGGGCATTTCGACGTTGCAGTCGTACAAGGGTGCCCAAATTTTCGAGGCCGTGGGGCTGCATGCCAACGTGATCGACCGGTGTTTTGTCGGCACCGCCAGCCGGATCCAAGGGGTCGACTTCGAAGTGTTGGCCGAGGAACTGCTGAGACGCCATGCCTTGGGCTATCAGGTGCCTGAGAACGACGACCAGGCCGCGCTGCCCAACCCAGGTGAGTTTCACTGGCGGGCCGAAGGCGAAAAACACATGTGGGATCCTCAGGCAATCGCCAATCTTCAGGTAGCCGCTCGCACGAACAGCCGAGACGCCTATCAGCAGTTTGCCGATCGGGCCAATCAAGATGCGAAAACCCGATGTTCGCTGCGAGGTTTGTTGAAATTCAAGGAAGCTCCGGCCGGCGGACCGATTCCGTTGGACGAGGTCGAGCCGGCCAGCGAGATCGTCAAACGGTTTTGCACCGGCGCGATGAGCTTTGGCTCGATTTCGGCCGAGTCGCACGAAGCCTTGGCCGTGGCCATGAACCGGCTAGGCGGCAAGAGC
>JANQPJ010000370.1 GCA_028289525.1 Pirellulales bacterium
CATGATCGCCCCCGGCTCGATTGTGTTGATCGGGATGCTGTTTTTCGGCAACCTGATGAAAGAAAGCATGGTCACCGACCGGCTGGCCGCCACGGCGCGGAGCGCGATGATTGATATTGTGACGATCCTGCTTGGCTTTGCCGTTGGGGCGAGCACCCAGGCTCAAACCTTTTTGCGGCCTCAATCGCTGCTGATTTTTGGCCTGGGAGCCTTGTCATTCGCGATCGCCACCGCTGGCGGATTGTTGTTCGCCAAATTGATGAACCTGTTTCTCACCGAAAAGATCAACCCGCTGGTTGGCGCGGCTGGCGTTTCGGCGGTGCCTGACTCGGCTCGTGTCGTCCAGATGGTTGGGCAGCAGGAAGATTCACATAACTTTCTACTCATGCACGCGATGGCGCCCAACGTTTCTGGTGTCATTGGTTCGGCGGTGGCCGCCGGCGTGCTCTGGTCGGTATTGATGTAGACAACTGGGCATTTGCCCAAACACCGTTTGAGAGGGCTTCGGCGTGGCTAAGACGATCGACTTCATGTGCACCGCGTTTCGCGACGGGTTTCAGTCGGTATACGGCGCTCGTGTGCAAACTCCAGACTTTCTTCCTGCCCTCGAAGCTGCCCGGGATGCCGGGATCCGCTATTTCGAGGCCGGCGGTGGCGCACGCTATCAGTCGCTCTATTTTTACTGCCAGGAAGACGCCTTCGACATGATGGACGCCTTCCGCGAGACGGCCGGCCCAGACGCCAACCTGCAAACGCTGGCCCGGGGCGTCAACGTGGTCGGGCTCGAATCGCAATCGAGCGACATCGTCGATCTGCATGCCAAGTTGTTCAAGAAACACGGCATGACCACAATCCGCAACTTCGACGCGCTCAACGACGTAAACAACCTGATCTACAGCGGCCAGTGCATCACCAACGCCGGCCTGAAGCACCAAGTATGCGTCACGCTGATGGAACTGCCGCCAGGTTGCACCGGGGCGCACGATCCCGATTTTTACGAAGCAACGCTCCGCAAAATTATCGACGCCGATATTCCGTTCGACTCGGTCTGTTTCAAAGACGCCTCGGGAACGGCGGTTCCTTCCAAGGTGTACGAAACCATTCGCCGCGCCCGAAAAATACTGCCTGGCGATGCCTACATCCACTTCCACACGCATGAAACCGCCGGGATCAGCGTGGCCGCCTACAAGGCCGCGCTGGACGCAGGTGCCGACGCGATTGACCTGTCGCTGGCGCCCTGCTCTGGCGGTACCTGTCAGCCGGATGTGATCGTGATGTGGCATGCCCTGCGTGGCACCGACTACCAGTTGGATGTCGACATCGACGCGGTCCGCGAGGCCGAACAGGTTTTCAAAGAGTGCATGAAGGATTACTTCTTGCCGCCCGAGGCCACGGCCGTCGAACCGTTGATCCCCTGGAGCCCAATGCCCGGCGGGGCCCTAACGGCCAACACCCAAATGCTGCGAGACAACGGCATCATGGACCGCTATCCCGAGATGATTCAGGCGATGAGCGACGTGGTTCGTCGCGGCGGCTATGGTTCGTCGGTCACGCCGGTTTCTCAGTTCTACTTCCAGCAAGCTTTTAACAACGTGATGTTCGGCCCTTGGAAGAAGATTGCCGAGTCTTACGGCAAGATGGTGCTCGGCTATTTCGGCAAAACTCCGGTCCAACCTGACGAAGAGGTGATTCGAATCGCCTCGGAACAACTGGAACTCGAACCGACCGATCGGCCTGTGCTAGAGCTGAACGACGCCGACCCGAGCAAGGGGGTCGAGGCAGCCCGGGCTAAACTGTCCGAGGCCGGACTGCCGGAGACCGACGAAAATCTCTTTATCGTGGCCGCTTGCAAGGAGAAAGGCCTGGCCTTCCTGCAAGGCAAGGCCGAACTGGGCGTGCGAAAAGTGGCTGCCGAGCCGGAAACCCCGGCAGCCAGTCCAGCCTCGAATAACGGCAGCTACCAATTGACCGTCAATGGCAAAGCCTATTCGGTTTCGATCGACGGCGCTCAAGCCACGGTCAACGGCAAGAAGTACGACGTGGCCCTCGACACCGAGACGGCCTCGGCCTCCAGTGCGTCCGGCGCTACGCCGTCGGGCGACGCGACCGAGGTGAAATCGCAAATGCCTGGCGTGGTGCTTAAAGTCCTCGTCGAGTCGGGCGCTTCGGTTCGCTCCGGCGACTCGCTGTTGGTGCTCGAGGCGATGAAGATGGAAGTTCAAGTCGCCGCTCCGTCGGATGGCACGGTTCAACAAATCCACGTTGGCCAAGGCGAGCATGTCACCACCGGTCAGGTGCTGGCTTCGCTGGCCTAGAGCAGAGGCGAGCGTAAGTGTACGCGTTGTTTCGTCGTGAAACTTCGGAAATCAAAGCGTGAGAGACACTACAGTGAAGTTTGATTCAAACCAGATTTTGTCTCAAAACGATTTAAAGCCTGTTCGAACTTGAGGGCTGCAAGCTTCTGTTTGTCCCTAGCCGCGACGCAACGCGTCGCCGGGATCTCACAAAACAAATGCCATCGTCTACTAGGCACGCTCGTGGCAATCGTGAATGGTCCAGGTTGTCATCTCTGAACTTGAACCCACAATCAATCGGCGCAGTTCAACCAGGAAACGCGCAACTCCAAAACTCGCAATCATGGATACGTTCACGTCGCTGAACCGTCAGATTGTTGCGTGCCAGCAGTGTCCTCGCCTGCTGGCCCATTGCCAACAAATTGCAACCGAGAAGCGACGGGCATTTCGTGATTGGGATTACTGGGGGCAACCGGTCCCGAATTTTGGCGATCCCCAAGCCCGGCTGCTTATCGTAGGCCTTGCGCCGGGTGCCCACGGCGCTAACCGGACCGGGCGGATGTTCACCGGCGACCGGAGCGGAGACTGGCTCTATCGGGCACTCCACAAGGCAGGCTTTGCCAACCAAGCCGAAGCCACCTCGTCGGACGACGGCCTGACGCTCACCGGCTGTGTGATTACGGCCGTGTGCCATTGCGCTCCGCCGGCCAACCGCCCTACGCCCGACGAAATGTCGGCCTGTCGTTCATGGCTCGAACAAACGCTAGACGCGGTGCCAGCCAACGTGTTTTTGGCCCTTGGACAAATCGCATGGCGGGCAACGATCCAACAGGCAAAGCAGCGAGACTGGTATACCGGCAAGATGCCCAAATTTGGCCATGGAGCCCATATCTCTCTGGCCGGCAACCGCCATCTGATCGGTAGCTATCACCCTAGCCAACAAAATACCTTCACCGGTCGCTTGACCGAACCGATGTTTGACGAAGTGTTTCAACTGGCGCAACATTTGATAGGTACTCCGCTTTCATGACCTCTCCCCCGAATCGCGTGTTGCTTACCGGAGTCAGTCGAGGGCTTGGCCGGGCATTGTGTCACGCGCTAGACGCCGCCGGTCACACCATCCTTGGCTGTAGCCGAAACGTTTTGGCAATCACCGAGCTACGCGACACGCTATCCGCTCGTCACCAATTCGAGGTAGTCGACGTAGCGCAAGACGCCGAGGTTGCTGCCTGGGCACAACAGGCTGAGAGCAAAAGCCAACCGCCTGAGCTGTTGGTCAACAACGCTGCTTTGATCAATCGGAACGCTCCGTTATGGAAAGTTCCCGCCGAAGAGTTCAGCACGGTCGTCGACGTGAACATCAAGGGCTCGGCGAACGTGATTCGTCATTGGCTGCCAGGCATGTTATCCGCTGAGCAAGGAATCGTTGTGAACATCAGTTCCGGCTGGGGACGTTCGGCCTCGGCCGAAGTCGCTCCCTACTGTGCGACGAAATGGGCCATCGAAGGCATGACCAAAGCGTTGGCCGAAGAGCTGCCCTCCGGCATGGCCGCCGTGGCTTTGAACCCTGGCATCATTCATACCGAAATGCTCGCCAGTTGCTTTGGCGCAGGAGCCAGTTCGTTCCCCTCGCCTGAAACCTGGGCGTCGGCCGCCCTGCCCTTCTTAATGAGTCTAAGCCCGGAACATAATGGGCAGTCACTTACGGTTCCCCTCGCCTAGTTGGGCAACGCCATTTTGGGAAGTAATCCAAGCCTGAAGCGTCAGCGCATGAATGCGCTTTGGGGCAAGTGGTGACCAACCACTAGAGCAGATTACCAAAATACGTATCGTTGTTTCGTCGGAAAATCTCGGCAAAAACTAGGTCGCGTCCGCTACGGTAAAAAGCAACTTGCTTTAG
>JANQPJ010000137.1 GCA_028289525.1 Pirellulales bacterium
GGCGACGCGTCGCGTCGCCGGGAAGTTGCTCGGAAAGCGACGATTTCAAATGCTTCTACTGGTTCCCAAGCTCTGCTTGGGAACCCTTCCACGAAAGCAGAGCCTCAAAACAGAGCGTTCCCAAGCAGAGCTTGGGAACGAGAGAAATGCTCCGAAATTGCTCGGGATGCGACGATTTCAAATAGCGCCCCGGCGACGCGTCGCGTCGCGGCTATTTTCCAACGAATGACGAAATCGTTAACAGGGGTGCAGGGATTCGTCCAGGCGATGTTTCCACGACTCACCACCCGAGTGATGGTTCACTACGTCGGTGAATCGTGCTGTAGGTCATTTCGCAACAACGACTTACGTCTCTAGGCGGTTTCTCGCCTCACTGTCCGTGTGATTTCTGCAGCGCGGGCTAAATTCCAAATCGCTCCGATTTGTTCGCCATAAGTCCCTTTTGTTTAGCGACTTAAGGAACCTTTATTTTTTTTGGCCGGAAGTGGCACGCTCCGTGCATTTCTACCAGTCGGCAAACGGATGCCAGCTGGCTCGTGCGGGGACGAGTTGCCACGGAGCCAGGATTGGTTTTGAAGCGGGCATTGGGTTTGAAGGGGGGAAACCAGAGATGAGTCTCAACCGACCTACTGAATCGTTTGAAGAGAGCTACGAGGTGTCCTATCGGTCTGCCGCGCGTCCACATCGTTCAGGCAACGACAAACGTCGCAAAAAGCGGGGGGCTCCTGCCACCAAGTCGTTTAACGGAATGCACCGTCGGCGTGGGAAGAAGATGTCCTGGTAGCAGGATGGGAAGCTTCTCGTCGGCGAAAACAACCTCAGATGTCGAGGATGAATGTGATGTCAATCGCCTATCCAGAACAGACTGCCTTGGCCAACGCTAGTTTGCTGCCGGCCAAGCGGAGTGACGTTCAGGCCACGGTATACGAATGTCTGGTGGTCTCGGATTCCGAGGCACTCCAGCAAAGTTTTCGGTTTGCGGCCGGCGAAAACGGCTGGGAACCGTGTGTTTGTCGCACAGCCGACGAAGCGGCAGCGGCCGTTCGCCGGATTCGTTTTCATCTGGCCATGGTCGACCTTGTAAATCAGGCAAAGGGCACGACTGCAGAGGTCAAGCAGTTGACCGAGCAGCTTGCTCGTGAGTCGGGGATGTTGCTGATGGTTTGTGGTCACGAGGAGGATCCGCTCGAAGAGATTTGGGCCCGTCAGCTAGGGAGTTGGCTGTATTTGGCTGGAGTGGATGAGACGTGTGACTTGTCGCTGTTATGCCGTGAGGCGCGTCAAGTGACCGAAAAACTGCATCCAGAACCGTCAGGTCCGGCTGCCTTGACGTGAGACGCGTGGAGTTCGTCGTTTTGTGGCTTGCGTCAAGCAAGTAAAGGCAGTGGGCACTCCGCCTGACGCAAACTTGAACCCTTTATCTCTAGAAAGCGAGGACGACATTGAGCCCAAAGAATAAGCCGTCCGAAGTCGAAGATGATTATGTCGAGGTCGTCGATTTACGACGTCCAGGAGGCACCTCTCCGGTGGGGATTAGTCGACGCAGCAAGCGAATTCGCAGTGCTCGTCGGGCACCCGCCCCGAATGGGATCCAACGCCGACGTAATAAACGTTTGTCTTGGTGATTTGAATTTCGTTTCTCATGAAAGAACGGAAAAACTAAGAGAAAGGATACCACGATGAGTCCGCTTAATGAAAATCTTGATCTGGTTCCTGTCGAATCTGGTGATCAAGGCCCGCGATTGAGTGAAACACGCCGGGTGAGCCTCAGTTTGGCTTTCAATCCGTCGCGTCAACGACGTCGTAAGGCGATGCAACAAGCCGATAGCTCGTTCCGCACGCGCTTTGGTTTTGGTCGTCGTCGCCGCTCCCGTGCTACCCGCTAGGGCATGCTGCTAGCATGTTCCCACGCGGGGGTGTGAGGACGGTGCATACACCATGGGGCAAGTAACAGCACGATGGCAGGTCAGTGGGCCTGAAGACGCGTTGGACTGATTGGTTGTCAATCCAAAGGGCGCAAACCAACGGGGCTTGATTCAACTTGTTCGGGGGAATGCGACTCGACCGAGTCGCACGAAGAAGTGAAAAGAACAGAAACGATCCGTGGCGGTTAGGGGACCGGCGCGGGTCGTTTTGTTTTGCGCTCACCCGGCTTGATTTCCAGCGCGACGGCCCCCAGAGCAAACTCGGTTTTACCAGCAACAAACATTCGCACATCGCATGCCCCTGTTGCCTGCTCGGGAATGTCTAGGGTTGCCTGAAAGTTGCCTGCGGCAACCGGCATGCGCATGACAGCCAACACAGGCTGATTGGCACGACGATAGTCTTGGTCCATCTGTTGCAGCAAAGCTTCCTCTTCAGCAAAGCGCACTCGGGCTTGGGGCGTGAACGTCAGCCGATCGCGACGCACCACCAACTCCAACGTCGCTTGGCCGGCCACGGCGGTGTGGCCACGCACCACCACCGGCTGGCCTGCTTGGGCCGCCGGCAGCTTGTCGAACGTGACCGATTGAGGGTGGCGTAAAACCAGCAGTGGATCGCCAAGCAGGTTGAACAGTTCCACGTGTTCCAGGCGTTCCGCGTCGAGTTGGTTGGGTGCTGGGCTGATCGTGCGGGCTAAGAGATGCAGTGCCGCTCTGGTCGGCCCATCGGCCTGTCGGTCGGCCAAGCGTCTTTTGGCGGCCAACAGGGCTTCTCCGAGCGTTGCTCGACGTTGGGTGACACACTCGTCCCAAAGACCTGTGGCCAGCAGAGCCATGGCATAAGGCATGGTAACCCTGGAGCCGGCAATCACCGCGACCGGCCCACCAGGAGCACGCAACATCGCTTCGGCCAAACAGTCGCGTCGAGCGTCGAACGCACCGGCATAGCAGGCCATGAACAGGGCAATTGGCCGCCCTTGACGGCATTGCAATCGCGGCATGTCGCGCAAATCGAGCAGGCGATAGTCCTGCTGGCCAGCCTGCATGCCGGCCAGGGCATGGTAATGGCTATGGCCGATGTAGACCCAAAACAGGCTGCCGGCGTTGAGTTGCTCGAGGTTCGCGTCGACCAATCGCCGAGGATCGGGACAGTAAGGACTTGTCCAACTGGCATACGTGATGTGGCTGCCATAGCCTGCTGGCAATCGGCTCGCGATGAGCGTCTTGGTGACGTTTTCCAACAGCATGTCGGTCAAAGGGCCAAACCCGCCAGTGCCGGCGACCAGCGAAACACGCCTGCGCCACAGCCCGATGTTTTGGGGATTCTCGTAGGCCAAAATCTTAGCCACGATCGCTTGCAGTTCGCTTGGCGAGTCGGGCGTCAGACGCCCGATTGCTACATCGGGCACGCGATCGTCGTCGAGATCCGCGTACCAGTTGTCGCTGGCAATCGTGGGTTCCGAGCCCCAGTGAACGTTCACCTGGGCGGGAGCATAGTGGGGCGAAATTTGCGCGGCCGTGGTCGACTGGCCAAGCGACGGCGCATCGCCCACGAGCAAAATCGCTTGCAGCCGACCTGATTCACCGACTTGCCGAATCGCGCCGCGAATTTTGTCAGGCGACTGTTGGCTGGAAATCCAGCGCACCCGATAACCTTGCCGAGTGCGATGGGCGACCCAAGGAGCGAGCGGGGCTCGGAAAACTTCAGGGCAGACGACCGCGACGTCTCGGGACGACTCGGCGCTTGGCATGGCGCCAACGAGCAGGGTCCAAAGCAACAGTGGCATGGTTGGGCCTTTTCCCGGCAGACGTGTTTTGGATCTCCCATCGCTTCAGGCAAATGGGGCCAGATGGTACCGAGAAACGTGGTTTGGCGACAAGAGAGATTAGGCTTTGTCTCAAAACCAATACAAGCACGAAGCGAGGGGCGAGTGGGCGCAGTGAGTTGACTGTGCAATCCAGTATTCACTCGCTCGCGCGTCGTGCTTGTATTTTTCATTTAGCCTGTTTTGAGACAAAGCCTAGGCTGCTGCTGCACTTGGCTGAAGTTCTACGGAGTTGCAAGCTCTCCATGTTCCCTAGCCGCGACGCAACGCGTCGCCGGGGCCCTAAAACAAAAGCACAAAAAAAACCCAACTGACGCGTGAGCAGCCAGTCGGGCAAGCGAGCAGAGCGCCTAGCGGGAGTCGAACCCGCACTTGGAGCTTGGGAAGCTACCGTGCTACCGCTACACCATAGGCGCGAGAAACGCGATTCTCTTGGATAGCAATCTATTCTAAGTCGACTTGGCCGCGATTGTCCAGTCAACCACAGATACTGGTAGGAGAACTGCAAAGTCGTTTTTTTTGAAAAAACAGCGGTCGGTGACCGCTCGCGAAACGGCTGAATTTTTCTGTTTCGCGAGCGGCCGGTGGCCAAAGCGCGAAACGCGAGAATCTAGCCGTTTCGCGCTTTGGTCACCGACCGCTGTTTTTGTGCATTGTGAAAAATTCAATCAACCTGACTTTCCGCTCTCTTCGCTGGCCAACGAGCGTTCAGAGCGTTACACTTGCAGAGCAGTTTTCCATTCGATGCGCCGCAAAATTTCGACATGCCTAGACATAATCTTTACGCCATTCTGATCGTGGCCTTGATTTCCATCGTCTGTTATCAGCGGCAAGACAAAACGCTTTATGGGCGTTATCTGTCTCGCGTGCTCACCACGATCGATCGCGATTCGCTCGAACCGGTCGATACGGCCAAGCTGTTCGACGGCGCCATGCGAGGCATCGTGGGAGAGTTGGACGAGTACTCGTCGTATATTAGCTCCGAGGAACGCGAAGAGTTTGAAACCGACTTGGAGCAGGAGTTTGGCGGAATTGGCGTGATGATTCGGCTGGAACCGGCCGTTGCCAGCCGCGAGGAACAAGCACTCGTGGTTGTGGCCCCGCCACGGTTTGGCACTCCGGCTCAACGGGCAGGCGTTCAAGTGCGCGATCGGATCTTGAAGATTGACGACCGTTCCACACAAGGCATGACGATGAAGGAAGTGATTCGCCAGATGCGTGGCGAGGTCGGCGAGCCAATCACGTTGCTCGTCCAGCACCTACATGCCGAGCAGCCGAGCGAACTGCGGATGACGCGCGAGATTATCCAAGTCCCCTCAGTGTTAGGCGGCCACCTGCGCGATGATGGCGCCTGGGGTTTTCAGTTGCCTGACGATTCGCGGATTGCCTATGTGCGGTTGACCAATTTTGGCGAGAAAACCACGACGGAACTGACCGACGTGTTGGCCACTCTAGAGCACCAGCCGATCGAAGCGTTGCTGCTGGACTTGCGCGACAATGCCGGCGGTTTGCTCGAAGCGGCGGTCGAGGCGTGCGATCTGTTTTTGCCAGACGATTTGGAAATTGTTCGCATCAAGGGACGCCAAGGCAAAACTCAACAAGTGTATCGCTCGACCGGCGATGGCCGCTATCGCGATTGGCCGCTCGTGGTGTTAGTCAATAAATATTCAGCCTCGGCCAGTGAGATCGTCGCTGCTTGCTTGCAGGATCACGGGAGAGCGAAAATCGTCGGCCAACGCACTTGGGGCAAAGGGACCGTTCAACATGTCATCCGCATTCAAGGCGGGCGAAGTATTCTCAAGCTCACGGCGGCCAGTTATTGGCGACCCAGCGGCAAAAACATCCACCGCATGTCGCAGGCCGGCGACGAGGATGCCTGGGGAGTTTCCCCGCTGGACGAAAATCGAATCGAATTGACCGATCAGCAGATGGCCCGAGGGCGGCGCTGGCGGGCGGAACAAGCCATTCTCGCTGCGCCACGCGATCCAGGATCTGACGGTCGAGGCCCGGGACCGCCTGAACCGCCGGTTTCGCTGCTGGACGATCCACAGTTGCACCGTGCTGTTGAATTGCTGCGTGAACAACTCGAAGTTCCCGCAGTGCTGCCTGCCGCCGCCTAGACATTGCCTCATACTGTATAAAGCCTGAAGCGAGGGGCGAAGGAATTGGCTGCTGGAGGTGAAAAAATACCGCAAAAATTCCTTCGCTTGCGTTTCAGGCTTTAAATCAACATGCCTTGGCAACGAGTTTGTTCGTCTCGCTCCCAAGCTCTGCTTGGGAACGAGAGAAACGCCCAGTACCTTCATTGACTTGATTGGTGGGTTGCAAGCTTCTGTTTGCCCCCTAGCCGCGACGCGACGCGTCGCCGGGGCCTCACAAAAACAAATGGATTCAGGTACTAGTGTTTCATCCCAGTTATGATTAGCCAAAAGGTGTTTTTCTCTGATGACTGACTGCCTGCAGGTTGTAACCACCTTGCCGTCGGAAGAGACGGCCCAAGCGTTGGCCGCTGCCTTGGTTGCCGATCAGGTGGCCGCTTGTGTCCAGGTGATGGGCCCGATCACGAGCGCTTATCGTTGGCAGGGGGCAGTCGAGTCGAGTCAAGAATGGTTGTGTGTGGCCAAAACGACCGTCGAACGTTATGCCGCACTCGAACAAGCGGTTCGTCAGCGCCATCCGTACGAATTGCCTGAGATCGTGGCTCTCGAAATCACGGCCGGCAGTGCCGACTATTTAGACTGGCTGCGCCACGAGACAAAGCCGCTTCCTCCAACGCAGGACGTTGACATTCAGTAGTTTCAAAAACACTAGAGCAATTTCGGATAATTCGTAGTCGTGTTTCGTCGGAAAATCCCGGTAAAAACTAGGTCGTGTCCGCTATGGTAAAGAGCGACTCGCTCTAGCACGAACGATCATGTACACATTTCATACCACGGTCTATGTCCGTCCCGATTCGGCAGCCCCAGGCGTCGCGATCAGCCTGGGTGGCCTTGAGGTCGCTACGTTGCAAACTACTCAAGCAACGCTTGTCGAACCCTTCCCTGTGAGCTTTGAGGAAGCGACCGACCGGCTGAACGCTTTGCCACGCATGTTTTGCGAGCCGGATGGAGCCTTGGTTTGGACGACCGATCAAGGTTGGCAAGTTGATGGCACGCTCTACGATCGCCAAGGGCGACTATGGTACTTGGAACTCAAAGGCAGCTGTTCGCCGGAGGCGTTTGATACGTTGTTGGCTGCCGTGGTGCCGGCCGAGCTGCCGTTGGTGTTTCAGCTTGCTCGCGAAGGCGTATTGTTAGATGCGGCCGAATTTCGCCGTGTGGCCACCCACCAGGCCGGTTGAATACTTTTGAGGCCCCGGCAACGCGTCGTGAGCGTGGCTAAGGGGCAAACAGAAGCTTGCACCGAATGTCATCGTCTACTGGGCTTTAATCTGTTTTGAGACAAAGCGGTAGGTTTAGCGCAGCCGAAAACGGATCGGTAACAACTCGATCGTCGAGGTCGGAACGCCAGCCCGACGAGCCGGCTCGGCTTGCCAGCGTCGTACGGCGGCTGCCGCAGCGGCATCGAGCACCGGATGGCCGCTACTGCGAGCCACCTGGACCGCTTCGACGTGCCCTTCGGCCGAAATCCATACCCGCAACAACGTCACTCCCGCCAGACGGCGGCGAACCGCTTCGGCCGGATAGACTGGTGGGGGGTTGTTTACAAACCGTGGCGGCCGATCATTGGCGGTGCCAGCGGTTTGGGGAATCACGAGCGCAGCGGTCGGCAGTGTCGCGGCTGGCGTCCGCTTGCTGGTCGGACGCCACTGCTCCGGTTGTTCGAGCGGTGGCACCATCTCAGAGTGAGGAATACGGGCTGGCGTTGCGGCGCTAGGCAAACTGACCTGAGCGAATTCCGCGATGGGGGGCACCGTGGCGCGATGGTGTGTAAATCGCCGTGTGTCGATTTGAGCCTCGGCCGGCGTAATCACAATCCGGGTAGCCGGGGCAGTGGAAGACTCGACAGCCGGTGCAGGCAATACTTCTACCTGAAGCTGTAACACCCGTTCGGCCCCGGCAAACGAAACCGGATCATCAGGCGTGGAAATCGCATACGCTCCCCAAATCAGACTGCCTGCGATAGCGCCCAAGTGGGCCGCAGCCGACCAGGAGACCCCGCGCAACGGGGTTGGGCGACCAATCAGAAATCTTGTGAGGCCAGTCATGCTCTCATTATCGCCCAAACGACCGAGCAATTTCAACCAGAACGCCCGGCACCAAAGGATTATTAACCGCGAGCTCGCGTCAAATCCTAAATCCTAAATCCCAAATCAGAAATCCAATGATGGGTGTTCTTGGTCTTTCGAATCCATTTCTTCAAGCACCACGGGATGCCAGGCAGGGTTACGGCTTTCTGGTGGCACGTGGTTTTCGCGTGCCCAGCGCCTTAGACTGAATTCCTCGATCAAGTCAATCCTTCGCAGTGGTGTCTCACTCATGGCACCCACCTCATTCCATTGAAGTTTCCGGGGGGACGAGCAGTTTTAGCGTTTGGTTCAGGATATGTTTTGCATCGGTTCCCTGTTCAGCCGGACAAAACCCGAAACCGTTTCATTTTGCCTGAAATTGCTGGACTCACAGCCAGCCTCTCCTGCCAACCGGTATAAGCTTTAGAACAGACACTTGAAATGCGTTGAAGCGTGAAGGATTGAGCTTCACAAATCCCGGCGACGCGTCGTGAGCGCGGCTAGGGACTTCTGTCAAAGTGAACCCTGTTAGCGATTCATCATTCGTAGGAAAATAGCCGCGCTCAC
>JANQPJ010000375.1 GCA_028289525.1 Pirellulales bacterium
TCTCTTAGAGCAATTTCGGATCATTCGTAGTCGTGTTTCGTCGGAAAATCCCGGCAAAAACTAGGTCGCGTCCGCTATGGTAAAGAGCGACTCGCTCTAAAATCAAACGTTATCTTCTACCAGCCAGCCGCCGAGCGTCGGCTACCATGCCAACTCCGGCGCCGGTCACACTGCAAGCTCCGGCCGCGGCGGCCAGACGGCCGGCCTGCTGGAGCGGCAACCCCTCGAGCAAGCCGGCGATCAGGCCGCCATAAAAACAATCGCCTGCGCCGGTCGTATCGACCACCGGGCCAGGCGGAGCAAGCGGGGCAATTTCGACGTACTGACCGGCTGCTGAACTGAGAAGAGCCCCTTGCTCGCCCAGTTTGACACCGACAATCCCTGGTGCTCCGGCCTCGCGGTAGCAAGCGATGATGCGCCGAGGGTCGGTTTCACCGGTTTGATGCTGGGCCTCACGCCAACTGGGTACGTAGATGTCCAGCTCAGGCAGCACCGGCTGCAGCGCCGTCAGAGTGCCTCCGTCGCCAGCGGCGTCGAGGGCCGTTTGGCAACCGGTTGCCCGAATCGCGGCCAGCACCTCTGGCAGGTCGTCGGCCAATTGGGACAACAACGGAAAGTAGCCTAGCAGCATGAAACGACTGGCCGCAAACCGGTCGAGTTGTTCCAGATAAAACGATCGGTCCAGTTCGCGCGGAGCCCCTTGGCTATGGAGAAAACTCCGCTGGCCGTTCGGGTTAATCAAGACCACGCTGGTGCTGGTGGGAAGGGTCGGGTGAGTTTGCAGGCTGTCGGTTGCGATGCCTGCTTGTTGGTAACGTTCTCGGACAAATGTTCCCCAATGGTCACAACCGACATAACTACAAACGGCCGTTTGTTTGCCGAGTCGTGCCAACGTGAGGCCAGCGTTGGAAACGATGCCGCCAGGGCTTGCAGTGATCGGTTCGCACCGATGTAGGTTGCCGCGTCCTAATGCCGCATCGAGGTCAACCGGGCGGACAAGAACATCCGCCACACACGATCCGCAGACGATACAATCGATCGTTTTTGACATCTTAGTTTTCCTGACCAAGTAAAATGGCTCAGGCAGAGCGCGGCTTGCCAAGCCAGAGACAGCCGGCGGTCGCCGTTGCCAGACCGGCCAGTCCCCAGGCCAAGCCGAGTTGGACGCGCCAAGCACGTAGGGCTTGAACATAAGCGACTTCGGACATCGTTGGCACAGCCTGCAAACCTTCTCGATGAAGCACGTGTTGCCAAAAGTGCCAGGTATGTTCGAGCGGCATGGTTTCGAGTTGCTGGGCAGCCTGAGCGAGCAGTTGCCGATCCAACTTGGCTGGTGGGACGGGCCGTTGGGTGAACAAATAGCCGCCGATGCCGCCAGCGACCGCTGCCAGACAAAGGGCAGCCGAGAGAGCCGCGTGTCGAAGTTGCCAGGCGGGCTGCCTGGTTTCGGCCGGCTCGGAGGAGGCGGAAAACGGCAAGGTCTGTAGCTTTCTGAGCGTCGGGACAGTTAGTTCTTGGCCACAGGAGCAGACGATCGTTTCGCCAGCTTGGGCGGCCGACACGGCGGTCGCATCGTCGCAGGCAGGGCAAGGGAGTGCGAATTTCTGGCTCATGCTGCTCGGTCTCTGTTACCCAGGCATCGGTAGGTTGAAAAGTGTCAGGCCGACTGGCAGCGATTCTGGATCTCGGAAGAAATCGTCTAAGAGATGAGGGCGATGGATGTAAGTGCCTGTTAAACAATTGGTTGTGGCGGATTTGCCAGCCCGCAAACCGAGGCTCGAGCGGGACGGCCGATTGTCCTTGTCATGCTATCGTCCCTACGATTCAGGTACAACCGGATTGGCGACCGTTGCTTTGGGTCTCTGGAGAGGGGAGATAAAAATATCCATCTTTTTTGCTCGCCAGCCTATGGACCTGAAGGTGTCGGTAGTTACAATTGAGGGGCTAGCATTCCAACGTTATTTGGCTTCAGGAATCCTTTTAGGGGGATGCAGGGTGAGAAACTGCGAAGCCACCCACCTACCGCGCGTGTGTGCCAGGCACCGTCCCAAACGGGAAATCTCCATACTGCTGTCGTTGGCACGACCCACGGAGTCGACATTCTCAGGTTTGTCGGTTTCTCGGCCGCAAGGGCGAGATGTTTATCACCTGGTTGTTTATTGAATTGTCGTTAATCCGTCTGAAATAGTTTTTCTTGCTGTAAGTGTAATCTTTTACCAAATCCTGGTGAAATCAAGACATGTGACCGTCAGGTGGTAGACTTAGGAGTCTGCCTGACGCCGCGCGCGATTTTCTCGGTTGTTGTTGGTGAGGTTTGTGAATCAGTAAGGCCCTTGGTTTGAATCGAGAACCTGCCTCTTCACACTTCGCCAGACATCACCGCTTGAACGAATCAGTAGAGTCGCGATCGATTTAGGGCATCGTTGCATCGATTGAATAAGGTAGGAGTCAAGTTTTGTACGACGCACTGCTGGATGATATGCATGAGGACTCGACCGGAGATTCAGAAGTCTCGACCGAGTTGAGTACCAAGACGTTACCGGCGACTGGGGACGCCGATGAAGAACTGGGCGCGTTGAACCCGGCCGCTGGCCTGGATGACGCGGACACGGCCGACGACGACAATGATGATGGTCTTCTCGAGATCAGCGAAGAGTCTGAGTCGTGGTCTGACGATCCAGTGCGGATGTATCTCACGCAAATGGGCGAAATTCCGCTCCTCACCCGGAAAGAGGAAATCAGCCTGGCCAAGCGAATCGAGACGACGCGAGCCGCGTTTCGTCGACGTTTGCTGGAATGTGATTATGTGATTCGCGCCGCGGTCAAGATTTTAACCCGTGTTCATACCGGCGAATTGCCGTTTGATCGCACGGTCCAGGTATCGGTAACCGATCGCTTGGAAAAAGATCAGATTTTGGGCCGGTTGCCGCACAACCTCCAAACCCTCGAAACCTTGCTTGAGCGGAATAAAGAGGACTACCGGATTGCTTCCAGCAAACTGGCTCGCGCGGCTGAACGCCGGGCGGCTTGGTGCCGGTTGGCCCGTCGGCGTCGTCGGGCTGTGTTGTTGGTCGAGGAGTTGGGTTTGCGAACCCAGCGAATCGAACCGATGATTCGCACGGTCGAGGACTTTAGCCAGCGGATCGACGAACTCAAGGCGCAAATCGACCAGATGAAGCGTGAGCGGCGGCCGATCGAAGAACGGAAGCCGTTGTTGGTCGAATATCGGGCAATCTTGCGAGCGACCCAAGAGACGCCCACCAGCTTGCGAAACCGAGTTCGCTACTTGAAGCATATTTACTCGGAGTATCAAACCGCCAAGCGAGGCCTTTCTGAAGGAAACCTGCGATTGGTCGTGTCGATTGCTAAAAAATATCGCAATCGAGGGCTCAGCTTTTTGGACCTGATCCAAGAAGGCAACGCCGGCTTGATGCGAGCGGTCGACAAGTTCGAGTATCGTCGTGGATTCAAGTTCTGCACCTATGCCACCTGGTGGATTCGCCAGGCGATTACCCGAGCGGTGGCCGACCAGAGCCGGACGATTCGGATTCCGGTTCATATGGTCGAGACGATGTCGCGTGTGCGGAACGTGTCGCGCCGACTGCTACAAGAGTTGGGCCGCGAACCAACGATTGAAGAAGTGGCCCGATCGGCCAATTGTGCGGTCGAGGAAGCCCGTCGGGTACTGGCGATGAGCCGCTATCCGATTAGTCTCGACCGCCCGGTCGGCAACAGCGAAGACAGCCATTTTGGCGACCTGTTGCCTGATGGCGGTGCTGAGAACCCGGCCACCGGAGCGGCTCAAGAGATGCTGCGAACCAGGATCACCAAAGTCCTGAAAACGCTCAGCTATCGAGAGCGGGAAATCATCAAGCTCCGTTACGGCTTGGGCGATGGTTACAGCTATACGCTCGAAGAGGTAGGCCACATTTTCAAGGTCACTCGAGAGCGAATTCGCCAAATCGAAGCCAAGGCCGTTCGCAAGTTGCAACAGCCGAGCCGCAGTCAGGAGTTGATCGGCTTTTTGGACTGATCGTTGTTCCCAAAGCGAGTGTTGAATCCGACAGCCGGACGCGCGTTGTGCAAACGTCGCGTCCGGCTGTTTGTGTTTTTAGACGCTTGCTTAGCGGGCGATGGCGTTTGATTTCTTGGACGATTGTCCGGCGATGCATTGCATCGCGGCTAGAGCAAATTCAGTAGTTCCAAAAATGAGAATTCAGAAATCACTGTCTTTCAGAGAGATGTGTAAAAACAGCTGTTTCGCGCTTCGGCCACCGGCCGCTGCTACTGTTGAACTTGCTTTAAGGATTACAAACAACGGAACTCTTCGATGGCCAGCCAAGGTTTGAAACACACGCACGCCGCGCGTCACATGGCGGTCTACGAGCACAATCGGCGTGCCTGGAACGCAATGGTCCACGACCGTCAGGCGCTCACCCGGCCGGCCAGCGATCAAGACCTGATTGATCCGGCAGGCACCGTCGACCCGGCCGGTTGGCTCGGTGGCGAATTGGCTGGTCGTCAGGTACTCTGCCTGGCGGCCGGCGGTGGCCGGCAGAGTGTGTTGTACGCGGCTGCCGGTGCTCAGGTGACGGTGGTTGATCTTTCCTCGGAGATGCTGGCGCTCGATCGTCAGGTGGCTGAGGAGCGAGGGTTCACGGTCCAGACCGTCGAAACTTCGATGGACGATCTGTCGGCACTGGCCACGGCTACCTTCGACGTGGTGATTCACCCGGTCAGCACGTGTTATGTACCTGAGGTGGCTCCGGTCTTTCGAGAAGTGGCTCGTGTGACCGCACCTGGCGGTCTGTATATCAGCCAGCACAAGTCACCAGTCAGCCTACAGGCTGAGACGCGTCCACAGGGCCAGCACTACCGTGTGGTGGAGCCCTACGACCGGACCGCCCCCTTGCCAGTTGCCGAGCCGAGCCGTCTGCGTGAGTCAGGGACGCTCGAATTTGTGCACACGTTGGAGCAATTGCTCGGAGGAATTTGTCGAGCCGGCTTTGTCATCGAAGATCTGCTCGAACCGTGTCACGCTGATCCAGAGGCCGCCCATGGGACATTTGGGCATCGGGCCAGATTTATTGCTCCTTACTTGCGCATCAAGGCACGTCGCATGGGGGTTTTCCAGTCAGCAGAAGCCCAAACCGCGGTTTGGATGCCGTAGGTCGTTCGAAAAATCAGCGACCGGTGGTCGCTCGCGAAACAGGAAAATCTGGCCGTTTCGCGCTTCGGCCACCGGCCGCTGCTCTTTCCCAAGCATGACGTTGCAATCGCCCTGAGGCCCCTCGCTAGGGTCTTGCGGCCAGTGGGCAAACGTGCCTAATATGCGGGTCTTCGTTCTGCTGCCGCTAAAGCAAGTTGCTTTTTACCATCGCGGGTGCGACCTAGTTTTCACCAGGGTTTCTCGACGAAACATCAGCACGCATTTTGGTAAGCTACTCTAAAAACCCAGGCATAGGTGATGCCGTGAATGTTTTGATTGCGACTTCCGAAGCAGTTCCGTTTGCCAAGACCGGTGGTTTGGCCGATGTCAGTGGGGCTTTGCCGGTCGAGTTAGCCCGCATCGGGGTTCGGCCCATTGTGATGATGCCTGCTTATCGGGAAGCACTCGAGGCTGGCCAGCCGATCGAACCGGTTGGCGTCCGGTTGGAGATTCCGATCGGCGGCAAGCTGGTGACCGGCGAATTGCTCGAAAGCCGCTTGCCTGAGAGCGACGTGCCGGTCTATTTGGTGCGCCAGGACGACTATTTCGATCGCTCAGGATTGTATGGCGCCGAGGGCCAGGACTACCAAGACAATTGTGAGCGGTATGTCTTTTTCTGTCGGGCAGTGCTTGAGACGATTGAGCAAATGGGGTGGTCGATCGACGTGGTGCATGCCAACGATTGGCAGACTGGATTGTTGCCGGCCTATCTGGCCACCGAATATGGTCAGCGACCAGTGTTTGAAGGGATTGCCACGCTGTTCACCGTTCACAATCTGGCCTACCAAGGCAGCTTTTGGCACTGGGACATGGCACTCACCGGACTGGATTGGAAATATTTCAACTGGCGGCAGATGGAGTTTTTCGGCAATCTTAATCTGATGAAGACTGGACTTGTGTTTGCCGATGCGATCAATACGGTCAGCCCTCGCTATGCCGAAGAGATTCAGTCGGCCCCGCTCGGCTGTGGTCTGGAAGACGTTCTTCGGTTTCGCAGCGCTCAGTTATCCGGCATCATCAACGGGGTCGATTATCAGGTTTGGAATCCGGCCACCGATGACGCGCTGGCGGCGAACTACGACGTGGAAACATTCCCGCAGGGTAAGGCGGTCTGCAAGGCCGCGTTGCAGCGCGAGGTTGGTCTGCCAGAAGAGCCGGATGCGCCGTTGATTGGCATTGTCGGACGCTTTGCCGAGCAAAAAGGGTTCGACTTGGTGAGCGTGGTGCTCCAGGATTGGCTGCAATCGGCTCAAGTGCAGTGGGTGATCTTAGGGACTGGGGAAGAAAAATACGAAAAAATGTTCCGGCAATTGGCCGACGCCCATCCCCAAAAGTTTGCCTTGCAGAATCTCTTCTCAGGCCCCTTGGCCCGTCGGATCGAGGCCGGAGCCGATTTGTTCTTAATGCCTAGCCGGTATGAGCCGTGTGGCTTGAACCAGCTTTACAGCTTGCGATACGGAACCGTGCCGGTAGTGCGCGAGACCGGGGGGTTGGCCGATACGATCACGGATACTCGCTCGGAGACGATTCGCGATGGCACGGCCAACGGTTTTCGATTCACTGAGTTTCATGCCCAAGCGCTGTCGGAAACGTTGTGGCGGGCAGTCAAGGCTTATCAAGACCGGCCGGTTTGGGAACAGCTCATTCGCACCGGCATGAGCCAGGATTGGTCCTGGGGCCAGAGTGCCCTCTTGTATCAAGAGCTCTATCAACAAATTCATCAGCAAACCTGTAGCAAGGCCGGCACCTCGCATGCCTGAATGGCGACAAGATTTGGTGACCGGTCGCTGGGTTATTATTTCAGAGCAGCGCGCCGAGCGGCCTTATGAATTTGTTGAGAGATCGCAACGTCGGACCGCCACTCGATGCCCTTTTTGTGCTGGCAACGAGTCGGAGACTCCGCCTGAGCTAGACGTTTCTCGCTCTGAGGAACTGGCTGTCTACGACTCACCATGGGTTGCGCGCGTGGTGCCTAATCGCTATCCAGCGTTATCCGAACAAGCCCCCGGTGTCGAGAAGTCCAGCGAGTTTGAACGCTGTCTGCCAGGCCTGGGGGCGCACGAAGTGGTGATCGAATCGCCCCGTCATTTGCGCAGCGTGACCCAACTGACCATGGCCGAAGCAGTCGCCGTTTGGGAACTCTATGGTCGCCGCTTTGACCATTGGGCGCAGGCACAGCCTGATTGGTATCCATTTTTGTTTAAGAACGTGGGGGCTGCGGCCGGCGCTTCGCTCGAACATCTGCATAGCCAGTTGATCGTGCTGCCTCGGGTTCCCAGTGAAGTGGAATTGGAGCTAGTCGGCAGCCGGCGTTTTTACGAACAGCACGCCGAGTGTGTGTATTGCGACATGCTGCGTCGCGAGTTGGCCCAAGGTGATCGGGTCGTGGCCGAAACCGAACACTTGGTTGCCTTCTGCCCGTTCGCTGCCCGGCAGCCCTATGAAATTTGGATTCTTCCTCGCCAGCACTCGACCAGGTTTTCGTGTCTGTCGGCCGACCAGAATTATGAACTGGCCGACTTGGTTCACAGAATTTTGAAGCAATTGGAAGCCTTGTTCGAACATTTGTCGTATAACTACTGGATCCACACGGGACCGTCGGATCCCCTTGTAACCGAGCACTATCACTGGCATATTGAAATCCTCCCGCGATTGGTCAAGTTTGCCGGATTCGAATGGGGCGCCGGATATACCGTGAATTCAGTCGCGCCGGAAAAAGCCGCAGCGAATCTGCGAGAGATTGTCGTTTAGGTAATTTGTTTAAACTGGGGCGGAATTGCGGTCGATAGAAACTTTACCGTCTCCCAGTTCCGCCCTCCTCAACCTGATCAGCATTTGCCCATGTCCGCATCGATCCGCTTTATTCTGGCCCTGCATAACCATCAACCTGTTGGCAACTTTGACGGCGTCATCGAAGAAGCCTATCAGGACAGCTATCTGCCGTTTCTCGACGTGCTTGAAGGCTATCCGTCGTTGCGAATCGCGCTGCATACCAGCGGCTGCCTGATGGAGTGGCTCGACGAGCATCATCCCGAGTATGTCGATCGGCTGGCCGGTTTGGTGGCCAACGGGCAAGTCGAGATTATTGGCGGGGCGTTTTACGAGCCGATTTTGACGATGATTCCCTCGCGAGATCGAGTGGGGCAGATCCGCCGTTATACCGAGTGGCTGGAAGACCGCCTGGGCGCTAAGGTGCGTGGCATGTGGATGCCTGAGCGAGTTTGGGAGCAGTCGCTTACCAGCGATTTGGCGACCGCTGGCATCGACTACACGATGCTGGATGATCGGCACTTTAAAAACGCCGGCTTGGTGTCCGAGCAGTTGCACGGCTACTATGTGACCGAAGACGATGGCCGCACGCTGTCGATTCTGCCTGGCAGCGAGCGGATGCGCTACTTGATCCCCTTTGCCGATGCCCAAGAGACGATCAATACGTTGCGTGGCATCGCCGAACAGCATTCAGACGCGGTGGTGGTGTTTGCCGACGACGGCGAAAAGTTTGGCACCTGGCCTGACACCAAGCAGCACGTTTATGAGTATGGCTGGCTACGGCGATTTTTTGATCTGTTGGTCGAAAACTCTGATTGGCTGCGGGTTACCACGCCGACCGAGGCGATCGAGCGCGTGGCGCCGCAGGGCAAAATTTATCTGCCTGAGGGAAGCTATCGCGAGATGACCGAATGGGTTTTGCCGACCGATCGGTTGAATCAATATGAAGATATGTGCCACGACCTAGAACACGACGAGCGGTGGCCGCGGATTTCTCAATTCATGCGAGGTGGATACTGGCGCAATTTTAAGATCAAGTATCCCGAGTCGAACGAGATGTATTCGCGGATGATGGGGGTCAGCCAACGTTTGGCCGCCGCCCGGGGCGCCACGGCCGACAGCGCGACGTTGGACCAAGCTCAACGCGAGTTGTATCGAGCCCAATGCAATTGCAGCTACTGGCACGGGGCTTTTGGCGGCATCTATCTGCCCCATCTGCGGAATGCCGTGTATCGTCATTTGATTGCCGCCGACAACCTGTTGGATCGGGCGGAAGAACGGTTTGGCGCCTGGGTGTGCGCCAACACAGGCGATTTGAATTTTGATGCTCGGAACGAGATCAGCTTGGAAAGCGACCAACTCATGGCCTTGATCGCGCCGGCTGCCGGTGGGACGCTGTACGAACTCGACATTCGTTCGATTTGCCACAATCTTTTGGCCACGCTGGCCCGGCGGCCCGAGGCCTACCATCGCAAGGTGCTGGCAGGCTCGCAGGCTGGCGCTGACGGCGCGGCCAGTATTCACGATCGGGTGGTGTTCAAGCAAGAAGGGCTCGACCAGCGTTTGCACTATGACGCTTATGCTCGCAATAGTTTGGTCGACCATTTCTATGCCGAGGGGACGCCGCTGGAAGCGGTGGCCACCGGCCGGGCACCTGAGTTAGGAGATTTTGTCGATCGACGGTATGAGGCGGTCGTGCGTAGCAAGCCGCAACGTACCCAAGTGCAGTTGAGCCGTTGTGGCCGGGTGGGCGAGCATCAAATCAAGATTACCAAGGGCGTCACGCTCAACGCTGGCGAAGCCAAGCTGGAGATTGCCTATCTGCTCGAAGATTTGCCACGCGAGGTGACGCTCCACTTTGCCCCGGAGCTGAACTTCTCTGGCATGCCAGGCGGGGCCGACGATCGTTATTTCCATGACGCCGACGGCAACGCTTTGGGCCATCTCGGCAGCCAGCTGGAACTCACCGGCGTCAACCACCTGGGGTTGATCGACCAATGGCTAGGGCTCGATGCGTCGCTGGCCATCAACCGGCCCACGGACGTTTGGACCTATCCAGTCGAAACGGTCAGCCAGTCCGAGGCTGGTTTCGAGTTGGTTCACCAATCGGTCGTAGTCCAACCACACTGGCAGGTACAGGCCGACGAAAATGGCAATTGGAGTGTCACGCTCACGTTGGAGTTGGATACCTCGCTGGCCGAAAGCCGTCGCCAGAACTCATGTGAAGCGGTGACGACCTCGTAGATCGAGTCGCTTCAGGCTTTAAATCTACCATGGCTTGAGGGCCAGTTTGGGGACAAAGCCTACGAGTCGACTGTTTGTGCCGGGGCCGTGTCGACCGGCAATTCGTCAGGCTGCTCGTCGTCGCTTTCCGGCGATTGCGATTCGCGCCATGGTCGGTTGGCTTTGTAGCTCTCTAGTTCCGATTTGAGTTGTTCAAGCTGGTCTGGGTCGCCGATTTCGACGGCTTTGGTCGACCACTCACGGGCCTGTTCGAAATTGCCCGCTTCGGCATAAGCGGCGGCCAAGGTGCTGAGAATGTGGCCCTGCTTGTAGTCGGTCAGTTCACACGCCTTGAGGGCTAGCTCGATTGCGCGTGGGCCGTCGCGCAGCTCATCCTCGATCGAGGTGCACAGCAGCCAGGCCAGGTTGTTGAGAATGCCGCTGTCGTCCGGCTTGAGCTTAAGGGCGGCTTCGTAATCGGCGACCGCTTCGGCTTGTTCAGAGATGCTCAGGTGGGCATCGGCCCGATACCGGAGAGCCAGCCAGTGTTTTTGATCTTCGGTCAACACGGCCGTGAAAATTTCAATTGCCCGTTTTGGTTGGCGGTTGGCCGAATAGAACAACCCTAGCTGCATCAGTAGTTCAGAATTGGCCGGCAGGGCTTCGGTCAAACGTTTCATGTCGGCGATGGCCTCGCCCAGCTTGCCGGCGCCGGCTAACAGTTCTGCCCGAAGACGCAAGGCCGGAACATAAGCGGGACGCAGACGAAGCGCCTCGTTCACATCGTGCAAGGCCTCGGCCGGCTTTTCGGCCTGATAGTAAACCCGGGCTCGCAACAACAAAGCGCCAATACCGTTCGGGTCGAGCTGCAGTGCTTGGTTCAAGTCGTTGATCGCCGCTTCGTTGTCGGTATTGACCGCATGCAGGCGGGCTCGCTGGATGTAAGGGGCAGGCGATTTGGGCGAATGTTGAATTGCCTGATTAAACGTTTCGAGCGCCTCCTCTCGCTTGCCGGCCAACATCTGTGCGGTCCCCAAGGCTTCCAAGGTAGGGCCATGGTCGGAATCGAGTTCGACTGCCCGCCGCAGGTCGGCCTCGGCCAACTCAGGCTTGTCAGTCAACAGATAGAACAGACCACGCGCGCGGACCGCTTCGATGTCGCCTGGCACCAACTGGATTGCCTGAGAGTAATCGGCCAGCCGCTTGGCATCGTCTGTTTGCAAGCCGCCGCGGGCTGTTAAGGCCTTGGCCAACGTGGTGGGGTCGACCCCTTCGGTTGTGATGACTTCGTCGAGCGCCTCACGCGCTTGGTCCCGATCGCCGCCTGGCAGAATTTGTAGCCGACCGATCAGCAAATGAGCCTGGGGCGAATCGGGGGCTACCTCGACTGCCCGACTCAGGTCGACCAGGGCCATTTGGCGAAACTGGGGCCAACGTCGATCGGGCCGGCCGGGGCTGAAGATCGCTTGGGAAATCAGCGTGGCTCTTTGAATCAGCGTGGCGGCAAGCAAGGACTGGGCAAATTGGCGGTTATCTTCGTCCAAGCCTTTGGTCAGACTGCCGTCGAGCAGCCGGATCACTTCGGTCAGGTCTTGAAAGCTGTTGGCGGTCAGCTTGGCTTCGGTCGCTTGGTCGAGATCGTCCAAGCCTTGGTTTTCAGCTCTAGCAGCCGTAGCGGCTAGCAGCAAGGCCATGATTAACGAGACGCGAAACGCGGAAACAGAAAACATCGCGAGGGTCTCCTTCGAGAAAATCATCCATGAGGGCTGCCGGTCGTCGCGGCAATCGCCGAGCGGAACCGCGGCCAAGGTGTGTCCATCTGGCAGTTTCCGTGTATTATGACGGGAGTTGGCAAAAAACGCCATGCGAGTCGAGTGCTCCACAGGAGGACTGCGAAAGTTGTTTAAAAAAACAGCGGTCGGTGACCGCTCGCGAAACACTCGACTTCACCGGTTTCGCGCTTCGACCGCCGGTCGCTGTTTTTCGACTTTGCAAATGCTCCGATGCTCCTGGCAAACGCTATTGGTCCCTCTGCCCACGACAGCTATCATGCCAGACTAAACCGATGCTTCTAGTGGTCGGACTTTTGATTTAAGCCAAAGGTGAAATGCTGTGACCGTTTTTGGTGCCCCGCGGATTCTCATTGTGCGGCTGAGCGCGATTGGCGATGTGATTCACGGCATGCCGGTGGCCTGTGCCTTGCGTCGTCATTGGCCAGGTGCCCAGCTAGCCTGGGTAGTCGAAGGCCGGAATGGCGATTTGCTCGAAGGCCATCCGGCGGTCGATCGCTTGATTCGCGTGCCGCGCAAGTGGCTCAAGTCGCCAAGTCAGGTTGCGAAGTTGCGCCGCCAACTGCGCCAGCACGCGTTTGATCTGGCGATCGACCTGCAGGGACTCACCAAAAGTGCCGTGGCCGCTAGGCTTTCCGGGGCTCCCCGCCGGATCGGCTTCGGAGGCCACGACGGCCGTGAGTTGAGTCGGGTACTCAACAACGATCTGGTAGAGCCCGCGGCCACCCATGTGGTCGATCGTAATCTGGAACTGCTGCGACCGCTGGGCATCGGCCCAGGAAAGGTTGAGTTTCAGGTACCCAATTTGTCAGACGCCGAACAGCGAATTGAACACTATCTGGCCTCGGCCAAGTTGACCGACCGGTTCGCAATCATCAATCCAGGGGCTGGCTGGCCTTCGAAACTGTGGGAGCCTGACCGGTTTGCCGAGGTTGCTTGTCATTTGGGCACGCAACATCGCCTGACGACCGTCGTGGTTTGGGCCGGCAACCGCGAGTTACACATGGCCGAGCAGATTCTGGCCGGCAGCGAGACGCATGCCGTGCTGGCGCCCTCGACTTCGCTAGCCGAATTGGCCAGCTTGTGCCGTCGGGCAACCCTGTTTGTCGGCTGCGACACCGGGCCGATGCACTTGTCTGCGGCCGTGGGCACACGCACGATTGGCCTGTTTGGACCGGTGCCTTATGAACGCAATGGACCTTACGGTCCCGGCTGTTTGGCGATCCAAAAAGCACGCCTCGAGGGCGGCAGCCGCCAGCGGCGCAACGCTACTAACGCGACGATGTTGGCCATCGGCAGCGACGATGTGATCGCTGCCTGTGACCAGTTGCTCGACCAAACTCCGGACCAGGCCAGTCAGGTCGCTTAGAGCACGAAAATATCAGCACGAAGCGCCAGCGAGTAAATTTTTGCGGTGTTTTTTCACGAATTCCTTCGCTGGCGCTTCAGGCTTTAAGCGGTTGAGGGCCAAACGCCTAAAGCAAGTTGCTTTTTACCGTAGCGGACGCGACCTAGTTTTTGCCGAGATTTTCCGACGAAACAACGATACGTATTTTGGTAATCTGCT
>JANQPJ010000396.1 GCA_028289525.1 Pirellulales bacterium
GCGATGAATTGGCCAGAGTCGCAGTTGTCCTTCACGTCGGCAAACGCCTGAACCAACCGCTGATGTCCACAAACCCAACCCAATCGCCATCCAATCATATGGAAACCTTTGGAAAGAGAGTGGACTTCGACGCCCACGTCCTTCGCACCCGGGGTGGCCAAAAAACTGCTCGGCGGCTGATCAAAGCTGAGCATTGCATGGGCGGCGTCTTGCAGCACCACCAGTTGATGCTCGTGGGCAAAGGCGACTACCTGTTCGTAAAACTCGGCCGGGGCCGTCTTGCCAGTGGGGCTATTCGGATAGCAAAGCACCAACAGCTTGGCCCGCTGGAGCACGTCGCCGGGTATGCTGCCCAAGTCTGGCAAAAAATTGTTTTCGGCCAACAGCGGCAACGCGTAGACCTGACCGCCAAGATAGCGCGAGTGTGTCCCGGCAACCGGATAGCCTGGCACGGTCATCAGCGTCACGTCGCCTGGGTTGATCAGCGTGGAAGGAAAAATCGACAGGGCCGTCTTCGAGCCGATGCAGTGGTTCACCTCACTGGCCGGATCCAGCTCGACGCCAAACTGCCGCTGCATGAATCGGGCGACCGCCTCTTTAAATTCGCCGATCCCGTTGTCGGCATATCCTCGATTTTCCGGCCGGTTAATCTCCTCGACCATCACGCGCCGGACCACCTCGGGGGCCATCTCGTCGTTTTCGCCAATCCCGAAATCGAGCAACTGCCGGTCGGGATAGTCGGCCAGAGCCTGACGCTTGGCTCGCTTGATCTTCTCGAATTTGTAAATTTCAGTGCTTTTGCCGTACTGGGCACCGCCAATCCGGTCGGCGAACAGGGTTTGAAAATAGGGATCGCTCATGTGGGCCTTGAAAACTTGCTGGACTTGATGATTTGTCTACGAATTCGGACACCCCCCCTAGCCGCGACAAGACCTTGTCGCCGGGGCCCCTTAGCGTATCAGCCCACCAGGCAGTTCGACAACCGGGGGGGCAGCGGCGTGTGCGGCAAATATTTCTGGTGTTTTGAAAACCATTCAAATACAAGCACGAAGCGCAAGCGAGTGACCACTTTGCGATCGAATTCACTCGCTTGCGCTTCGTGCTTGTATTTGCCCTGCTCCACCGCCCCCGTTAGCTGGTCTCGCCGACGATTGGCGCTACAATAAAAAGACCGCAAAAAGCGACTTTTTCTCGTCCGTTCTCCCGTATTCCAGAAAATTCAAGATCTTCTCGTGTTTTTGCCATGCAGGTTTGCTGCTTAGTACGGGAAAAGAGATAGGCCCATTTTCTTTTTTGGAATCTGCCAATGCCTCTGCACATCACGAAAGGCTCAACTGTCCACATGGCGGGTGTCCGCCGTTTTCTGTCTGGTCGGTGAGGGGTTCCCCTCTCGACTAGGCCGGCAACGGCAGGCATCCGTTTTTTGTTTTCATTCATAATCAAGTTTTTGGAGAAGGCAAAAAACTCGCTTACCTAGGCTCTGTGAAGGGCCGTGAAGCCCAGCCCGGGTAGGCGGTGTCAAAACGGAAAGTGGTGACGCGAGTTTTCGAACAAGAGGCTGAGGTTAAATAGCCATTTTAAAAATGGCATATAGGAGCGATATCATGGTGATGCTGATTCAAGTCACGGGTTCCTGGTGCGACGAAGACGGCATGGAGTTTGTTTCCCGGCCCAAGCAGAGCGCCAGCCGATTGAAAATCCGCCCTCGCCGACAGACATCAAGAGACAGTTGGGAGGCCGGACGTCGCCATCAACGTCGTGCGGCCCCGGCCAACTTGTCGGTCCACCGCAAGGTGCGTAAATCGTCGAAATCCTAAAGCACGCGAGAGCGCGTCAAATCCCAAATCCTAAATCATAAGTCCTAAGATGAACAAGCAAGCATCCCAACACGACTTCACGCGCGAATTCGACGCGTGCCAAGACGCCTTGCTGCGGTATGTCATGTCGATGGTTCACGACTACGACGATGCCCGGGATGTGTTGCAGGAAACGGCTGCCGCGTTGTGGACCAAGTTCGAGCAATACGACCCGGCCTCCCCGTTCGGAGCTTGGGCTCGCCGGTTTGCCTTCCTCGAGGTTCAAAAGCATCGTGAAAGATCTGGCCGCAAGAGCCGTAAGTTGTTGCTTCTGAGCGACGAGGCGATCGAGGCCCTGGCCAGTGAGTTCGAAACGCACCAAGAGGTGCTCGAACAGCGTTCTCGGCTGCTGGAATATTGTCTGACGCTGCTTTCCAGCCGTGATCGAGAGCTTCTTAAGCATCGCTACTGGGATAAAACCAACCTTTCTGAACTGGCCCAACAGCTAGGCATTGCAGAACGCACCTTGTACCAGCGCCTGTACCGAATTCGTAAGCAGATCAAGCTCTGCATCGAATCGTCGGCGGCACGGGAGGAGTTCTAGCGATGGCTACCCCACGCAACGACCATGAACTATTCCGGCTCGTCTCGCGTTATTGCGACGATCAGGCGACGCCAGAGGAGATTCGCTGGCTGGACGAGCAAATCGTCTCTAGCAGCTTGGTGCGACGGATGTTTTTGGAGTGCATGACGACGGAGGCCGACCTGGGGCGTTTGAGCGCTCCTGACCAAGTACACGTCGAGTCGTCTGAACCGGTCGCGGAACCTGACCGCTCGGTGCCTGCTGCCGTGCCCTGGGGCACACTCGTAGCGCGAGCCATTGATTGGCGCCGCCATCCACTGCCGTTCATCAGCACCGTTTCGATGCTGACCTTCATGTTTGTTTCAGTCTTGCTGATCTGGATTTGGGCACAAAGAGGAAGCGAGAAAATATCTTCAAGCATACAGGCTCAGGCCGGCGGCAACCGTCTGCCGATTTTTGTGGCCAAGGTCACCGGCAGCCATCAGGCGACCGAGTCGCCAGGCAGCGCTCCGGTGTTCGTGGGAGCCCATCTGCGACAAGGCCAAACCATCCGTCTGAAGGACGGGCTAGCGGAAGTGCGATTTCACAACGGAGCCCAGGTTGTTCTGGAAGGGCCTGTTGAGTTCCAAGTGCAAACCGATCAGCAAGGGCGGCTGAGCATCGGCCGGCTGGTGGCTCGCTGTGAAACGGACACTGCGAAAGGGTTTGTAATTGAGACTCCGAATGCTCGTGTCGAAGATTTGGGAACCGAATTTGGCGTGGCGGTACGGCCAGGTGGTTCGACCGTGGTCGCGGTGTTGCAGGGGCTCGTGCGGGTTGGCGGCAACGAACCTGGCGGTCAGTTGGCCGACGTCACCGTGTCTGAAGGGCAAGCCGTGGCGGTGCGGTCAGATCACGGCCAAGTGGACCGTTTGGCGAACGATGTCGAAGGGCAATTCGTGCGAAGCTTGCCGATCGATGCCATTTTGAATCGGCAGAACTTGGTTCTTAACCCGAACTTCGAGTTCGTCGGCTCTAGCGAGTTCACCAATGCCGCCAAAGGACGGCTAACCCTCAACGACGCCGACGTTCCTCACTGGACACAAGATGGTGGTGCGAAGCCGATCGTTTCAAACCCGACAAGCATCTTCAAATTTTCGCACACCTATTTTCAGATTCAGACACCTTCGACCGCGGCCCTGTATCAACATGTGAAAATCCCGACTGCCACACAGGCGGTGCTGTCGATGGTTGCCTCGCATCGAAGTTATCTGGCTGTCCCAGACAATTCGACCGGTCATGTGTTTCTTGAACTCTATGCCGGCGCTATCACGTCGTTCGCTGGCGAACCAATGACTCCTACATCGGTCAAGGCTCCCGCACTTAGCAGTTCATTGCAAACATTTTCCAATCAATACCAGCAGTTGCCGCCGGGCGATTACACGATACGTGTGGGCGGTACATGCGACGGCGGTAAGTATTTTCAGGCGGGGATCAGCCAGGTGCAACTGATGGTTCCGGCCAATGATGCATCAGACGAAGCTAGCACAGATCACCACGACAATTTGCCAAGCCCTGACAGTTAGGATTCAGGCCAGATGAGAGTAAAGCAATTCGCCAAGCGGAGGTATCACTAACAAGAAACTCAACATCCACACAAAACCACTGCTGTAGTTCTTCTGTAACGATCTAGAGGGCATTCAAAACCAGTAAAAGTAACACAGGATCGCGGAATTTCGCGCTCAAATCGATAGGTTTTGAAACTGGCTCCAAACACTTTATTTAAACCCTAGGAGATTCGACATGTCACGCACGATCACGACTTTTGCCGCCATGCTGTCGCTGTTCGCATTCACTTCGCTGGCTTCGGCCAACCTGATCACCAATGGGTCATTTGAAGATCCGGATCTCGCGAATGGTGGAGCCGCAGCGGCTGTTCCGACGGGGTGGCTTGGCAACTCATTTCTTCTCGACAACGACACGACCCAAGACCGATTCTTTAACGCGGCGGTGCCAGACGGTCAACAGGCGGTCGCGCTCAGCGGCTTTCTCACCCACGAACTGGCTGGGGGGGCTTTCCCGGTGCGAGCCGGTGACGTCATCCGGCTTTCGTTCTTCGCGGGGCGTCGTAACGATGCTTTTGGCGACGGGCCTGGGGTGTTTAACGTTTTGCTTCAAGAGTTCGGTGGTGCTGGCACCATCCTGACACAGAGTTTTCAAACAGCAACCGACGCCGATCCTACGACGACCGATCTTAATTTGACAGCGGGCTTGTTCAGCGACAGTGCCTTTACGGTCGATTTGGTCGTGCCCATTACCGGAGCTGGCAATCTGGCCGTCGCCTTTCTGTTTGTCAGCGGCGATGAAGTTGCCCTCGACTCGGTGAGCGCAGTTCAGTTCATCCCCGAGCCGTCGACCGGGTTGCTGCTGAGCTTCGGGCTGTTCGGCCTGGTTTCGCGACGCCGACGACGCGGTTGAAACGCGGTTGAGGGTTGAGGGTGTAGGGTGGAGGGAGACGCGCTCACGCGTGCGAACGGAATTTGGGAACGGGGCGAAGTCGTAAAGCGAGGACTTTCAATCATGAAGCGAGGACTTTCAATCATGGGTAAGCGATCTGAGACAAAGATTGGCCTGCTGGTTGGTTTGGCGGCTTTGGTCTGGCCTGCTTTGGCGGCGGCCAATGTTGTTCAGAATCCGAACTTCACCTTTACGGGAACCGGCATCACCACGAACGATGCCGACATCCCCAACTGGACGCTTCCGCAAAACGAGTCGCTTGTAATCGCATCCGAT
>JANQPJ010000417.1 GCA_028289525.1 Pirellulales bacterium
TTAACACCCACGCCTATCGAAACGACAACCTCACGTCGTCCATCACGCTAACTGGCTTAGCCGATACTGACTTCACCTATACTTACGATGTCAACGAGAACAAAGAGACCGAAACCATCTCTGGTGCAATGGCCAACTACGGTTTCAGCACCGGCTCGACTGGCTATGATGACGAAGATCGTCTCACCGCTTGAAACCGCACCGATGGCAACAAGGACCAGGCGTGGACGTGAAAGATAGCACCACTAAAACAGCTTCATTTCTGCACCATTTCGCATCATGGAGCAGGATGATTGCGAAGTCATTTTTTGAAAAACAGCGGCCGGCGGCCGCTGTTTTTCAACTTTGCAATCCCCCTACACCGCCGCTGCCACCTACGGCTTGCCCAGCAATTGCTCGAATTCGGACGTTTTTCGCACCGAGTCGAACGCGGCGTCTTGCGCGGCTTGCTGGCGATAGAATGCCGCTCGCTGGTGAGCTGCTTCAAAACTTTGCCCAAGCAACTCGATCGCCTTTTGGAGATACTCTTTGGCCAAGGACGACACTTCCGGCGTCGACCCTCGCCGAGATGTCTGGGCATAGGCCTGGGCATAAATGCAAGCCACGTTGTACAGCAAGCCTGGCTGGCCGGCCCCAAGCTTGAGTGACTGCTCGGCATCGGCAATCGCCTCTTCCACCTGGCCCAGCAACACTCGGGCATACCCGCGTCCACAATAACCGTCGGCATCGTTGGGCCGGGCAACGACCGACTGTTCAAATTCGTTCAGCGCGAGTTGGGCCGAATTATTCAGCAAGCTCCAGCCAATCCGCGCACGAAACAGCTCAAACCGCTGGCGGTCCTGTGGCAACGGGAATGCGTCCGCTCGAGGCACAAGCGTTTTCGAGCGGATAAAATCTTCCCAGGCCCCCGCACTCTGGCCGACGGTCAAACGGGCTAAGCCTCGCTCGCGGTAGACAATGGCCAGCGTTCGCCTGGGCTGGGAATGGAAACGAAACTGCCCTGCCCCGTCGACGAAAATTCCATCGGCCGCCAGTTGGCCGGAGTCGGTCGATCGAGCAGCGGCTCGAAACGCCTCGTCGACCAGCGAGCCTTCTTCCAGATAGCGGTCAAACCACTTGATCGCGGCCTTCGGCTGGCCTACGTGCACCAAGGCCACCGCTTTGAAACGCATCGCCTCGTAGTAATCTGGCCGCTCGTCCAGGGCTAACTGATAGGCCGCCAACGCATCGTCCACGCGGTCGCCAACGTGCAGCAACCGCCCTTTTTCGGTCAACATTTGGGCACGCAGCAAACTGCCTGGCGGCGATTTGGCAATGGCCTGTTCCAAGTCGGCCAGGCCAGCCGCCCGATCTCCCTGATGATTGCGAAACACTGCTCGCAAGCGATAGGCCATTGGCGACTCAGGCGACACGCGAATAGCTTCGTCGATCGTTTCCAAAGCCCGCTGTCGTTGGTTTTCGAGCCAAAAGGTTTGGGCCAGATTCAAATAGGGCATCACCTGTTGAGGATCGAGCGAAATCGTCTTCCGAAAATCGGCCACTGCCTGCTGTCGGCGGCCATGGCGCGCGCGGACGACCCCACGGTTCAGATACAAGCCAGGCAGCTTGGCGTTCAGCTCCACCGCCTTGGCGAAATCGGTTTCGGCAGCGGCCAGGTCGCCCAACTGCCCATAGGCCGTCGCGCGCAATACATAGATATAAGGCAACTCAGGCCGGCGGCTGGCGGCGGCGTGCATGCTGCCAATCGCTTCGCTCCAACGCCCCAGGCGAAATTGACACACGCCGAGGAAATACTGTGCCCAAAAATGATCGCCTTGCCGGCGCAGCGCCTGCTCAAAATCGTGCATCGCCTCGGCAAACCGTTGTTGTTGGTAGCGAAAACCGCCTAGCAAATAAAAGTCTTCGGCCGTTTTGATCGAGGCTTGTCCAGCTTGCTGCAAGGCGTGGATGGCTTTGGCCGGTTGATCGGCCAAGGTGAGGTAGGCCGCCCGCCGCAGGTAGTACGCCCGACCAGGTGGCCCATCGTGCCGAGTCAGTTCGAGCACCTGCAGCGCCTCACGCGCCGCGACCCGACGCTGCTCGACGGTTTGCTGGGCAGACGGACGAACCAACGCATCGGCCACAACCCAACGCAGAGCCCGACAGGCGTGTTCCAACTCGCGAATCTGAGATTCAGACCACAGGCTATCCGGCAAGTCGGGCCGGTCGTCTGTCCGAGGATCGGCTCCCCACAGGGCTAGCGCCTGGGTAGCTGCCTGACGGGCTTGCCGAGCATTCTCACCAGGCCGCAACCCGGTAAAAAGCATCGCATGGACCACCGCCTGATCGTACAGGCGTCGAAATCGGGTTCGTTTCTCTTCCACCTCGCGTTGCAAGGCAAGCTGAGCTTCCTGTTCGGCAGTCTGGCTGGTCCAGTGTTTGACTTCCGCTTGTAAACTCGCCAGCGCCGGCTCGCTAAATGCGAGCCCTTGCGCCTGGCGAAAATGCTCGTCGGCCTTGGCATAATTCTCTTCGCCAAATGCCTGCTGACCAGCCAACAAAAGCGCGCGGCTATCGGTCTCAATCCGTTCTACCCGACGGGCATGCTCTAAACGCCAAAGCCCCCCGACACTAGCCACCACGCCCCCGGCCACCAGCACTGAAGTGCAAAGCGTGTGATGGTTGCGAGCCCAGCGCCAGGCGCGCTGCCAAAACGGTTCTCGATAGGCCAATACCTGAGCGCCGGTCTGCCATCGGGTAATCTCTTCAGCCAGCATTCGGGCG
>JANQPJ010000423.1 GCA_028289525.1 Pirellulales bacterium
CAAACTCAGTCGTTCCAAAAATGAGGATCTAGAAAGCACTGTTTTTCAGATACAACGATAAAAACGAGTGTTTCGCGAGCGGTCACCGACCGCTGCTACTGCCGGAAGTAGGTCCACATGCACAACGAGCAATGGTTGGCCGATGAGCTGAAAGCGTTACGGGCACAGCACCGTTTTCGGCAAACGCAAACGGTCGACCAGACGGCCGATCAAGTGCGTCAAGACGGCCGCGCCTTGCTCAATTTGGCCAGTAACGACTATCTCGACCTGGCCAGTCATCCGGCCGTGCAGCGCGGCGCGAGCCGCTGGCTTGAACAGGCCGGAGTCGGCGCTCGGGCATCCCGTGTGGTGACCGGAACGCTCGCTTGTCACGAGGAACTGGAAGATCGGTTGGCCCAGCACAAAGGCTATCCGGCAGCCCTGTTGTTCGGCGCCGGCTATCTGGCCAGTCTTGGAGCGGTGGGCGCGCTTTGCGATCGGCAAACCACCGTGTTGGCCGATCGGTTGATCCATGCCAGCTTGATCGACGCGGTGCGACTCTCCGGAGCCCGACTACAACGCTTTCGACACAACAACGTCGATCATCTGCGGACGCTGCTGTTGAAGCAGGGCAAGGCCGGGCGGACTTTGATTGTTTGTGAATCGGTCTACAGCATGGATGGCGACCTGGCGCCGCTGGCCGAAATCGCCGAACTGGCCGTGCGGCACAAGGCCTTGCTGCTGGTTGATGAAGCACACGCCACTGGAGTGTTTGGGACCAAAGGAGCCGGGCGGGTCGAGGCCGAAGGGCTCCAGCAACAGGTTAACCTGGCTATGGGAACCTTGAGCAAGGCGTTGGGCGGCTATGGTGGGTTTCATTGTTGTTCGGCAGCGATGCGAGATTGGTTGGTGAATCGGGCTCGGGCGTTTGTCTATACCACCGCACCGCCGCCGCCGGTGGTGGGCGCGGCGCTAGCAGCCTTGACGGTGCTCGACGAGGAACCTGAGCGGGGAGCAACCCTGCTGGCTCGAGCAGACCGGTTTCGTCGCCGTCTACAGCAGGGCGGGCTCGACACACTCCATTCGAATAGCCAGATCGTGCCTGTGGTGATCGGCGACAACAAGGCTGCCTTGCGCGTGGCGACCGCGCTCCGCAAGGAGGGAATTTATACCGTAGCGATCCGTCCGCCGACGGTCCCTGTGGGGACAGCCCGGCTGCGACTCTCATTAACACTAGCACACGACGAAGCCGAGCTAGACCGAGCGGCCGACGTGTTGATCGAGGTTTGTCGTCGCGAGGGGGTGGACCAGTGAGCGCCTGGTTATTGGTTTCCGGCTGGGGATGTTCCACGCGGTTGCTGGAACCGTTGGCCGAGCGGTTGGCCAGTGCGGCAAACGTGGAGTTGGTCACGTTGGGCCAGTTAAGGCGACAAGCTGCCGAACACGATGTGGGGCTTTCCACATACGCCAGCGGGTTAGTGCGTTGGCTTGTAGACCGGGATGAACGGCCCATTCTCGGCGGCTGGTCCATGGGGGCGGTTGTTGCGCTCGAGGCCGCGCTCGCCGTGCCCGACCATATCCATCGTTTGGCGCTCATCGCGCCAACGCTACGCTTTTGTCAAGCGGACGACTATCCTTGTGGTTTGCCGCCATCGCAACTTCGGGCACTCAGATTGGCCCTGCGTAAGCAACCCCAGCAGACCATGCAAACATTCCTGGACGACTGTTTTCAGCCTGCCGTGCCGACCGAGTTCCAACTCGACGGGGCAGCTTGTGTCGAGACCGATCGAAGCTTGCTGGTCGATGGGCTAGACTATCTGCGCGAAACCGATCTGCGAGACCGCGAATTTTCAGATTTGCCACCAGCGACGGTGGTGCATGGCATCGAGGACCGAGTGATTCCGGTCTCTGCTGGAAGTTTGGTGGCCGAGCGACTGGGAGCCCAGCAGCCTTGGCAAGTTGCTGGGGCCGGGCATGCCGTGGCATATACACACGCGGCGACCGTTGGCGAGCGGCTACTCGCCACGTTAGGATAGAACAAGCTGCTCAGCCTACGGCCAGCGTTTTGGCTGGGTGTCTTTCTGAGAAAACCCGATCACGCATTCTGAAACTGGCTGTCGAGTGGTGGAAAACAACCATTTGCAAACTCTCCGTGCCCGATTTTCGGCTGCGGCCGAAACGTACGACGATTACGCCGCGGTGCAACGCGAGGCGGCCGAATATGTTTGTCGGCAATGCGTCGATTGGGCTCAGCCTACACGGATTCTAGAAATCGGGTGTGGGACAGGATTGTTGACCGCAGGGCTACACCGGGCATTTCCCGCCGCGCAGATCGATGCAGTCGACGTGGCCCCAGGCATGATCGAGGCTGCCCGGCGGCGCTTGGCCGATGCTGACGCGATTCACTGGATTGTAGGCGATGTGGTGACCGCTGCGTTGCGGGAGTCATATGACTTGGTGTGTAGCAGTTCGGCGCTTCATTGGATTCGACCACTGGAGCGAGTGGGCCAATTGCTGGCCGACCGGCTGACGCCCGGCGGGGTTTTCGCGGCTGCGGTGATGTTGCAAGGGACACTGGGCGAATTACATCAGGTTCGTCTCGAGGTTGCCCCTGATAAACCTGTGTTCGAACGTCTGCCGTCTGTCGACTCGTTTCGCCACCTCCTGCAGCAGCAGTCGCTCACAAGGTTGCATGACCAGCAGCAACAGATGGTCGTCCACCACGATTCGGTCGAAAGACTGCTGCGGCAGCTGCGGGATCAAGGGCTCACTGGCGGACATTTTTCGCGTTCGGCCGTACCGCTCAACCGTGGCGAGTTGGCTCGACTGCGCAAACGGTACCAGGAACGTTATGCCACGACCGCTGGCCAAATTCCGAGCAGCTATGAAGTTGGCTACTTCACCTGGCGGCGTTAGAGCGAGTCGCTCTTGACCATCGCGGGCGCGACCTAGTTTTCACTCAGGTTTTCCGACGAAACACGGCACTACGAGTTATCCGAAATTGCTCTAAACGAGTCCTTTGCGAACCGCCCAAACGGCTGCCTGAGTGCGGTCGGAAACTCCCACCTTGCGGAGAATATGTTGAACGTGCTCCTTGACCGTTTCGTAGCTGATGTGGAGCGCTTGGGCGATCTCTTTGTTGGTCAGGCCGAACGCCAGTTGCCTGAGGACTTCGCTTTCACGTTGGGTTAACGGCACTTCGACATCGGCCGCCAGGCGAGGCGTGGCCAAAGCGCCGGTGACTCGACGCAACTCTTCGCGTGTCCAAGCGCTTTCACCGGCTGCCGCGGTGCGAATCGCCTTAAGCAGATCTTCGCGACTGCTGCCTTTGAGCAGATATCCACTCGCGCCCAGGGCAACCGCCCGAGCAACGTAGGTCGGATTGTCATAAGTGCTTAACATCAGAACTGGCATTTCCGGCCGGTCGAGCTTGATCCGCCCCAGGGCGTTGAGCCCGTCGCCGTCTGGCATGCGGATGTCGAGCAGGGCCACGTCCGGTTCGTGCTTGAGCGCGAGACTGACCGCCTCTTCACCGCTCGAGGCCTCGGCGATTACCCGAATGTCAGTGCCTGCGACCAGACTCTTCAATCCGGTACGAACGACCTCGTGGTCATCGGCGATCAATAGTTTGACTGCCATCATCTTCTCCCGCTGCAAATGTGTAGCCCATTGAAATCTACTAAAAGTGTGACGCCAAACCCATTTGGTAGGGTGAATCCCACCCGGCCCATTGCTAGGCCCCCCCGATCAAACTGATTTCAAGCAATTATGCTGCTGGAAATGTCTGAATTTTACCAAAACCCCTCACTCAGGACTATCATACAATAGCCCGGCCGAGAATGGAATGCTATCACCAAATGGGGCCTTGCCGTTTTGAAGCACAATTCTTGGTTTGGGCCGGTCGGGTGTTCTTGGGATGTTGACTTTATTCGTATTTAGTTCTTTTGTATAAGGAAGTTACGTTGCGTGCTTGTGCTTGGGTGAGGGATTGGGCGAGGAGGCAAGAGGCCGAAAAACAACCAGCTTTTTGGCAAAATAAGGTGATTGGTGAGAGCTTGCCGGCGGGCGGCAATTGGCCCCTCGCTCGGATTTCTGTTTCTTGCCCGGCCAAATTAGGCCAACCATGCTACACTTCCTTGTTTAGTGGCGACAGGCATCCATTTTCCTGTTTGTGCATCCGGCCGTAAGAACGTTGATCAAGCAATGGCAATCCAGATTCCGAGTGATGCGAGAATTTATGTAACCGGCCACCGTGGGTTGGTAGGCTCAGCCGTTGTGCGTCATTTAAAGGCCCAGGGCTACACGAATCTGTTGACCGTCACGCGTCAAGAAGTCGATTTGCGCGCTGGCCAAGCTGTGGACGCATGGTTTGCCCAGCACCGGCCCGAGTATGTCATCCATGTTGCCGGCACGGTGGGAGGAATTCATGCCAACAACACCCGCCCGGCCGAGTTTCTCTATGACAACTTGATGATGCATGCTACGGTGTTGCGCGCGGCCTGGCAGCATGATGTCCAAAAACTGTTGTACTTGGGCAGCTCTTGTATCTATCCACGAGAATGTCCTCAGCCGATTCAAGAAACTTCGATGCTTAACGGTCCGCTGGAGCGGACCAACGATGGGTATGCGATCGCCAAGATTGCCGGAGTGGTTTCTTGCCAAGCGTACCGGCGTCAATATGGTTGCCATTTTATTTCGGCCATGCCGACCAACCTGTATGGGCCAGGCGACAATTTTGATCTCGAAGATTCGCACATGTTTGCGGCTCTGATTCACAAGTTTCACTTGGCCAAAGAGCGTGGTGAACCGCAGGTTCAGGTGTGGGGAACCGGAGCGCCGCGGCGTGAGATGCTGCATGTTGATGACTTGGCCGACGCCTGTTTGTTTTTGCTGAAACACTATGACGAAGAGATGACGATCAACGTTGGAACGGGTCAGGACGCGACAATTCGCGAATTGGCCGAACAGATTGCCGAGGTGGTTTATCCACAGGCAGAACTGGTTTTTGATCCCTCGAAGCCGGATGGCACGCCACGCAAGCTGCTGGACGTCTCGCGTTTGCATGCTCTAGGCTGGAAGCACAAGATCGAACTGGCCGATGGCATTCGAGCGACCTACGATTGGTTTTTGGAACACAACCTCGGCAAAACTGCCGGTCGTGTCTCGTAGACACAAGAATCACCTTTGAAGGAACTTGAGAGAGCGATGACAAGCGACTTTCCGCCAAAAAATAGTAAACGGGCGTTGATCACCGGAATCACCGGTCAAGACGGGTCTTATCTGTCCGAGCTGTTAATTAGCAAAGGCTATGAGGTCTGGGGGATGATCCGCCGGTCATCGTCGTTCAATACCGAACGCATCGACCATATCTACCAGGATCCGCATGAAGAGGATGTGCGACTACGGCTTTGCTATGGTGATTTGAACGATGCCTCGTCGGTCAACCGGTTGTTAAAGATCGTACGTCCAGATGAAATTTACAATCTGGGTGCCCAGTCGCATGTCAAGGTGTCGTTTGATATTCCGGAGTATACGGCCGAGGTGACCGGCCTGGGAGCGGTGCGCGTGTTGGAAGCGATGCGCGATCTGGGGCTGGACGCCAAGTTCTATCAGGCTTCCTCGTCCGAGCTATACGGCAAGGTGCAGGAGACCCCCCAGCGGGAGACGACGCCGTTCTATCCCAGAAGTCCCTACGCGGCGGCCAAGGCTTATGCCTTTCACATTACCCGAAACTACCGCGAGTCGTACGATATATTCGCGACCAACGGCATTCTGTTTAACCACGAATCGCCCCGACGTGGAGCGACGTTTGTTACCCGCAAGATCACTCGGGCGGTGGCCGCCATTGCGACCGGGCGACAAAAACGCCTGTACCTAGGCAATCTCGATGCCAAACGCGACTGGGGATTTGCCGGCGATTACGTCGAGGCGATGTGGATGATGCTACAGGCAGACAAACCAGACGATTATGTGATTGCCACCGGTGAAACACACACAGTACGTCGCTTCTGCGAGCTGGCCTTTGAAAATGTCGATTTGCCAATCAACTGGGAAGGCGAGGGACTCGCCGAAAAAGGGATTGGCCCCGACGGCCAGATCTTGATCGAGGTCGACCCGGCCTATTTCCGGCCAGCAGAGGTTGAACTGCTGTTGGGCGACGCGTCGAAGGCTCGCCAAGAGCTAGGCTGGCAGCCCAAGGTCTCGTTGGCCGAATTGGCCAAGATGATGGTCGAACACGATTTAGCCAACCTGCAAAGTCCCGCAAACGCCAAATAGTAGGGCTTTCAAATCGACATGGCAGGCAGTTAAGTTGCGCAAAGCCTGTCGATCGCACCTTCGGGCCAGGTTACAGGCGTTATAGCGTTCCGCCCTGTGGACTTGAAGAATTGGCCACCGATAGCTCGATTCCTTATTCTGTGCCAATGAGGTTGGGGTGGAGTGTGCTCCCGGTCTCTACAGCCATGGACTGACTGTGTCTTGCCCTGGGAGGATGGAACAATGGGCCTATTAACGCTGCTCCGGGGTACCCGTGCTACTCGACAACTCGAACGGATGGCCGATCAATTGGCCAGTGAGAGTTTTGAGAGCGTCTTTCATCGCGTTAGCCCGCAGTCTGGCGTCATGTCAGATCACGAACGTCGCGGCTACATTCGCGCTCACGCCTCGGCCGCTATTCGGCGCGCGGTTCAGAAAAATGCCCAACTGGCCGAGAGCGATCGGACAAAATTGACCACCCGAGCCACGAACCAAGTGGTCCAACTGGTGTTGGCCAATATCCGCTTGGTGGAAATGCGACGCCACGAGCTACGCCGAGCCGGTTAAGACAGTTCAAGCGAT
>JANQPJ010000061.1 GCA_028289525.1 Pirellulales bacterium
GGGCCGTTAGTCAACATGACGAGGAGTAGACGTCTGATGAGAGTCGTTCCCTTGGGCGAAAAAGTCGTGGTCAAACGCCTGGAAGCAGAAGAAGTCACCAGCGGCGGCATTGTGCTTCCCGACTCGGCCCGTGAAAAACCCAAACAAGGACGCGTGCTAAGCGTGGGCGACGGCACTCTGCTGGCCGATGGCTCTCGGGCAGCTCATGCCGTGAAGGAAGGCGACCGCGTACTGTTCAATAGCTATGCAGGCACCGAAGTTCAGGTGGATGGCGAAGAGTTGTTGATTATGGGCGAAGACGAGATTTTGGCCGTCGTCAAATAAGCAAGCCCAAACAACCTGCCCAGCCAAGACGCGCTAACGCGTTTTTGACTACTTGGGCCGTTGGACATTCCTTGTTGGATATTGGATATTTCTTCTGCACCAGTAATGAATATCCAATATCCAAGGACAAAGTAACGCGTCAGCGTGTCCTAGAGCAATTTCGGATCATTCGTAGTCGTGTTTCGTCGGAAAATCTCGGCGAAAGTTAGGTCGCGCCCGCTATGGTAAAGAGCGACTCGCTCTAGCTTGCCCATCGGTCCCAGGCGGAGGAAAGAATGGGTCCGGATTTTCCAGCGAACGGCGGAACGAGGTCTGCGGCATGCGCGCCTTGAGTTCGGCGACGTCGGAATCGGTAATCGGCGTGCCCCCGACCCAAACCGTGATGACCTTGCGCAGACGGGCCAATTGCAGCAGCCCGGCCTTGGTCACCTGCGTGTTTTCAACGTCGACCCACTTGAGATTGCCCAAGCCGGCCAAATGGGTTAGCCCACGATCGGTGACCGCCGTATCATAAAGACTTACGCACCAGACGTAGTCGAGGCCCACGAGATGCCGAAGGTCGTCGTCGGTTGCCGGGGTGCGGCTTAGTTCGACCGAAGCAATCCGGCCGCGAGGATTTAAGTCCATTTCTGCGCCCAAACGCTTGAAGGCATCATAGACCGCACGATCCTGCGGATGGACGTAACGTCCGCAACCGATCTGGACAGCGAAACTGATCGCGAAAAGGAAGACCAGCACGTGAGATGGCCTGAAGAGTTGCCGGTCGCGAAACCGCGAAGCTGGTTGCGCCAGGGGTTTTGGCGATTGGCGCAGTTGGTGATCGGGCTGCTGACGGTGGGGGCCGTTGCCCGACTGGTGGCGCATGATGCGGTACTGCCGTTGGTCTGGATCAACTCGTTCACGCTCTACTTTTATCTGCCGGCCTATCCGATTCTGCTGTTGGCGCTGACCGCCAGCCGGCGCTGGTTGGCGATCGCGAGTGTCGGGGTGATCGTCTGTCATGGGATTTGGGTTGCGCCTGATTTCATACCACGACGCTCTGGCAGCGCAGCCGAAGCATCTGGCAATCCTAAGTTACGGGCAATGAGCGCCAATGTAATCAGCCGCGACTCGTATCCGCTACTGATCGACCAGATTCACAAAATCTCTCCCGATGTGCTACTGCTCCAAGAATTGACTCACTCGTGGCGCGATGCGCTGGAAACCTCTGATTTGCCGGCTCGCTATCCTTACTGGAAAATGTTGACTCGCGAAGGGTCGTATGGAATCGCCCTCTTGTCTCGATATCCGTTGGCCGACGCCGAGATCATTCAGGTAAACGTCGTGTCGTTGATTCGGGCCACGGTGTCGCTGGAAGGCGCCAGTCTGCGAATGTACCATGTGCATGGGCCTTCGCCACGATTTTTCCACAGTTTGCCGGCGGCCGAGGCCTATTGGGCCGAAGTTGCCCGCCTGGTGGCGCAAGAATCAGGCCCTACGGCCGTCGTGGGCGACTTCAATGTGACCCAGCATGCCCGCTGGTATGCCAACCTGATCGACCAGGGCCTGCACTCGGCCCATCGTGATTGCGGTCGAGGCTACGCCGTCACTTGGCCCAACGGAACCTGGCCGATCGTGCCGCCCATCCGCATCGACCACGCCTTGCTTTCAGCAGAAGTCGAATGCGTTTCGATTCGAGAATTGCCTGACCAACTCTCCGACCATCGCCCCCTGGTAATGGAGCTGCGGGTTTTGACTCCGTCGAATGAAGCGGAGTCTCTCTAACGCCCCCTCCGTTTCCTCCCGTTCAAGAATTCCTGATTACAACCAAAACCAGATTTCCAGACTGATTGCCTTGAGAACTTCTACACAATTAACTTGACCTCGTGGTCATCCGTGTCCAGGCAGCGAACATCCAGATATTCAGGCGGCACGCTGGCGTCGCTGAGCACTTGGATCTTCAGATTGTTCTCATCCTCTAAACAGGCAATCGAACGCCGCTTGCGGTTGTTCAGATAAGCCGCCACATCGGCACAAACGGTCAGCGCAATCGAAGCGATCTCTTCCTGCTGCGAAGCGATCATTAAATGCCGCATCACGTCGATCGCCATCGTCTCGGCCGTCTTCACAAGGCCGGTGCCAGTGCAGCCAGTGCATTCGCGGTAGACGCTTCGTTTCAAGCCTGGCCGGACACGCTGCCGAGTCATCTCGATCAAGCCAAACGGGCTGGTGCGCAAAATTTTCGTGCGGGCTCGATCTCGTTTGACCGCCTCGCGCAACGAACGCTCCACGCCACGGCGGTGCTTTTCCTTGCGCATGTCGATAAAATCGTTCACGACCACGCCGCCCAAATCGCGCAACCGAAGTTGTCGGGCAATCTCCTGAGCAGCAATTTGGTTGAGCTGAAAGGCCGATTCCTCGGCACCGTCGTTGGTGCGGAAATTGCCGCTGTTGACGTCGATCGCCACCAGGGCCTCGGTCTGCTCGATCACAATCGACCCCCCGTTTTTCAATGGCACCTGACGTTGATTGATCTTGGCAATCTCTTCGTCGAGCCCATACTTGTGGAACAACGGCTCGCGGCCCTCGAACAAGTGCAAGCGGTTGACATACCGGGGCATTACGATTTGCAAAAATTCTTTTGCCCGTTCGTAGGCCTGAGGCTCGTCGATATAAATCGCGTCGACGTCGCTTGTGAAGATGTCGCGAATCGTGCGAATGATCATGTCGCTCTCTTCATAGATGTCGACCGGTGCATTTTGCTTTTTGATTCGCCGCACGATCGTTTTCCAAAGCCGCAACAGGTAGGCCATGTCGCGGGAAAGCTCTTTTTTGGTCCGCTCGACCCCGGCCGTGCGCACGATAAAGCCCAAGCCCTTGGGAGGATTCAGCTCGAACAACAAATCGCGCAACCGACGACGAGCATCGTCGTCTTCAATCTTGCGAGACACTCCAACACGTCCCAAAGCCGGCATCAGCACCAGGTATCGACCGGGAATGCTCACATAGGTCGAAAGCGTCGGGCCTTTGGTGCCGATCCCTTCTTTAATCACTTGCACCACGACCTCATCGCCACGGCGAAAAATCTCTTCGATCGGCGGTTTGAACCGAGGCCGGCTGCCAGGACGCTGCCGCGGCGCGCGGCGGCGAGAACGCTCGTCTCCCTCGCCGCTCTCCTCAGCCTCGCCTTCGTCAGTCTCTGGGCTGTCTTTTCCATTCCGGGGCCGCTGGGTTCCATCCGCCTGAAACGGACGCGAGGGGTCGAAGCCGCCTTGGCGAAAGTATTGTGGCTCGACGTCGCTGATATGCAAAAAACCGTTTCGTCCTACGCCAAAGTCGACAAAGGCAGCCTGAATGCTCGGCTCCAGATTGACCACGCGACCTTTGTAGATGTTGCCTACATAATTATCTTGGCTAGCTCGTTCGGTGTAGAGTTCCTCGAGCACTCCATCTTCTACGATGGCGATGCGGCACTCTTCAGGCTGTGCCACATTGATCAGCATTTCTTGTTTCATCAGGGTTACTTTCCGCAGATTGCTTTGATCTCAGGTCTGGTTTCGGAGACAGACTTCAGATGAACCGCCGTGCGCGTTAAATGGCAACCGGCCTTCTCTAAGTCGTCGATATGAAGGATCGCCAGCACCTCGCGCGGGCGGACGCCGGCCTCGCGGGTAACTCGCAGTGTAAAGTGAACACGCCCGTCGCTAAGCGACAGCGCTAATAGCTGCTCGCACAAATCGAGCGGTTGCTTCCGTCCAGGACGCACAACCGGCAACGACTCGGCTCGCAGCACTTCCTCAATTCGGGTTGCGAGCGCTGCACAACGCTCGACGGGAATCTCCAGAGAATACTCGAGGGATTCAATCGGCTGATTTTTTTCCGCTGGCGGCAAAACTTGAGCCGCGTAAAACTCCAGGCCTGGCACCTGCACGCTGGCCAGCGCGGCTAACACCTCGTCGGCCGTTCGCTGCTCTTCCAGCTCGACTTCCATTACCTCCTCCAGCCCTTCGACCCCAACGGCCAACGCCGAGGGGAAACTCATTTTCGGCTTGGGATGGAAGCCTTGAGACATGTGCAATTTCAATTTCGCGCGACGCAACTGGCGTTCGATGGTTCGCAAAATGTCGCGGTGCCCTAGAAAACGTAAATCCCCATCCTTGCGAAAACGCAGCCGATACCGCTGGCTGGGCGCGGCGGTCAGATTGTCGGCGGGGGTTGTCATACGTATAATTCCGGACAAACGGCTCTCAACTCTTGTCGCAAATAGTGCTTGATCTCGTCGGCCGATTCCAAACTCAGGGCATGCTCGGCCACCTCGCGACATTGGCTCATCGTCACACTACGACAAATCTTCTTGATCTCCGGAATCGCGCTCGGCGTCACGCTAAAGTTCCGTAGCCCCATGCCCAGCAGCAACATGGTGTAAGTGGTGCTGCCACTCATTTGACCACACAGATTTACCGGAACGTTGCGCTGTTCACAGGTTTGCAGCACCATTTCGATCAGCCGCAGCACGGCCGGTTGGGCCGGCGAATAGAGACTCACCACATCCTTGTTGGTGCGATCGACCGCCAGCGTGTATTGCACCAGGTCGTTGGTACCGATGCTGACAAAATCGACCTCGCCCAAGAAATCGTCCAACGTCAATACGGCCGAAGGCACTTCGACCATCATGCCAATTGGAATATCACGATTGAAATTGACCCCTTCGTCTTCGAGATCTTCCATCATGTCGGCCAACACCATCCGCGCCTGACGCAGTTCTTTCACGGTCGACACCATCGGGAACATGACGCGAGCGTTGCCTAACGTGCTTGCCCGCAGAATTGCCCGAAGTTGCGTGCGAAACAACGGCAAGTCGCGCAACGACAGCCGAATGCTGCGCACGCCGAGGAAAGGATTCTTCTCTTCGCGCGAGTCGGGCTCCCAATTCATTTTGTCGGCGCCCAGATCGAGCGTGCGAATGACGACCGGCCCATCGCGCACTTCGCGCAGCACGGCCGCATAAGCTTCGTAATGAATCTCCTCGGTCGGCTCGATTTTAGCGCCTAAGTAGAGGAACTCGGTCCGATAGAGTCCAATCCCATCGGCCCCGCGCTGAGCACACTGCTCGACCTCGTAAGGGAACTCGATGTTGCCAAGGATTTGCAAGGGGACGCCATCGGCCGTTTCGGCAGGCAAGTCGCGCAGCGATTCAAGTCGGGCGGCCAGGGAGCGATGTTCTTCGGCCTCGTGCCGGTAGCGGGCAATCGTCTCCTCGTCAGGCCGGAGGATCACGAGTCCTTGATCGCCGTCGATGATCACGACCTCGCCACCGGAAACGTCGGTTAGAAACGGCCCGGTGCCAACGACTGCGGGGATTCCCAAGCCTTCGGCCACAATCGCGGTGTGGCTGCCAGGTCCGCCCAGTTCGGTGACAAACCCTTGCACAAAACGACGGTCGAGATTGGCCGTTTCGCTAGGCGTCAGGTCATGAGCCAGCACCAACACCGGCGAGGTGAGCTGGGAAAGCTCTTCGCGCCGGTGGCCCAACAGATGGCGGAGCAGGCGTTTTTCGATATCAATGATGTCGTGAGCCCGTTGCGACAGATAGCTGTTTTCGAGCGCTTCAAACACCTTGACGTAACGCCGCATGGTCCGGCTCACGGCATATTCGGGCGAATAATGCCGGTCGCGAATCATCTCCTCCAACTCCTCGCGGAGATGAGGATCGCGAAGCATTTGGAGATGGGCTGAAAAAATGCCTGCGTATTGATCGCCCAATTCTCGGGCCACGGCCTGACGATTTTCGTCGATTTGGCTACCGGTCAACTCGATTGCCCGATCGAGCCGCTCCAATTCATCTTCGACCGCATCGCGCACCACAAACCGCCGAGGAATGCGAAATCCCTCGCTGTCTATCACCAGCGTCTCTCCAATCGCGACGCCTGGCGAAACGGCAATGCCTTGCAGTTGTAGCACGTACGCTCCCCCCAGGCCGATGGCGTTGTTGGGATCGCACGAGCGAGCGGAATGCTTATTCCGCGTCGGTTCGGCAATCGACCAAGCGGCCTGCTCGTCCAACGGACACGCCGCCTGAGCAACTCCTCGACCGGAGTTTGGGGCCAGGAAAGTTAAACACACCCTAGCGAGGGCAGATCGTCTGCGATCCAAAGCCCACACTTCCCGTTGGCGCGCCTACTGCTGGCCGGTTGTTTCATTAACCTGAAAACCACGATCGACCAATTCGACCAGGGCTTCCAGGGCCGATTCCGCATCATGACCCTCGGCTTCAATCTCCAGCTGAGTACCAACTTCCGCAGCCAGGGTCAAAATATTCAAGACACTCTTTCCATCCACTCGTCGCCCATCTTTGACGACCGTAATCTCCGCATCGAACTGACCGGCCAGGCGAGCAAACAGATCGGCCGGGCGCGCGTGCAACCCTTGTGGGTTGCAAACGGTCACGGTGCGCGATGGAGGTCTGTCGCTCATAACGCGGTAAGTCCGTTGTTTGTTTCGATCAACCGATCGCTGTTTCCAAACTCGAAGGGCGCACAACGGCCCACGACCGCGGCGACCGATCCTCTGGTGGCCAACAACCATTCCGGTTGAAAAACCGGATTAGGAAACAAATTGGTTGTTGTCCGCTTCTTCTAACAATTGCTGAATATCGCTGGCCGCCTTGCTCTGTTTGAGAAAGCGACAAAATGTGTCATCGCGCAATTGACGCGAGATGTTTTCCAGGGCTCGCAAATGGTCTCCAGGCCGGTCGGGGGGCGAGATCAACAAAAAGAAGAGATGAACCTTCTCTCCATCCAGGCTATCAAAATCGACGCCTTGGGCGCTCACCCCGACTGTTCCCACCAACCGATCGACGCTCGGATGCTTCGTGTGGGGAACAGCAACCCCTCGACCAATTCCAGTGCTTCCCAGTTCCTCTCGTTTCAAAATCGCCTGCACAACTCCTTCGAATTCGGCCTCTTCGATACTGCCTGCCTGCAACAAGGCCGTGGCGACTTCGCGTATGACCCCTTCTTTGTCGTCCGCCTCCAGGTCTGCCTTAATCGCATCGTTGTTTACAAAGTCGGCAAACTTCATTCGACTGCTTTCCTTTCATATCTTCCGCACATTTCAGCATGAGCCGCCTGGCCACGTCACGTTAGGCTGTGGTTTTCTCAGGCGTTTGGTTTTTGCCTTTTTCTGGCTGGGCTGTGGTTTTCTCAAGCACTTTGGCTTTCGCCTTCTTCTGGATTGGATTCGATCAGAATCTCTTGCCGGCGCGCCCCAGGCTGGCGGTGGCGCTCTTGGACCTTGCCCTTGTTTTTCCGTAATTGTTGTTCGAGCTTGTGCACCACGCTATCGACCGATCCCATCAGATGGTTCGAGGTGTCGGTGGCCACAAAATCGCCAGCATGTTCGGCCGACACTTTGATATCAACACTCGGCGCCGATTCATCCTGCAGATCAACCGTAACGATCGCCGAACTCAGGCGGCCAAAATGCCTGGCTAGTTTTTCCACCTTGTTGCGAATCTTTGCCTGAGACGGTTCACTCAGATGACCGTGACGCGTCGAGATGCTGATTTGCACTGAGCAGACTCCTTCGCCGAAAAATCATTCATTCCCCCCCCGGTGGCCGGTGCCTGGAAAACTCAGGAGCACCGACGCGACTGGAGCGCCAAACGACCATTCTAACGCCTTACTAGCCTGTCCACAAATGCAATCCAGACAAGGAAGAAACCGGGGAGTTTTGAGCGGTTTTCGCCCTAGTAGACGATGCCATTTGTTTTTGTGGGGCCCCGGCGACGCGTCGCGTCGCGGCTAGGGGCAAACAGAAGCTTGCAACCCTCAAATTCGAATGTCATCGTCTACTAGGCCTTTTCAGAAAACCCGTCGTCAAGTCATCTCGATTTAAAGCCTGAAGCGCAAGCGAAGGAATTTTTGCGATATTTTCCACCTTCCAACAGGCGATTCCTTCGCTTGCACATCAGGCTTTAAGGAAAAACCACCTCTTCTGATATGAAAAAGGCTCTTCCTATCCGAAAAACGATCGTCTGACAGACTGCTAGCCGTGTGCTCACGACGCGTCGCCGGGGTGCCGAATCTGGCCTGCCTCGAGCCGTTCTTTCCAGCGTCTGACCGAGTGTTGGTGGCGTGTAGGGCTGAATTCGGGGCGATACTCAGGCCCTTTGCCGGTCACGTGCTTTAGATTCCAGAAGGCCAACACTCGAAAATCATCGTACTCGTGATCCAAATAAGCAACCAACTGTTCGTCCGCCCCGTCGATCAACTGCTGGTCGCTGTAGCTCCAAAGCATTCGGTACAGGGCCTCGCCATTCTCGGCTCCCCGCTTGCGCAGAAAGGCCTGGCGCACCTGGGTGGCCACGCTGGGATCGAGCGCCAAGGCATGCCGTAAAGTCTCGACGTGCGCCGACCACATTCCGCGTTGATCGGTGTCGGCCAAGGCCGTGACAAAGGGTCCAAACTGACCAATATGAACTGAACAGCGGACCGCCAGCCCACGAACTTCCAGACGACGTCCTTCCACTAACTCGGCCAAGCTGAGTGCAATCGAACGATCGGATTGCAGCAGCGCGGCTAATGCCTGGGAAGCTCGATTCTCGGTCAGGCTCAATTGTTTCATGTCGATCCAGGCAGGCAGGCTCTCGACAGGCTGTTCGGCCACCGTCACATCGTCAGTGAGCCCCCAAGAGGCCGGGGCTTTGACCATGACGGCTTCGTCTGGAGCAGGCCAGTTGATCATGCCATTCGCCACATAAACCTGCGCGACCACCGATGCCGGCTCTGCCTCGGGGTCCGCGCCATCGACCAGACGACGACGTACTTCGACAGCCACCGTCGTATTTGATTCTCCAAATTGAAATTGCACTTCCTGCTGATCTACCAGCAAACGGCAAGGCCCGCCCTGGGCTCCGCCGATGACTAACAACCGTCCATACTGGAGCGCCAAGCTGGGCCCTTGGCCGGCCTCGCCTGGCTGGAGCGTCAACACGGTTCCTCCATCCAACTGCAAGGTTCGGCCGTCACTCAACGAAATGGTCGGTCGAAACGTAGGCAATGCCAGCAGCCGGTCGCCTACGCGAATCGCTTCGCGCGGCGGCAAGCGTTGCCAGTCGCCAGTTTGTGAATTTTGTCGCAACAGCACCTCTTCGCCCGATACGAAAATCCCTACCTGAGCACCCGAAGCCATGGGCACGCCATCTGGCGTTTCAGCCACCTCAGGCGTCTCGGCATCGGCCATCGGCAAACTACCGGTGGGCTCAGGCCCAGGCGGTTCGAGTTCGCCTGGCTGTTCGGCGACCTCAGGCAAGCGCAATGGCAAAATCCCTTCGTCCACAGGCTCTAGCCCACCTTCCCCCGCCGGCTCTTCGTTTGCTTCTGGCAGAGTCGATGGGCTGTCTAGCTCTGGTTGCTCAAGGCCAGCAGCCGGCAGCCCTGGCTCAACCAGCGGAGGAGCGCTGGCCCTTTCGGCGGCCCAACGTGGCGATTCTCCCAAGCCTCCTTCTTCGGCCGTAGCCGAGTCAAACCACCCGGCCCAAAAGGCAGTCGCTACCGCGGCTCCAACCAGTGCGAGCAACAGGACCAGCCAGGCCAACCGGGCTCGTCGACGCGATCGGGCCGACTCGCGCAGATAGTCTGGCACCACGGCCAGGGCAGGTTCGCTCGGCGCGAGCGGGGGTGTCGGATGTTTGACAACCGGAGGCGGGGTAACCGGCTGGTTGGCCACGGCGGCTTCGGTCTGTTGCGCCATCAGCTCGGGAATTCGATACATCCGTTCGCGGCTAACCTGAGACACATCGGCCGGTCGTCCCAAGACCAACGTCAACACCTGATGGCTGGCCGCCGCCTCGGCCAACTGAGCGTCCGATTCCAAACAGACTTTTTCGAACTCGGCAACCTGATCGGCCGGCATCGTATTGTCGAGATACTCGGCCGCCGAATTCGCATCCTGCCCGATGCCCCTGCCAAGCACTGGCGGCGCGGCCAACCGAGGCCGACGAATCACGTCGCGCACACGATCGACAAGTTCTCGGGCAAATTCGCTGCCTTTGATCTTGTTGCCGATGTCGGCATGGTCGTTGGGCTCCAGAATCTCATCCAAATAGGCCAACATCGTACGTAACGTAAGTCGCATCGGGTTGCTCTGCCGTATTGGTGCTCGAATGGTAAGCCGGTTCCGCTATTAGATTAGTGGCCGGTTGGCCGATGATTCGTACAAAATTTTCTTAATCACCGCTAGCCACGGCGTCCCCCAACCCTTTGATTCCGGCCTAACACGTTCATTTCGTTGGCGTTATGCCCACGAAACACTCGATTTTATCAGTTTCGCGAGCGGTCACCGACCGCTGCTTTTGCGAAAGGAAAGAAAGATAGGTGACTTTGCATTCCTCCTGCGTTTCCCAGAAAAAGCGTCCTTGCGGTCATTAGGGCCAGCCAAGTAGAATTGTAGGGCTATATTGCCTGTTCTGGGTGCGCCCAACATCGCTGCTCAGCGAGTGCAACAAACGATTCTTGTCTTTGGTCTTGTTGTGGATTGGGGAGTCTCGCATGAACCCGAAGCGCAAAGCGCTTATCACCACGATCGTAATGCTTGGTCTGTCGATCACGCTGGCGATGGTCTCTTGGAGCTATGCATCGCATCAGACAGGTTTTCTCAGCACCCTTCTGGGAACCTTGACAGCAATTTTTAGCCTGTTGGCGGTCGTGGCCGTGGGGGCCGTGGTGACGATCGCCAAAACGCCTGCCGAGCAGATGGCGAATCGCAGCAAGCGCAAGCGAAGCAACTCGGCCGTGGAGCGCGATGCGCCGGCATCGTTTGAGCCTCCTCCGCAAATGCCCGAGCCACGTCCTCAAAGCCCTAAACCGGTCGCCAAGGCCAGGATCGCAAGCACCAAGAAGAGTCCACAACCGGTGGCCAAAAAACCTCGCCCAGTCGCAAAGTCTCCGCGCAAGGTTTAGCAGCGTGTTTTAAAATACTAAGCGTTGTCCCAAAAAAAGAAACAGCGACCGGTGGTCGCTCGCGAAACATCGGTTTTTACAGATACCCAAAGAACAACTGATTTTCCGAGCCCTTGTTTTTGGAACTACTGAATTTGAAAAAATGAATCGCCCTGGGCTTAAGGTAGGATAAGGGCAGTTTGCACGACGATTCGTGTTCTGGTTCAGCCTATGTGTCCGGTTGAGATACACACTCGGGCAGCGGCTCGCCGCTGAACCACACTCAGGACGAGTTGATCGCCCAACGACATCAAGCTTGCAGCTCAGTAGGTAGCGATGGCCCACAGCTCAAAATGGCTAGACCACTTGTCAGCCGAAACATCTGTTAGCGAGGCGGCTCGCTTGACGTTGAGCCAGCGGATTCGTCTGGTGCATTACTATTTACCTCGCGCGGCCGGTTCGCCGGAAGACGATGTCGAATACGTCCACCAATTGCGGGTTTCAAGTCGACGTACGGTTGCCGCAACCCGAGTGTATGCCGAGCAACTGCCTGACCGACGCGCCAAGACTCTCGTCAAATGGCTCAACCGTATTCGCCGGGCTGCCGGCCCTGCCCGCGACGACGATGTGCTCGCACTTCGTCTGGCAGGCATGCTGAAAAACGAACCTGATCCCGGCGTCGCTAGCCTGCTGGCGGAAGTCCAAGCACATCGGCAACGAGCCCAGAAACCGCTCAAGCAGATTGCCCGCCGGCTGAAAGCGCGTCGTTTCCGTTCACGCTCTGAGCGTTGGATCAGCAAGGCTCGTTGGCGAGAAGACGGCCCTGAGCCGAATTTGCACGCCGTTGCCTGCCTGCACCTGCGCCGGGTGATGACCAATTTTCTAGCCGCCGCGCAACAGGATCTGAGAACGGACGAAAACTTGCATCAGCTGCGCATTGAAGGCAAGAAGCTGCGCTATTCGATGGAGATTTTTTCCGCGGCATTTCCACCATCGTTTCGCAATCAGCTCTATCGTTCGGTCACATCGCTACAAGAACACTTGGGCGAGGTGAACGATCACGCCGTCGCGATCGAGCGGTTCCATGCCTGGCAAGCAACCACTTCCGACCGTTCAGCAACTCAAACCTTAACGTCGATGATCGAAGGCGAGAAAGCCGCCTTGGCCCAGAGCCGGCAGCAGTTTTTCGCCTGGTGGTCCGACAACCGACAACCGATTTGGGATTTGGGATTTAGGATTTAGGATTTGACGCGCTCACGCGATGATTCAAGTTTTTTACCGATGTTGCATCGCGTGAGCGTGTCAAATCCTAAATCCTAAATCCCAAATCCCAAATCCTAAGGGTTGGTCGAGCGGAGTAGAGGGCGCGACCAGCTATGGCCTACGACGGCGTCGGCTTCGTGCATGCCAGCCGCCATCAAGCCCTCGTCATTGCGAAAGATGTGGTCGACACATCCCTCGGCCGTGCAGCTGCGGAGAAACATCACGTGGCCATCTTCGTAGAGAACGTTTTGGCCACAACCGCCGTGGTTGGCGCTGCGCGAGCCTTCAAGTTGATCGCAAGGGGCGTCGGCCATAATGGCAAACGTCGCCCGGCGGCGGTTCTTCACTGGACGATAGACGTCGCCTTGCAAATAGCCGAGTGTGTAACCGTAGCTGCCGCCCATGGTGCGTTGCAATTGGGCCAACATCCGACCGCGTGCGGCTTCCAATTGACTAGCGGTTGGTACGGTCACCTCGGGCTGCGACTCTGGAGCGGCAGCACATTGCAATGCTCGAGCATCGGTCAGGTAACCATCTTCCATCAGCCGAACGGCATAAATTCCGGCGGCTGATTGGTTGCCAGTGCGCGGGATGGCCGGGAAAAAGCCTTGGTTGTGATTGCTAAACTGGGTTAATGCGGTAGCCAAATTGCGGAGGTTGTTCTGGCAATCGGTCCGTTGAGCAATCAACCGGCTTTGCTGAATGGCCGGCAGCAGCAACATGCCGGCAGCCAGAAAAATTCCAGCCGCCACGGCCAAATCGGCCAAGGACCAGCGCCCCTGGGCAACCATCGGCTCGGTGGCCACGGTCGTTGTGGCCGGGGACGACTGGCGAATTGCCTGGCAAGTGCGTTGCGCCAGCCCAGGCGGCGGAGGCAGGTCGCCTTCGCCAGCTCGAAGCGGCTCCAAGCTTTCGTGAATCAATTCCAACTCATGCTGCAAGGTGGAGTCAGACTTCAGTCGGGCTTCCACCTGATGGTGCTCGTCACTTTCCAAAGCACCGATCAAAAATCCGAGCAATTGCTCACGCATGTTCGCTATTCCGTTTTACGAGAGTGCGAGTCGGACCACGCTTGGTTCAGTTTCAGAAGCGCCGTGTGCATCCGGCTTTTGACCGTGCCTACGGGAATCTCTAGAACCTCGGCCGCCTCACGATATTTAAGACCCTGGTAATACACGAGATTAACCGCCCCCTGCAGGGACTCTGGAAGTTCGCTGACCGCACGATTCATCCAGGTGCGTTGTTCTTCGGCTTCGAGCTGTGCGATCGGGCTAGGAGCATCGGTCGCCATCAGATCTAACAAGGTGCCTAGGTCGCTGTCGCCGTCGTGCCGCAGGCCTTGGTCGAGGCTCACTGCACGGTGACGTCGATTCCGGCGCTGGAAATCGATTGCCTGATTCGTGGCGATCGTATAAAGCCAGGGCCGGAACTTGCGACCTTCTTCAAATTGGTCTTGTTTTAAATGCACTTGGAGAAATGTTTGTTGAAACACATCTTCAGCGGCACTAGCGTTGCCTAGATAGCGCTGCAGATAGTTGTATAGTTCCCTCTCATAACGACCGACCAACTGCGCAAAAAGCGGCTCGTTGCCCGTTGCCCGATAGTCGAGCAAGAGTTCTTCGTCGGTCCACTGAGCCCAATCCTGTGATGGGTTCAATTCCGTGAGTTGTTCATCCATGGTTTTCTTCCTGTCCTACGCACCTTGAAACCTGAAGGTTCGAAACAGATGCGAGAAACATCCTTAT
>JANQPJ010000062.1 GCA_028289525.1 Pirellulales bacterium
CGATTGCTCAACCGGTCCAGGCACGCGCCGGCCGCTCGCAGCTGGCCATCCTTGACATGCCGTTCGGCTTGAGCCAGCCCCATGGCCAGCAATTCCTGGCGCGCACTGGCGACCGCCTGGTGGTTGTCGGCCAACTGGGCCGCAATGCCCAAATCGCGCCAACCGGCGACCGTATCGCCAGCGGCTACCCGACGTTGGGCCCGACCGGCCATCTGCTCGGCCACCTGAAGCGAAAGCTGCTGGCCTGGCCGATAACTCTGTAGCTTTCCTTCGGTCAACAGGCGACCTGCCTCTTCGAACCGGCCCGCCTCGAAAGCCGCCTGTGCCTCGCGAATTTTCACACGCCATGCTTGGAACATTGGGGCACCCATCCACCAAGGAAAATGGTCTTCAATCGAGAGCCAAGGCCCACGCGTCAGCGCGTGCTCTTGACTCTCGACCCTTGACCCTCGACTAATGAACCGCCTCGGCCAACCGTTCAGCCTGCGGACGATCCAGCTCAAAATACTCGGCCACCTGTTCCATGATGTTCTCGGTCTCAGGGGCATCGAGCATAATCTCGCCTTGATACTGGTGGTCCGAATTGACCAGTTTTTCGGCGACGCCCAGTCGGGTGTGAATTTCCGTCATCAGGTTTTTCACCCGGGCTAGCTGGCTATCGTCGAACTGATAGTCGCTAGTGGTTTGGGCCACCTCGACCATCTTGAGCCGGGCTTCCAAGTTCTCGACCTCGACGGCCAGCTTCCGTTTAGCGGCCATCATGCCTTCGAGCTTCTGCCGAGCGGCGGCCAAGCTACGTTGGCGGGCAGTCAAAATATCCTGCAAACTGCCGAGCGTCGCTTCGTTCGTTTTGAAACGCTCGAAACGATTGGCCAGATCGGCTTTCACCTGACTGGTTTTGTAGCGACGTCCTGCATAGCGATAGACGCCCTTGCCGGCGCTCAAGTCGGTTTGCAACCGGACGATGTCCGTACGCTGGCCGGCCAGCTTGTCTTCGGTCATGGCGATCTGTTTTTCGAGCCGATCGATCTCGACCTCTTCCTTGGCGATCACGTGCATGTTGCGGCGAATGTCCGGCTCCAGGTCGGCCACCATCTGCCGTGCCCGTTCGATTTCAAACTCGACCGGCACGTTGCTGCGTACCGAATCTTTGACTTTCGTGGCCGATGTCCAGGCATAGCTCACTGCATCGGTTTTCGACAACATCAGACATAACAACCCCAACCCACCTGCGAGGAAAACTGCTTTCCGAACCATTGATTCAACTCCCATTTCGGCGCCCAGGGTTGGCAGTGCGTGAGGTGCCAACGGGCAACATACGGTTCAAGGCACCAACCACTGGCGCCGTCTCCGTTGGGTAATTCGGCGAGTGCCGGGGAATCTTGGAAAATTCGGAAAAATTTTGACACTCCTCGCTCATCCCGACAGGAATTGAACGCAAAGCCTTATTGTGATGTCGCTTAGGTCCAGTCTTTCCGTCTTCGGACGACCGCAGGCGGTCATCCTGCTAGCAGGTTCGACTGTTCGCGCCGACCAACGCATCATATCTGGGACGAAGAAATGCTAGCGTGCGTAAGTCGTTTCGTGTTGCCAGTCTGTACGTTGTCGGGATCAGCGAAGAGTGTCATAGCTTTTTCCAGATTTTTTTGATTGGACCGGGCTAAAGCCGCCGCTGGGCATCAGAAATTGGCATTCAATGACTGCTATCAACGAATTCAGGCTGATAGACTTATTCGTAATCTGCAGAAAAATCGCTGTGTATCACGTGATCGAGGTGCGGAAAAAAACTCCGAACTCGCTCGCCAAGAATCAAGCATGGTGGAGGCGCGATCGGTATGCTGATCTTCCTTGATGAGAGCTTCCGAACCAATACGAATACGGGAACGGAATTCGGAGTGTTGTCCGGTGTTGCCATTCCCGAGGATATCTACCATCAATTTCAATTAGACTTCTTCTACGCCCGCAAGCCTTACCACGGCTTGGTGCTGAAAGAGGACGACGAAATTCATGGCAAAGAGTTGCTGAACAAGGCAACACTGAAACGCCTTCGGCTGAAGGGTTCTTCATACCATTGGAATCTGTCTGAAGAGCTATTGAGTTTTGCTCGAAGCAGAAAGATCAGGGTCTTTGGGGTGGTTTGCTTCCGGCCCTCGATTAAATCGTTCGTATGTGCAAACGAATCCATGCTGGACGTCACTTTTCGCTATCTGTTTGAGCGAATCGACACGTTCATGAAACGCGAGTTTCCAAACCGAACCGCAAAACTAATTTTTGACAACCGAGACCATACGACACACGAAGCCAACGCTCGCGCAATCACAATTTTTTTGTAAAGAGCTCGATGGGAAAAGGATACGACAGTATTCTGCGGATTCCGTTGTTCGCTGTATCGCAGGGTCACAACTACGGATTACAGCTTGCTGACCTAGTGACGACGGTTATCGCGTTGAATTTTCAAGGCCAGAAAGAGTTTCGCCCATTGTGGGGAATCGTCAAGAAGATGTTCTATACGACCGACGTCGGCGGAAATCGCCAGACGAGCCTCAAAGTGATGCGCGAGAAGCCACGCGAACCATGGTGCGCATAAAAAAAGAGATCCGGCGGCTTGTAAGCCCATGGCTGAGTGAAGCCACCCAGTACCGAATCTCCAACACCCACAATTATCGGTTGAAATCGCTGCAATTTCAAGAGCAATCGCGAAACACAGGAAATTCCAACCGTTTTTTCTTGGTAAATCCAGATCGACGGCGGCTTGGGTTACCTTGTTTCCGAGCTTCTCTTCTCTCACTCTCAAGCAGAACTCGTCGAACAGAGTATCGCTAACAACCAAAATCTCTAGCGAGCCTTTACAGCTAGCCCGCCTTAAATCCATTTGCGGACACCTGCGTCTACCGCAGCATCTCTTGCCCGTGCCGACGGAGGACGTCGAGCAACTGGTCCAGGTGCTCTTTATTGGTGAGCGGGTTGATCAGCGTCACCCGCAACGCGCCCACCCCATCGAGCTTCCAAGGCACCAAATAAAAATCGCCTGACTGAATTGTCCGACGTCGCAACTCTAGTTGGAATGCACCTAACTGCTCAGGCGGGGCTTCGCGAAGCTGGGCCGGGATATGCCGAAACGCCACAATGTTACATTCAGGGCGGTGAAGCGGCTCGAAGTCGTCGGCCGTCTGTAGCTTGGCATGCAATTGGACAGCCAGATCAAATGTTACGTCAACTAGGTCGGCAAACAAACTAGGACCAAACGTGCGCCACACGCCCCATAGCCCGAACACGGCCGCCCGTTTCGTGCATTCAAACGTCCGCAAACCACTATCATACTCGGCCAAGCCTGGGGCCGAGGGGTCGAACAGATAAGGTGCATCCTGACGAAAAGCCTGAAAACGATGTTCGCGATTTTTGTAGAACACAAACGCACACAGCGCCGGCACGAACAACATCTTATGGGCATCAATCACCACGCTGTCAGCTAAGGCCAAACCTTCGACCAAATGGCGGTGTCGGGAACTTAAGCAGACCGCGCCGCCATGCGCTGCGTCGACGTGTAGCCAAACCTGGTGACGGCGGCAAACCTCGGCCACCTGGGGCAACGGGTCGAAGGCCCCCGTTGGCGTCGCACAGGCACAGGCCGAAACGGCAATCACCCGACGACCCTCCTCCGCCAAACGGGTGAGCAAGCGGTCGAGTTCGATTGGATCGAGCCGTCGGTGCTCGTCAATCGAAGTGCGAATCACGGCCTGGGTACCCAGTCCTAGCACGCCGGCAGCCCTGGTCACCGAGTAGTGGGCGTCGTCGTGCACCACGATCACAGCCCGATGGTCTGGCGCCTGGATCCCTTGTTCCCAAGCGTCAGGTAGCGCCACGTTGCGGGCCGTGAGCAGGGCCGTCAGATTGGCTAACGACCCGCCATGGGTTACCAACCCAGAAAACGTTCCCGGCGCCCAACCGATCCGTTGGCCCAACTCGCGCACCAAGGCGTGTTCGACCGACGTGGCCCAAGGGCCCATTTCATAGGCCGCCATCACCTGATTGGTCACCGAACCGACCGCGTCAAACAACCCGGCCAATGGCACCGAAGCCGGCACTTGATGGCCCAAGTAGCGCGGATCGTGTAAGTTTTGGCCTCGCTGAAGCATTGCCTGAACGACGCTGGCAAATCGCTCGGCCAACGCGTTTTGGTCAGGCAACGGATCGGTTTCGGGAGAACTGGCCAGCTCTTCGAGCGCTCGTTGAACGTTGGTCTCTGGATCTTCCCAATTGAGCACCCGAGCCTGAGAATGCTGCACCTGCTCGAAGTGGTCGGCCAACAGTTGGGCCAACCGACCTGATGCCTTGTGGAACAGCTGCGGCTCGAACGCCGTGTGAATTCGCTGGCGTGCCTGGTGCAAATCGCTGCTACTAGAAGAGTCGACTCCCGCCACGATACGTTGCTCCTGTTGCCTTGAAGCCCAAAAACCTGAAAAGCCGCTCACCTTACTACGAATCGTCCAACCAAGGTAGCAGGCACACTCCGTGCGCAGGAGAACACTGCAAAGTCAAGAAAACACATTCTAGCGCGGAATAAACAACCGCGAAGACTTGGTCGTCGGAGCAAAGCGGGCGAGAAACTCAGGGCAGGCGGCAAAGTTCATGTGCAATCGACTGCCGACGGCTGCGTGTTCAAAAAACAGGTGCGCCTTGCTCGAATCGAAGTCCCAGTTGGGCACGCGATAGCCGCGCAGTCGGGCACCGGCTGGTCCTAGCCAGTGGTTGCCAGGCAAGATTGCTTCGTCCGGTTCGGCCGGTGCTGGTTGCTTGCGCTGCACAGCCGTCAGCGGAAATACGCCGGCCATCGGGAACGTGTGGCCATGTTGCAGGACGACCTGTTCGCTTAAGTAGGCCAAACCCGACCCTTCGGCAAATAGCCTGCGCCCTTGGCCAACATGGTTCCGGAGTGCCATTTTCATGCAATGGTTCGCGGCCAGCGTGGCTGCGTGGTTTTCCAGAGGGCCGCAGCCAAGGTAGACCACGTCGCAACCGTCTGGCAAAGATTCGTCACGCAACGGCGAAAAGTCGACTACCTTGGCGCCTTGTAGTTCGAGCACATCGAGCACGGCCGGAAAATAGCAGCAGAACGCCTCGTCATAGGCCATGGCCACGGTAAGCCCGCGCAGTTGGTTGCCAGGTCGAAAGTATTTGGGCTCGACCGCGCGCGACCACCGCTGGCTGGCCAGTTTCCAGAACGTGTTGGTTTGGAACCGCTGGGAGAAGGTCGAGTGGATCGCCTCGCTCGCTGAGTGGCTGTTGCGCTGACAACGTCCTAAGCTTGCAAAGCGGTCTCGCTCAGCGGCCATGGTGGGCAACGCGCCTAACACCGGCACCCCCCACAACATTTCGAATTGAGTTTGCCAGGCACTCAGCTCGCCAACAGGCACGCGGTCGAGCAAGATTCCGGCCAGCCCCGCAGGGCGCGGTGGCAGGTGGCACAGATCGAGTTGCCCGACGTCGACTAGCGCCACCCGGGGCATGTCGAGCCAATTGCAAAGCGTTTCTAGATGACTTTTTGAATTAGCATTCGTAGCCAAGTTGAAATCGCCAAGCACCAGAGACAGGTCAGCGCCTTGGGTAGCGTGGCAAAAATATTCTCGGCACAAAGCCTCGGACATGATCCAGGGGTCGAGATACCGCGTATTCTGGCCACATTCAACTGCGCTAGAACGCTCGCGGCTGAATTCGGCCCGATCATGAAACACTTGGACCTCATGGCCCGATCGCCGCAGGCCTTCGACGAGTGCCCACAGGATCGTGCCCGAGGAGACATTCACTTGCACTGTTCCTACCGCGATACGTCGGAGGTCGAGCATGCGTATCTTTCGGCCAGGAAGGAGGTTGCCAAGACAGAGGTTCGTTCGCTGAAGTTTATTGTTCGGCGGAGCCGCGAACAAGTCAAGCAAATGCTTGCTGGAGAATTGTAAAGTCATCAATTCCACAAAAGCAGCGGCCGGCGGTCGCTGTTTTTTCAAAAAAGACGACTTTGCAGTCTTCTCTACCTTCCTGGAGAGAGGATGTTGTGGCAGGCACGGTGCCAGCGTATAATTTTGGTGAATCCCCGGTTTTCGAGTAGCTCCCCCCCATGTGCGACGGGGTTTTCTTCGGAAAACCGGGAGAAAACCTAGAGCTGCTCGCCACATGTTCGAGCAGTTCGCTCGAACATGACTCGTTTCCGATTATCGCATGGCCTCTCGAACACGACATCTTAACCTGGATACTGATAAGCCGGATCTGGCCAAGTGCCAGGAAATTTTGGGCTTTCAGTTCAACGATCTGGACCTGTTGGAATCGGCGCTTACTCATGCCTCGGGGGCCGAGCATCGGCTGGCTTCGAACGAACGGCTCGAGTTTCTCGGCGATGCGATCTTGGGTGCGGTGGTGTGCGAGATGTTATTCCGCCAGTATCCCGAGTATCTGGAAGGCGATCTGACCAAGATCAAGTCGATCGTGGTCAGTCGCCAGACGTGCGCCAAGATCAGCCGTCAGCTAGGGCTCGAAGAGTTTTTGATTCTGGGCAAGGGAATGGCGTCTGACCCAGATGTTCCCGTGTCGTTGCTGGCCGATGTGTTTGAGTCATTGTTGGCAGCCATTTTTCTCGATGGAGGCGATGCCAGCGCCAGGGCGTTTATCGAACGGCATATGCGAACCGAGATCGAATTGGCCGTCGCTGGCGATTCGGTGAGTAATTACAAGTCGCTGCTGCAACAAGAAGTGCAGCGCACCCAGGGGCTCACGCCCACCTATCCGTTGTTGGACGAAAAGGGCCCAGACCACAACAAGTGTTTTATGATCGCGGCCCAAGTCGGCACGATGCGCTACTCGCCTGCCTGGGGACACAGCAAAAAAGAAGCCGAGCAGCGGGCGGCCCATAATGCCTTGAGCCAGCTTGTCGGCGAAGCGATTCCCTATCCGAACGAATCGTAGGGCGTTAGACAACGCGCTAACGCGCACCACCCACCACTCACCACTTACTAAACAAGCAATGTCGAGTCGAGCTGTGGTCTTGCTATCTGGTGGGCTGGATAGCATGTTGGCAATTCGGGTGCTGCAAGAACAAGGCCTGGAGGTCGAGGCGATCAACTTCCAGACGATTTTTACTTGCTGTAAAAACACGGCGGCCCAGGCAGCGCACGAGTTGGGCGTACCGCTCACGGTGATCGGGCAGGAAGATGATTACATCGAACTGGTGCGCCGACCCAAGTATGGGTATGGCAAAGGAGCCAATCCGTGTGTTGACTGTCGCATCTACATGTTCCAGCAGGCTGCTCAGGTAGCTGAGCAGCTCGGGGCCGAAGTGATTGCCAGCGGCGAAGTGCTTGGCCAGCGACCGATGAGCCAGAAACGTCGCGATTTGGAAATCATCGCCCGCGAGTCGGGCTTGGAAGGCCGGTTATTGCGACCGCTCTCGGCGCTGTTGTTGCCGCCGACCGAGGTCGAGCAACGCGGCCTGGTCGATCGTTCCCGACTGTTTGGCTTTCATGGCCGCAACCGCAAACACCTGATCTCGTTAGCCCAGTCCTATGGCTTCAAGTCGATTCCCTCGCCATCGTCGGGGTGTGCGTTGACTGAAACCACTTTCGCGCCGAAGGTGTATGATCTGATTCAGCTGGATGCAGAGAGCGGGCGATGGGATTTTGAACTGTTGAACATCGGGCGGCACATTCGCATCGACGAGGCGACCAAAGCAATCGTTGGGCGGCGCGAGGAAGAAAATATCGCGCTACAGCAGCGTTTTACCCAACCCGGCAGCCGGGCTAGCCTGATGCTGGTGCCCGAATCGTTTCGCGGCCCAACGGTGATGATTATCGGCCCACTGGCTGATGAGATCGAGTCGTATGCGGACGGGCTGGTGGCGCGATACTCCAAGGATGTTGATCTCACGGATGCGCGGGTCTATAAGCACACTCCTGGCAAAACAACCCTGGAATCAATCGCCCCGCATGAGCAGGCAGTTGAGCTTTGCACGCTCTAGCAGTAGCAGGTCACGACTCTCCTGCTGCAGGAGGCCTTGACATTTCTCTCGCGATGTTATAACATAGTATTAACATCCGAAGGAAGGGGAAACGATGAAAGTATCCATTACCCAAATCGGCAATTCCAAGGGGATCATCATTCCTGCCTATTTACTCAAGCAGTGTGGGTTTGAAGGAGACGTGTCCCTTGAGGTCAAGGATCGCTCTCTGGTCATTACCAGCCTGCAGCGGCCACGGCAAGACTGGAAAGAAGCTTTCGCCAAGTCGGGCGCTGGACAAGAAGAATTGCTGGCTGGTGAATTCGGCAATGATTTCGACCAAACGGAATGGTCATGGTAAATCAGTTTGAGGTATATCTGGTTTGTCTTGATCCGACGCAAGGCTCGGAAATCAAGAAGACCCGGCCTTGTCTGGTCGTTTCGCCCGACGAAATGAATCACGCGCTTGCGACCGTTCTCATGGTTCCGATGACCACTACCCTGCGCAATTATCCTTCTAGGGTGCGGACTACGTTTCAGGGAACTAAGGGCGATATTGCCCTCGATCAGATGCGGGCTGTCGATCAAAAGCGATTGATCAAGAAGCTCGGTTCAGTTCACCCCGCAACTGCCAAAAAAATTCTGGTTATCTTGCAGGAGATGTTTTCTTAGAGCAAATTCAGTCATTCCAAAAAGAAGAATCCAGAAACCACACTGTTTTTCAGAGAGATGGATAAAAACATCTGTTTCGCGCTTCGGTCACCGACCGCTGCTACCGACCAACTCGGGCAGTTGGGAACTACTGAGTTTTTACAAAAAGAGATTTTTGGGAATCGGATTTTTTCTGGTGTTTTGATTGATCATTGCGCGGCGAATGGACCTTGGGCGAGCGACGGAAACCTCAGAAACCCCGCCTGAAATGATTGGGCAAGGGGTCATTGACCGCGCAGCCATCCATCGGTGGTGTTCTTGTAGTGTGCCACGAGTGCCTGTCCTGCTGTGCGTGCGTCGAACGTGTTTTCCATGCGCCGGCGGGCTGATCTGCCAATTTGTTCCCGCAGACCAGGGCGGGCAAGCAGCTCTTCGATTGCCGAAGCAAAAGCCTGTGGATCGTCGGGCACGGTGAGTTGCGCCGTAGCCCGACCGTCGACGCGAGCAAAAATCTCCTCGGTCCCACCGACGCGCGTTGCGACGACAGGGATGCCAGCCGCGGCGGCTTCTAACAACACCCGCCCCAACGGTTCCTGACGAGCAGGGTGGGCAAGCACGGTCAGTTCGCCAAGCAACCGGGCGATGTCGTCGCGAATGCCGAGGAAATGAACGTGCCCGGCTAACGACGCGGTTGCTGATGCGGCTCGCAATTGCTCCTCAAACTCGATGCTCTCGTCCTTTTGCGAGTAGCGGGCTCCGACGACCAAAAAATGAACCTCCGGTTGTCGAGTGGCCACTTGTTGGGCGGCCATGAGAAAAATGTCTTGAGCCTTGCGAAGGCTGATTTGGCCAATCATGGCGATCAAGGGGGATTCCGGGGGAATGCCCAATTCGCGATGCAAGTATCCAGTGGCCGGGCGGGGACAAAATGCCTGTAAATCGACACCGTTGTAGAGCACATGGATCCGCTGGGCATCTAAGCCGGCCGCTACATGGAAATCGCGTACCGCATGGGACACGGCTAGCAAACGCGCGTGACAATTCAGGTCGTCCAGCGCCGCGCGATTCAACCGCAAGATGTCGCGCAGATGAGCAATGCTCGGCAGCCGGCGGTTGCGAACAACCGGGCCGGCCAAGCGTCCCATCGCCAAACTGTTGGCGTGAACCACATCCGGTCGAACTTGGTCGATCAAAGTGTCTAGCTGGTGTCGCAACGTCTCTCGCGATCGGCGATTTCCCTTGTTGTCAAACACTTCAAACTCGACAGTCGCAACCTGGCGAGCCAACAACTCATTGGCCAGGGCTCCTTGCCGTGGGGCGGCCACTGTCGGTCGGTAGCCGGCCGTTTGCAACGAGTCGAGCGTGGCCAGCATCGACATTTCGCCGCCAAAGAGCGTCGGATATTCACAGAGAATCAGGACTCTCGACATGGCCCCATCATGGCTTTTCAAATCGGTTGAACGCTCGGGCATGGAGGAAATGGGCCGACAGCAGACAGCCGATTGCTGCGCCAAACAAAGCATCGCTCACATAATGGGCGCCCGACTCGATCCGCTGCCCAGCAGCTAGCAGCGCTAATCCCACGAACACATAACGCCCACGCGGATAGAGCCAAACCAGCGTAACGGCCAACGCTGCCGCCATGGCCGAGTGGCCTGAGGGGATGCTCTGATGCGTGCTCGAATTGTTCAGCCACGGCAGCCAAGCGCCAAACGTATCGAACACCCCGTCCACCCGGTTTTCACCGCCGGGGCCAAGCAGCGCATGGGGACGCACGCGCGTCAGTAGCAGCTTGCCTACGTTGGCCAACGCCCCGGTGCCTAGAGTCGCGACCAAGATCCGCACGCGACAACGCCAGGCACGATTGTCGAGCGTGAACACCACTAGCAAAATCGCCAGCACGCCATAGCCATGGGCAAACGCTTCGGCCAAGCCGAGCAGGCGAGCCAGTTCGCCAGGGCAGGCATCGCTGAGCATTGCCCTGGCGACAGGCAGGTCAATCGCAAAAGCCGCCAGACCCAGCAACGCCAGTAGCGATGCAGTCAGATAGGTCGAACGTGGAGAACTGGACATGAGCGAGGTCTTATCCAAACTGGCGATTTCAAAAACGCAGGCAATGTCAAAAGTCTCAGGACGCCTGCGAAGTCGTTGTTCGGGGATAGCAGCGGCCGGTGGCCGCTCGCGAAACGGCTAGGTTTTTCTGTTTCGCAAGCGACCACCAGGCGCGTCGCCGGAAAGCCAATTGAACGATGAGTCGAGTGAGCTGCACGTTAACCGTGACCGGTGGGTAATAGCAATCCCGCTTTGAAGATTCTGAACAAGATATTTTAGCGATTTTTGTGATTGCAGAGCCGACTCGGGTATGATGGAGGCAGGGCAAGCAAGGTACTGCCCCACCCCCCTGCATGTTGTACGAAAGGGTAGACCATGGCCCCCATGAAACGTGAACCGACCGGACGTCAGGCCGACTTGGCGGCCACCGTCTCGGTGCCTAGGCTGGCTCGCCGCTGGCACACGTCTGTCCGCCAGGTGCGCAAGCTGTTGGCCCAACGGCAAATGGATTTTGTCCAAATCGCCGGCCAGATTCGAGTGCCCAAGCTGGAAATCGAGCGGCTGGAGCGGCAGCCAGATTTCGATCTCCACAGGCTGCCTGGGCCAACCGTGACCAAGCACGCCAAGATCTCACAATAGGCGTTTTTCCGAGAAATTGAGCCGTGTTTTCTGCCGACCACTGATACGGTGCCTGGTTTTCAAAGAAAAATACAGCCTGCCACCCTCTTGGCAGCAGGCGGGGCTTCTCATACCATCATAGGCTCCTGCCTTTCCGGTGCCGCCCAGGTGCCCCACTCCACTTAGCTTTTCTCGCCTGAGGGGATGAGCATGGCTGTTCGATGGTTGCTTGCGGCGTGGGCCGTGATGTTATCGCTTGGACTCTGGAACATACCGGCGTTGGTTGCCGATCCATCGGTGCCCTCTGGGGTGAACTATTCGGCCGACCATTGGCTTGACGACTATCATGCCGCCAGAGAGCGGGCTGAGCAAACTGGCCGCATGCTCCTCGTTTGGCTGCGCGATGGCGTTGCCAGTCAGCTCGATCTTCAGATTGAAAACTCATTGGCCTGCGATGCCAAGATTCAAGAACTGCTCGAAAATTTTGTCGTCGTTCGGCTGGAGCTTGACGATGTGATTTTGACGTTGGACAATGGAACTCCAACTCGATTGGTTGATCATCCGGCGTTTGCCGAGATGCATGGCGGTGAAGGGCTCGCGGTCGTCGATTTGGCCGATCGCCAGCGACCGACCTACGGACACGTGGTCAGTGCGTTCCCGTTCAAGTCGGGCAAGTACTATCGGTTTGGCGTCGAGGATCTGGCGGTGCTATTGGGGTTGCCGGCCGGCACGTTAACCGAACGGACGATGGTTTGGGCCGTGCGGACTCATCCCGAACGGCCTCGCAGCACCCTGGGGGAGCACCACCCTGTGCTCGCTCGTCATGTGCTCCAACATAGTTTGAACCAAGCCGATATTCGTCTTCAGGGACACCATCGCTGGGAGCAACGGTTCCACCAAATCCGTAGCGAGATGGGTGGCGCGGTGACGCCAGTCGAAGTGGTTGCTGAAAGTTGGCCTAACCAAACGATGATCGACTCGTGCGTCGATTGCGTCGCCAGTTGGCGCCATTCATCAGGTCACTGGCGAGCGGTCAACGCACCTCACGCCTACTATGCTTACGACATCCAGCGCGGCAACAACAGCATTTGGTATGCAACCGGAATTTTTGCCGGCTCGGCTGATTGACCAGACGTCCAGTCTTTTCTCAAACTCAGTCGTTCCAAAAATGAGGATCTAGAAAGCACTGTTTTTCAGATACAACGATAAAAACGAGTGTTTCGCGAGCGGTCACCGACCGCTGCTAC
>JANQPJ010000040.1 GCA_028289525.1 Pirellulales bacterium
AGCATGTTTTGGTCATTTCCGGTTTTGAATTTCGCGCTTTGTTTCGGATTTCGAGATTCGGATTTTTACCTGGTCCTGCTTCACTCGGCCGAAGTGTTACGTGATTGGTTGTTCGAGAGAATCCAAATCCTCAATCCCCAATTCCAAATCAGAAATCCGCTGGGTTGGCCAGGCGGTCAAGACCGAGTCGTGGACAGACAGCTTAGGGTTTGATCGGGGTGCGGCCTGATGCTGAAGCACCTCGTCCGCTCGGGCTGTCTGAGAAAACCTGTCCAATCGTTCGTTCTCTTCTTGCGGCGAACTGAGGGCCGTGAAGACCGGCTCGGCCGAGTCGTCGCGCAAAACCAGCAACTGGTTCAAACTCGCCTCGACCGCGCTTTGCGCGTCATCGTTCGTTTCTGTTGCTGTTTCTGTTTCTGTTTCTGTTGCTGTTGCAATCGAAATTGTCCCGGTCACGTTCACCGCGGTGTCGGTCGCCACAAGCAACCGGTCGGCGTTGCCAAAGAGGCCAGGCTGCTCGACTTGATTGCCTTCGAAATGGACGGTATCGACCTGGTCGAGCCAAACCACGCTGGTCGGGTCGATGCCGGTCAAGTCGCCATGGCCGCCGGCTTGTTGATGGGGTTGGATGAACCGATTCCCGGTTACCTGAACTTGGCTCGCGTGGGTGATTTGTAGATTCACGCCAACGACTTCTTCAAAACGGTTGTCGCGAATCGTCAGGTTGCGATGCCCATTGGCCGACCAGTTGGCGTCGGTCGTGATGGTCAAGGCCCCTGCTTGAGGATGCTTGCGCAACGGTTTGGCCAGGTTCGCGGCCACGATTTGGTTGTTGGAAATGGTCAGGTCGCGGCTGAAATCGGCCTCGCCCCAGGTTTCTGGTTCGGCGGCCACCAGAATCGCCGGGCGGAAGGTATGTTCGACTCGGTTGGCATCGACTAGACCAGCAGACCCACGCAATCGCAGACCGACCGAAGGCGTGTTGCGCACCGTCGATTCGAGCACGGCGTAGCCTGATCCGCTCCGACCAGGATTCGAGGCGAAATCGCCGGCCGTCAGTTGAACCGGTTCGTCGAACGTGAGCGTAAAGGCCGTGTGATACCGACCACCGGCCTGAAGTCGCGGCAGATGGGCAGCACGCAGTTCGGCCAGCTCGGTCGCGGGAATGTCGGCCGGTGCAATCGCAGTGACCACGCGTTCGACAATCGTATGGTCGGCTTCGTGATAGAAACGGATGCGGTTGCCGACTTGAAATACCAGATCGCGTTTCATGACGACCGTTACCTGATTGGTCTTGGTCGCCTCGGCCACCAGGCCATACTCGCCTTGGATGTTGACCCCATCGTCGGCCGATGATTCGATCGTAACTCGTTCGATCCTTGGCCCCACGGCGTCGTTAATACTGCGAATTCCGGTGCCGTTGATCGAACGCAAACGCGGATGCTCGGCCAACAGCGGTTGCGGTCCAGGGGCAATTTGCACGTCGATCAGCTGGTGGTTGCTGCCATCGCGCGAGTTGACCCCGATGTGAGGGCTGGCCTGAATGTTGACCGACTGCAAGGTGACGTGGGTAGACTGTTCGAGTTGGACGGCGAACGGAACTCGAGTCTCACGGCGGATGGTGATCGAATCGCCCACGCTGGACGAATCGCGATGGGCACGGCCAAAATCGATTCGATAACGGTCACCCCCTAGGGCTTCGATCGCGTCGGCGCTACGCGGCCGCGAGCCAGGCTTCAACAGCCCGGTCTCGGCATCGTGAATCAAGATGCGATTGGTGGTCGGATCGTTGGGCGTGGGATAGCCGGCGTGGATCTCGACATCGACCCAGGAACCGTTGTCGGCTTGGTCGACAATCGTGCCTTGGGTAAACGGCAACGGATCGTAGTCAATCGTCAGACCGCGCACTTGGATGTTGTGGCTGTTGCGAATTTGCAGGGCCGATGAGAGCCCTCGGGCGACTACCTTGACGTCGGTCGCGTCAATTTCCAAATTGCTCACGTCTTTGAGCCGTAGATGGGGCGAAGTCGGCGCACTGGGCGTAATGTAATAGGTGCCTGGCTGGATACGAACCGATGACTGGCCGTCGGCCAGCGCCTGATCAATCTGCTGTTGAATCGTTTGCCCGGCTGAAAATGCAATGGAAAAATCAGTCTCAAAACCATCGCGTTTGGACGATTGGCCAGGCCCAAAAGCCACATAGATCGTGTCGCCAGCTTCCAGAAAGCCAATCTTGGTGTTGAAGTCGGTCGTGCCTTCCGGTCCCACTCCGGCTTCAGTAACCAAGATCGGCCGATTGTCATTCACGTGGACAACCACCTCGATGCCGTCGCCAGTGATGTTGGGACGCGTGAGGAAACTGTCGGTGATCGAATAGAAACCTGCCTCGGTTACCGTATAGGCGGCAATCGCATAACGGTCTTGAGCGTTTCTTCCAGCCCCGGCGTGGGCCCCTGGTCGACCGCCTTCGTCGTGAAGCCGCAAAGCCCGATCGGGAAACCGGTTGTTCACTGAGTCGCCGTCCGGCGTCCAAACCTTGCCGGCATCGACGAGCGTTTGATAGGAAGTCGGATTGCCGACCGCGCCGGTCCGCAAGTCGCCGTTGCTCTTTCCAGCTTGCCAGCCTTCAGGGGCATTCCAAAGATATTGCCAACCGTTGGCCAACGGCAACTCGGCGCGAAAGTCGTCTCGGTAGTCGGCGACGATCGAAAGCTCGGAGCCGGCAGCAAGCAATTGCCGCGTTTCTAGTTGCTCGAACCGTAGCGGCGAAGCAGAGGCCCCGACGGCCGAGAAGAAAAAACAACAGTTGCGAATTTTCGGTCGAGTGAACCAACGTTTGCGCTTGCCAAGACTCGCCGGCATAGTTGTCGTCTCCAAAGATGATGGTGCGAAAACAGGCAACAGAAAGCCGGCGCACCTAAGAAGAGACGTCCGACCCTGCCCCCCAAGCCTTTTTATTTCCTCAAGTCTTGTATTTCTGCCTGTTCCGCGATTGGTCGCCATACTAACTTTTCCGGCCCATGATTGCCATCCTCGATGGAGGGGCAATCTCTGATTTCTGATTTGGAATTTGGGATTTGACGTGCTGGGGCGTTGGAAGAGCAGTTGAAAGCTCGTTTTGAGACAAATGTCTAGGAACAAAACATGGCGACGCAGCCAGCTCGCCGGAAGAGGTTACTGCTCGTCTTCTGCTAGTAAACGAAGGACATAGCTGAGAGTTGACTCAACCTCTAGCGTGTCGTTCCGATCGTTGAAATCGACGGCAATCTCTTCCAGACCGTGGAGTTCTACCGAAAAATCGTCGTTGGAATATTGAGCCCAAGCAAATCGGGCATCCAGGTGCTCGTTGTCCTCGGTGCCGTTGACGGTTGCCGTGTCGCGGCCCCCTCCGCCTAGGATTCGAACGACGTTGACTTGGCTGGCCGGAAATTCTCGAGTGACTCCGTTGACTGTCAAACGATGCACTGAGTCGCTCTGCTCGACGGTGAACTGGTCGTCGCCTGCAGTGCCAAAGACCGCCAGTTCGGCGCCGACCAAATGGAATTGGACTTGTTGCCCGGAACGGAACACCTGGGCGACCTCGGGATTGCCGGCGTCTTCTTCGGCCTGAGCCAGGCGTTCTCGCAGTCGGATTGGCCAGCCCCACTCGTCGGGGCCATTTCTCAGGTTCGAGGCCAAGAAAGACGCCGCGGTGACATACTGGGGGCGGAACCATTGTTGGGCAAAGTCGACGTCGGCGACGGTCTCTTCTTCGCCAACAACGATCGTCCGTCGCGTCTGTCCTCCGTCATCCACTGCGGCCGGTCTTCGAACGATGACCTCGTACTGGCCGGCCGGCAAATTGTTAAACCGGTAGGTGCCGTCGTCCTGGGTCAACGTGTTGGCTTCAACCGCCTGGCCTTCGTCGCCGGTGCCGCGCAAACTTACCTGAATGCCTGGCAGACTGAGCGTGAATGGCTGAAACCCGCCCTCGTTCTGCGCAAATACCTCGCCTGCGAGCGTCGAACCTCGGGTTAACCCAATGTCTTCGTTCTCCACGTCGAGCACAGTCACTGCGATTACCTGAAAATCGGAACCGCCGCGCCCGTCTTCGGCAAACACAAACACTTCGTACACATTGTCGCGGCCAATGTCGTCCGGCGATTCGAAGTCAGGCGGCGGCACAAAACTCAGCACCCCGGTCACCGGGTCGATCGCAAACTCCTCGGCATCGGCCCCACCGTCGGTCTGGCGCAGCGAATACCGCAGCAGTTGTGAAGGGGTGTCCGGATCGGTGGCGGTCACTTGGGTGACAAAGCCTGAGTTCTCCAACACCGAAAGACTGGCTCGCAGCTGGCCGCCGTCGCTGGTAATCGTCGGCGCTTGATTGGTTGTGGAAATCTGCACCTCGATCGTAAACACGTCGTCGACCGACGCCCCTTGATTGTCGGTCGCCGTTACCCGAACCTGATACTCGCCGATGTCATCGACCGTCGGCACCCCAGAAAAATGCCGGCCATTGAAAACCATCCAAGCCGGCAACATGCGGCCATCGGCCAACGCGGCAGTAAGCGTCAAACTGTCCTCAGGCACACGGCCGTTAATGTCTGGGTCGCGGAAGATGACCGGGGCGGGATCGTCCGGCAAGGCTCGAATCGTTTGGTTCAACGAATCGCCCAACTCGACGATCAAGTCGCCGATCGGATTCTCCACGACTGGGGCGTCGTTCACCCCGGTCACGGTCACGGTCACTTGGGCCGTTTCAGCGCCACCGCGGCCGTCTGACAGTGTGTAGGTAAACGTGTCGGTCGCCGTCTCGCCAGCGACCAACGTGTTGAACCGGCTGGCCGGGGCCGGATCGTAGACGAACATTCCGGTGTCCATCACCATGACGGTCGCTCCAGAAGGCAACGTGAATTGGCTGCCGACGTTGCCGCTGCTTCCGTTCACCTGGCTAACCATGAGCGTATCGTCTGGGGTCGCGCCATCGACATCGGAATCGGAGTCGGTGCCTGCACCGGTGTTGTCGCTAATCACGTTGCCGGCGATGGTTTGGTCTTCGTTTGTCTGATAGACATTGTCCGTGGCGGTCGGCGTGTCATTATTGCCGGTGATTGTCACGGTCAACGTGGCCTGGTCGGCGCCGCCGTTGCCATCGGTCACGGTATAGGTGAACTGGTCGGTCCGAGTTTCGCCCTCGGCCAGTGCTTGAACCTGAGGGCTCGTGTTATTGAGCGTATAGGTATAGTCGCCATTGGCGTTCCAGGCGAGCGAACCAAAATTGCCTTGCACGTCTTGAGTCGGGTTATTCACGCCGCCAATCGAAAGCACGGTAAGTGCATCGCCTTCGGGATCGGCGTCGACTCCTTGACGATCGTCGTCGGTGAGCAAGTTCCCCTGGTCCTGCTGGGCTCCGTCCTCTACGACCCCGGCGGTGTTGTCGGTAGCCGTCGGCCGATCGTTGCGCCCAGTCACGGTCACCATCACGGTAGCCTGATCGGCGCCGCCGTTGCCGTCGCTTACGGTATACGAAAACGTGTCGGTCTTGGTCTGGCCTGGCCTTAAGGCTTGCAGTTCGGACGCCTGGCGAGGGTCATACGTCAGGCTGCCATCGGCGTTGACCCAAACGGCGGCCCCTCGGGCACTGGTGCGATCGGCACTGGACACGGTTAGACGGTCGCCCTCGGGATCGGTGTCATTGCTCAACACGCCCACGGCGGCCACGTTCAAAAGTTGATCTTCGTCGACCGCCTGCGCGTCGGCCTGGGCGACCGGTCGATCGTTCGCTCCAGCCACGGCCAGCATCACGGTGGCCGTGGCGAGCCCGCCGTTGCCATCGGTCACCGTATAGGTGAAGCTGTCCATCGCTGTCTGGCCATTGCCCAGGGCGTTTAGCGTGGTCGAGCTGCGCGGATCGTAGTCGAAGCGGCCATCGGCATCGAGCTTCAAAGTCGCTCCCGAGGCCAACGTGATCTGTCTGCCGACGTCTTCTGAGTTCCCGTTCACGGCTTGGACCGTCAGTTGGTCATTCGGAACAGTTCCATTGACGTCTGGATCAGAATCCTGCCCGGAACCGGTTTCGTCCGTAATCACGTTGCCTGACCGGAGAGTGTCTTCGTTGGTCGCGTATTGATTGTTGGTCGCCCTCGGCGCATCGTTCAAACCGTTGACCACGATCGAAACCGTGGCCGTGTCGGTCGAGCCGTTGCCATCGCTGAGCGTGTAGGAAAACGTTGGCGGATCGACCGTTTGCTCGCCGGCCGCTAGAGCGTTGAGCGCTGCCGACGAGGAAGGATCGTAGGTGAACGAACCATTCTGATTGACTCGCAGCATGGCCCCGGAATCCAACGTCACATCGGTGCCCACGGCCGCCACAGCACCGTTGATCGTCAGGCCAATTACACGTAACGAATCGCCAGTATCGCCATCGGAATCGACTCCGGACCCGGTATCGTCGGTAATCAGGTTGCCTGAGACCAAGGTCGCTTCGTTGGTGGTGTATTGGTTCGGTCGGGCGACGACGTCGTCATTTGTGCCTGTCACCGTGACCATGACCGTGGCGGTCGACATGCCGTCGTGGCTGTCGGTCACGGTGTAGGTAAACGAGTCGACGTCGGTTTGGCCAACCGCCAAGGCGTTGAATCGGGCTGAACCGGAAGGGTCGTACTGAAACGTGCCATTGGCGTTGAGACTGAGGGTTGCTCCTGAAGGCAGCACAATCTGCCTGCCGACGTCGTCCATCTGGCCGTTGACCTGTTTGACCGTCAGGGGGTCGTCGGGTGGAGTGCCGTCGATATCTGGATCGGAGTCGACCCCAGAGCCTGTGTCGTCGGAAATGACGTTTCCACTTACGCTTTCGCCTTGTTGGGTTGCGTACTGATTCCCCACGGCGCTGGGAGCATCGTTCAAGCCGTTCACCCGAATCATGACCAACGGCAATGTCGCCGACAGCGAGCGGCCGTCGAAAATCCGATAAGTGAACATTTCGAGTTGTGTTTCGCCCAACACCAGGGCGTCGGGATTGGCAACGGTCGAGCGGTCATAGGTAAACGAACCGTCGCGATTCACCTGAAGCGTAGCGCCCGTGCCAGCCAGTACGATTGGTCTGCCGACCAGCGTTTCATCTCCATTGACCTCGAACACCGTAAACAGATCGTCTGGTGGAGTTCCATTGACGTCAGGATCAGAATCCCGTCCAGAACCGGTGTCATCCGTGATCACATTCCCAGTGAAAGAGAGCGTGTTTTCGTCGATGACGTATTGGTTGCCGGTCGCAACTGGAGCATCATTGACCCCGGTGACGGTAAGAGTGACCGGCGCCGAGGCGGTTCCTCCGTTGCCATCACTCACGGTGTAGCTGAACTCGAACTCATTGACCTCGCCTTCGGCCAGGGCATTTAGCGAAGTCGTGTAATCATAGACAAAGTTGCCGTTCTGCTGGACTTGCAAACTGGCGCCCGAGGGAAGTTGCACCAAATCGCCCACGTTGTGCATGACGCCGTTGACCACGAAGCTGGCCACGGCGAGCACATCATTCGGGTCGCTTTGGTCACGATCACGATCGGAATCGACGCCTGCTCCGGTGTTATCGGTGAGCACGTTGCCGGTGATCGGCGAGCTGTCTTCATTTGCCTGGTATTGATTGGGAGTCGCTGTAGGCGCTTCGTTCACCCCGTCAACTCGAATCGTCACCATGGCGGTGCCTGTGCCGCCGTTGCCGTCGCTAATCACATAGGAGAAACTCTCGGTCGCCTGTTCGCCGACCGACATCGCGAGCAGAGCCGTGGACGTGGTCGGATCGTACTGCACACTTCCATCGGCGTTGACTCTCAGCGTGGCCCCGGAAGGGAGCGAAAACGGCACGCCTACCAGGTTCGCCTGGCCGTTGACTTGAGCGACTTGCAGCATATCCGACGCATCGGGGTCGGAATCTCGGCCGGCCCCGGTGTCGTCAGTAATCACGTTTTGCGAAATCGGCACGTTATCGCCGGTCGAATATCCGTTGTTCACGGCCGTCGGGGCGTCGTTCACCCCGGTGATCGTGAGCACCACTGTCGCTTCGTTCGACGCGGCCTGCCCATCGGAAATGGCGTAGGTAAAACTGTCCATCCGCGCTTCGCCCTCGGCGATGGCATCCGGATTTGTCGCAGTGCGCCAATCATAGGTGAACGAACCATCGCTGTTCAGCCTGAGCGTAGCTCCCAGCGAAGTTGTGATGTCTTGTCCTACGTTGCCTGAGTTTCCGTTGACCGACGCCACGGTCAGCGTGGCCATGGCATCGGCATCCGAATCACGTCCCGAACCAGTGTCGTCGACAATCACGTTGCCGGAGAGCAGCGATTGTTCGTCAATCGAATATTGATCCTGGGTAGCAACCGGCACGTCGTTCACACCGGTCACCGTAACCGTGAGCATCGCCGGCACGCTCGAAAGACTGCTGTCAGTGACCCGATAGGGAAAGACGTCGGTAGCTGTCTCGCCAGCGGCCAACGCCTGGACCGCCTGACTGTCATTGTTGAGCGTATAAGTGTAAATGCCGTTGGTCGCCCAGACCAGCGCGCCAAAAGTCCCTTGAACCGGAGAGACCGGCGAAGTGTTGCCGGCCACCTCGGCCACGGTGATGGGATCCTGGTCAGCGTCGCGGTCGACCCCGGCTCCGTCGTCGTCGGTCAGCAAATTTCCGGTGTCGGTCGTCTGGGTATCCTCGACCACTTGAGCTGTGTTGTCGGTTGCAATTGGCGCTTGGTTGGCCACCATGATCGAAATCGTTTCCCGGTCGGTCAGCCCACCAGCATCGGCCACCTCGATCTCAAGCTGGTGAGTCGCTCCCAGGCTCAGCAACGCCGGATTGTTCACCGTTACCGCGCCGGTGCTTGCATTGATCGCAAACAGGCCGTTGGACGGCGCTCCAGGGTTGCCTGAGACAATAGAGAACATGAACGCATCGTTGTCAGGGTCATTGACCTCGACCGTGCAAACCGTGCGGCCCTGCGGGGCCAGGTCGCTTACCTGACACGCTTGGCCTGGCGTGATCGCCGGCGGATCGTTCGCGCCGTTGACGGTCACGGTCACAGCGGCCGAGCTGGTGCCTCCGTAGCCATCGCTCACGGTGTAGGAAAACGTGTCAGTATCGGTTTGACCGTCGGCCAGGCTTTCAAACCGGCCGTTCGGGTCGTACATCACCGTGCCTGAGTTGAGCGTGACGCTGCCTCCCTGTGTGCCCTGCGTGACACTGGTCACCACGAGCATGTTGCTCGTATCCGGATCGGAATCGTTGTCGCGTACGGCGATCGTGATTGCCGGTCCGTTTTCACCGACGTTGGCCGTGTCGGCAACTGCCGTGGGAGCGTCGTTCACCCCATCAACGGTAATCGAAACGGTAGCCGTCGCTATGCCGCCTTGCCCGTCGCCGATGGTAAAGGTAAAGCGATCGGTAGCCGATTCATTGGCACCCAGTGCGTTGAGCGTGGCTGACGACTCCGGTCGGTAATCGAACGGACCGGTCGACGTGACTTGTAGCGTGGCCCCCGAAGGCAGCGTAACCGTGTTGCCGATGGCTGTGGTGTTGCCGTTGACCGCAATCACCGAGAGTGAATCGCCGTCAGGATCGGTCGCACCAGACAGCAGCCCGATGCCCATCACGCTAAAAGGGTTGTCTTCATCAATCCCGCTAAAGGATCGAGCGTTCGGGGTGGGAGCCGCGTTGCCGGGAGCCGCCACGATGACTGAAACATCCACCGGCACACTTTCGTTTACGCCGTCGGTCACGGTGTAGCTAAAGCTGCCAGTCCCGGTGAAGCCCGGGCTGGGCATGAAGGTTGCTACCCGACCGTCGTGCATGACCGTCCCGTTTTGCTGATTGCTCAGATTGGCAATTTGCAGCGGATCGCCGTCAGCATCGGTGTCGTTGAGCAATAGGTCAATCGTCACCGCCACGCCCGGATTGGTCGTAGCCGAATCGACCACCGCCACCGGCGTAGCCACCAACAGTCGCCGCGCTTCGAGCGGCTCAGCCTGTGGGTAGACCGATGAGCGACGCCGGCGATGTCTTATTCGCTGCCGAATAGATGCCATGGGCAGGAGCCGACGAAACAACGATTTTGAGAATAGAGTCATGGTCTCTCTCGCTACGGCGCTGGGGAGGGCCCTGGCAGGCAACTGGCTCGTGTTTCTCTCCGACGTCTGCCTTGAGAGAGAAACAGGGCTTACCTTACCCCCCTAGATTCTCGAATGCAAGCAAGCCGTAGGAATTTACAATTTGTGGGAGCGTAGCCGATCGCAACCTGGTCCGGCGATGCGTTGCATCGCGGCTATTGACAAATCGTGTGTGAACATTGTTGCGCGACGGACAATTTGAAATCGAGATTGCCCTAGCCGCGACGCAACGCGTCGCCGGACCGAGACCAAAATTCCTTCCTGCTCACGACTTGCCCACCACGCGGCGCAGAGCCCGATTCTTCAACGCCGCCACACAAATCTCGCGACGGTTGAAAACCAGCTGTCGGGCACGCACATCTCGATAGCCCCAGCCCCGAATCTGGTCTAGATATTCGGGAATGCGTTCGGCCAGCTGCCAATCACGCAGCTTGAGCATCAACAGCAAGCCGCGAATGTGCACCTCGGGATGAGTCACGATGCGCTCGACGCGCCGCAGGGTTTGGTCAGGCACCACGTTCATGTCGGCCATCAGCCAGCGGATTTTATGTTTGCAAAGCTGGCGTATCCGGACCTCTTCTGCCCTCATCCGCCAGTGCTGAAACCTGGGATGGTCGAGCACGCGAGCGTCCATCTCGGCCGGATCGAGGCCATAGACTTGTAGATCATGGCTCAACAAACACTGGCTGGCGCCGCCAGGCGAACTGCCTAGCTCGATACACGCCTCGCCAGGCTGCACCGGCAAATCAGACCAGCGAAGCCCCTCCTCCATCTTGAAGTATGCCCGAGAGACGCACTCCCGAGGCGACTTGATCGGCATCGCCCCGCCTGGCCATCGGGCGGAAAAGCAGTCTGCCCGATGGCAACCGACCCACCAGTGATTGGGCTCGACCAGCACACAATCGAGCACCATCTGCCCACGCCCGGCCGGCGTGTTGAATTGCTCGGCCGTAAGCTGATCACACTGAGATGTCGGCACGGTGTCAAGCAATGCTCGCGTTGCCTGGGCCACTAGATCGTGCTCTGAATCGTCTTCGCCTGGCAAGTTTGGCGTGCGACTCCAAACATGGACCGCCTGAAACTGCCGATCGCCGGCTGCTTGCCAAACCTGTTGGGCCAAATCGCGGACCAGTTCCCCCTTCGCCTGGCCCAGAGTGTAACCGTAAGCCCGAGCAAAGACCGACCGCAGCGATAATTCGCTCGCCAGACGATCGTCTGGCGGGATTTTGTAAGTCACAAACCCTGGCCGCGAATAAGCGAAACGCAGTTCCGGCTGTTCGCGGGCAAGCTCTGCTTTCAGGGGGCGCTCGGCACCCACCTGACAAGTGATGAAAAGAAACTCAGGCCAGCGTGGCATCGAGCGAGGCTTTCAACAAAGGCGGGGAAAATGAAAATCCGAAGCACGAAATTCGAAATCCGGATTTCGGATTTCTACTACTCGGTCGGTTCAGGTGGGGCCCCAGGGTAGGAAAACGGAGAAGCCGTCGTCGGCCGACTGGACTCTACCGGCCGCGCCACAATCCACAACACATCGGTCGGCCGTGTGGCGAGTTGGTCCAACTCATCCACCGGGGCCAGTGTCAGCGCCAGCTCTGGCGTCGTGGTCAGTTCGATCCAATCCAACGGAGACCAGAGTAACCGAATCGGCCCACAAGTAAACGGCACCTGATAGCCGCGGGGAGGAGTTCCCCCAGGCAATTTTGCCGGCGATTCCTGCCATTGCTGTTCAACGGCTTGAGCATCCGAATGATCAAACGGAGCATTTCGGTCAGACTGAAAGACCGATTCACAACGCATCGTGGCCGTCGGGCTCTGGCCATCCTTGGTCAAACGAAAGGCTCCCCAACCACTGGCCGAATCGACCACAATCACCCGATTCAAAGGCGCCTGAAATCGGTTTCCCCGCACTAACAGTTCGCGATCATCGCCAAACGGCAACAAGATGCCAGAGCGGTGAAGCCCCGAAGCCGTGCCAGGCGCAGGCGAAAGCTCCTGGCCTCCGATCTCCGGGATCAGCCTGGGATCTGGTTGAGATTGCCGAACGAGCTGGCGCTGGGTTCCTTCGATATCAATCGAGAGCAACTTCGAAACCGTCGGCAATCCAATCCGAAAGGCGGCAATGATCGCCAACACCAAGATCAGGCCCACGGGAAACAACCGTCGCCGGCCAACCTCGGCCCGATTGCGTAGCACTCGGACCTTGCCTTTGGTTTCCGGAGAGACCTGTTTCTGAGTCTGAGTCCCAAATGGTTTTTTGCGCGGATCTTGCATAGAAACGAGTATAACGCGCCGCCAGCGATGCGTAATGTGATGCTTTCGAGAAAAAAACAGCGGCCGGTGGCCGCTCGCGAAACAAAAGAACTTAAAAGTTTCGCGCTTCGGCCACCGGCCGCTGTTTTTTACTAAATATAACTTTGCAGTTCTTTCTAAACCGCCAAGCCGGCCTCACGTGCCTGTTGCACTCCGGCATGCGACCGCTGGGCCTTCAGGCAGGTTTGCCGAAAGCTCTCGGGACGCGGCACGCCTTGCAGTCGGAACGTCTCGACCTGACCTAATCGAAAGATCAAATCGCCGGCGTTGTACCACGCTTGGCCATCGACCTGCTGGACCTCGATGTCGTCGAAGCGATCTAACGTGACCGATTTTTGGACCTCGCCGGCAAAGCCCTGCTCGACCACTACCCGACGGTTCGTGAGCCGATATCGCCGGCAACCGGAATTGGGCACTCCAAAGAGCACCAAGGGCAAGCGAGGAATCAGGGTATGAAAATAAATCGGCAAAATCAGCGGAATCGACAAGAGCGCCATGATCCGCCCTAACGTCACGGGGATGCCAAACAGCTCGAAACCAAAATCGTTTTGGTAACGGCGTCCCCACCAACGCCCATAGCTACTGGCGGCCAACGAGGGCCAAACAATCATTACGGTCACTTCGTCCAAGGTGGCCGGAGCCACCCCCGAGATGGGCTGTTTGGTCATTGGTTCAAAAAACAGAGGAAAATGCGGGGAATTGGGACGAGCACTGCTCAGCTAAACACAGGGGAAATAGCAAAATTATCACACCCGGTACCTCCTGGCCAGTCCCTTTTCGAGCGTTTCCTCAACAATCCTTTTGGTCTGTCTGTCCCCTGTCAGGGGCGCAGTAATTTTTGGTGGCGGCTTTCTCGTGTGTTTTCTTTTGGGGGCACACTGGCGGTAAACTGGTTCCCAAGCTCTGCTTGGGAACGAGAGAAT
>JANQPJ010000048.1 GCA_028289525.1 Pirellulales bacterium
TTACACCGCGACGTACGACGCCGGGTCTTCCCATTCCCCCATTTCCTCTTGGAACGCCTGACTCTTATCAATCTCAACCTGACCATCGTCGGCAATGCGGATGGCATAGCGCTCCAGAGGACGCGGCGCGGGCCCTTCGAAGTTGATTCCGTCTTTATAAAACCCACTGCCGTGACAGGGGCATTTGAACTTTTGCTCGGCTTCGAGCCAGTTAGGCGTGCAACCCAAGTGTGTGCAGACCGACATCAAGGCATACAACTGAGACATCCCGTTGTATTCGCCATTGACAATCCAGACGCCAAACTGAGCCTTGTACTTGGTCTCGACTACTCCGGGCGCAAACTCGCCTGGAAAACCGACCTTAAACCGGCTCGGAGGCTCTCGCAACACGTTCGGAAACATGAATCGGGCCAGCCCCAACGTCCACAAACCGGCAGTCACCGACAAGGCGCTAAACCCAACGGCCAACGACGACCCGACCAAGGTGCCAATCGCGGCCAAGGCAAATCGCCGTTGCGAGTCGACCTTCGGCTGGGCAGCCGCAGGCTTGGCATAGGCCGGCTTCTGCGGCATCGGCGGGACTTGAATCTTTGGCTTGGCCGCAGCCTTCTGACCGCGAGCGGCCGCTTCGGCCTTGGTGATCGGGCCTGGCTTGGACTGCGAACGAGCGGCGGCCAAAATACTGGCCGTGTCCTTGGGGCCCGACTTTTCCTTAGCCGCCGGCTTCGCCTTGGGCGAGGTTTTCGCTTTGGCCTCAGGCTTGGCCTTGGCCGCAGGTTTGGCAGCCGGCTTCGACTCGGCCGCAGGCTGTTTTTCGCCACGCGCCATGGCCAACATTTCAGCCACGCTCGGGCGGCCACCGGAAGACGGTTTTGCGGCCGGAGGAGCTGGAGACTTCTCAGCCGGCTCGGTAGCCGGTGCCGACTCGGCGACCGCCTCCTCTACAGGCTCCGACGGAGCGGCCGACGATTCTTCCCCACCATCCATTTGTCGGGCGGCCGCGATCATCTCGGCCACCGACATCTTCTTCTTATCTGCCATTGACGCAAGTCAAGTTGAGTTCACGTGTTAGTGTAGGGCACGAAATCCCCAACCGGGGCTCTGTGAAGATATTCACAATCGTGTCTTCCCTTTTGTATCTGAAGGGCCGCGAATGTCAAGCTCCGATTCGAACGAAGATAGTGTCGTAGACCCGGTTTACTACGCGACCAATGTCCCTGGCCCTCTTTCGCACTCGCGTTGGCATTCATAGAATCAAGTGGAACCGAAAACGTCCATCTCTTTTGCCAACCTTGTTGCCTTCTCGTCCTGCGAAACCAAACTCATGAATATCTTGATTGTCGGTGCCGGCGGCCGTGAACACGCCCTGGCCTGGAAAATTGCCCAGAGCCCTCGTGCAGACCGCGTTTTCGTCGCCCCAGGCAACGCCGGCACGGCGATCGAATCGGGCGTTGAAAACGTCGACATCTCGGCCACCGACGTAGGCCGGCTGATCGAATTTTCCAAGCAAAACAGCGTGCAACTGGCCGTTGTCGGTCCCGAGGCCCCACTGGCCGCTGGGATGATCGACGCCCTGGGCGAAGCTGGAATTCGCGCCTTCGGCCCCTCGAAGGCAGCGGCCGAACTCGAAGCGAGCAAGGTTTTTTGCAAAAACCTGCTAAGGCACGCCGATGTCCCCACGGCCGACTATCGAACGTTTACCGACGCGACGAGCGCCATCACCTATCTGACCGATCGGGAAGATGTGCCGGTAGTGGTCAAAGCCGATGGTCTGGCGGCCGGCAAGGGCGTGATCGTCTGCGACAATCGAGACCAGGCGGTCGCGGCCGTCCAGCGCATCGCCAGCGACCGCGAGTTTGGCGACGCCGGCAGCCAGTTGGTCATTGAAGAACGACTCGAAGGCCAAGAGGCCAGCGTTCTGGCGATTACCGACGGTCAAACCATCGTCACCCTTTCTCCAGCCCAAGACCACAAACCGGCCCACGACGGCGACCAAGGCCCGAACACTGGCGGCATGGGGGCCTACTGCCCGACCCCGCTAGTGACCGACCAGATGCTTGGCCAAATCGAAGAAAAGGTGCTTGTCCCCACCATTCACGCGATGAAACGTTCGCGCCGTCCGTTTCGCGGCGTGCTCTACGCCGGCCTAATGGTCGGCACCCAGGGCCTCAAGGTGCTCGAATACAACGTACGGTTTGGCGACCCCGAGTGCCAGCCGCTGTTGATGCGTCTCAAAACTGATGTGGTCGACCTGATCGAAGCAACCGTCGATGGCCGGCTCGAGGAAATCGAACCGCTCGTTTGGGATCCCCGGCCAGCGGTGTGCGTCGTGATGGCCAGCGAAGGCTATCCTGGCAAGTATGAAAACGGCCAACCGATTCGAGGGCTGGACGAAGCCAGCAAGTTGCCAGACGTGAAGGTTTTTCACGCCGGCACAGCCACGGCCGACGGGCAGATCGTCACCAGCGGCGGACGCGTGCTGGGAGTGACTGCCTTGGGCAACTCGATTTCGGCCGCCAAGCTACAAGCCTACACGGCCGTGAAATGTATTCGCTGGAAAGGGGCCTGGTGCCGGAAAGATATTTCCGACAAGGCGCTTCAGTAGGGTCTAGAGTCGAGGGTCTAGGGGCTTTGAAAACACAAAATTCTCTCGTTCCCAAGCTCTGCTTGGGAACGTGCTGTTTTTGAAGCTCTGCTTCCGTGGCACCTCGATAGACGCATGCCCTTTGGTCAGAGAACACGTAAAAGAGAGCGGCTTGGAAGCAGAGCTTCCTGCTGTAGGGTTCCCAAGCAGAGCTTGGGAACCAGTGAAGGGAGCCGGACAGGGTCGTGACTGAATGAGCGTGAATCGACCAAGTGGTTTTTCTAAAGCCTGAAGCGCAAGCGAAGGAATTTCCCCGAAGTGCCCTTCCGTTTCCTGACGCCAATTCCTTCGCTAGCGCTTCAGGCTTTATTCCTCCTCGTCGAGCAAATCTTCGCCATACCCTGGCGGGAAAATCTCGGAACTCGGCGGCTCTTTTTTTTGCGATGGTTTCTTTTCCGACGGCAGGACACCAAATTCGGCCAGCCAGGCATCGACTTCGGCCTCGCTGAGCGGTCCGGTCGGTTTGGCCGAAGGCGCGGCCGAGCTGCCTGCTTGCTGATGAGCACGCATCAACTCGGCAAACCAGACCTCGCTGTCAACGGCCTTGGCCCCACCGCCGCGAGCGGCCCGATGCAGCCGATGGTCGCTGGAGACCACGGTCAATCGCCGAGCATCAGGCGTTTGGTCAATCAATTCTTCAATCAGCGCGTCGGCGTCGGCATGTTGGCTGGCAAAACGGACCGTCAGACTCCG
>JANQPJ010000055.1 GCA_028289525.1 Pirellulales bacterium
TTGCGATGCTTTTCCATGTTTCGAAAAATTCCTTCGCTCGCCGCTTCAGGCTTCAAATTTCATGATTTTGGGGCCCGTTGGGGTCTGCGATCATGTCCCGGGGACCAAATTTCTCAAGAAATTTCTATAACCACCGAGGTTTCGTAACTATAATTGACTCAGGCACCGGAACGGTTCTATACTGCCGGAACTAGCCGATTGTACTATCTCTAGTTCTGGCAACAGGTTCCGACCGCGCCGTCGGTGGCCAGCTTGTCTTCTCGGGCGGGGGCCGGTCAGCGGAAAGTTCCCTTTTCCAAATACCAGCCCCAGGCGGTCTGACGTCACTTCCCATTGGGGCCTGTCGACTCACTTAGCGGAGCGTAGCGATGACCTTGGTTGGCAAGATCTTTGTGGTCGCAATTCTCGTGATGAGCGTTGTGTACATGGGTTTCGCCATGGCGGTCTATTCGGCCCACACGAACTGGTACGACGAGATTTATCGTGATCAGGCGACCGCTGGCAAAGATCTTGGGCTCAAGCACCAGATCGACAATCTGAAAAAGCAGAAAGAAGAGCTACAACTCGAATGGGAAGCCTTGGAAAAGGAAAAGGCCACCCTAGAGTCGTCCCATGCCCAGCAGCTTGGCAAGCTGGAAAATGAACGAGATGGTCTGCTGAAAGAGCGAAAGGTGTTGCAGGCTCGGCATGACCAGTTGATGAATGAAAATCGGAGCCTGAGCAGTGCCGTTGACACGGTAACCCAGGATTTGCGGCGGTTGACCGACGAAGTGGTGGTGTTGCGCGGCAAAATTACCAAGGTCCAACAAGCTCGCGACCAGATCTTCACGGACGTGGTGGCCAAGACCGACCAATTACACAACCTCCAGGGCCAATTGGCAATTCTTAAGGAACGCGAGGCCCAATTGACCCAACAGTTGGCCCAATATCGGACTACCTTGAGGGCGCATGGGCTGAATCCGGCCGAGGCGGTTGCTAGCTTTACGCCTGATATCATGGGCGTGGTGACTGCCGTGCGGAGGAACGAGTTTGTCGAAATTTCGATCGGTGCGGACGATGGCGTCAAACCAGGCCAAACTCTCGAGGTTTTTCGTGCTAGCTCCTATTTAGGTCGGGTCGAAGTTTTGCGGTCTGCCCCCGATCGGGCGGTGGCCAAGGTACTTAAGGAATTTCGACGCGGCGAGATTCAGAAGGGCGATCGTGTTGCAACCAAGCTCCGGGTTGGGTAATCCAGCCTCCTCTCCAGTCCGCAAGCCGAAGGCCAACGTCTACACAGTGATGTTGGTCCTGGCGCTCTTGGCCATTATCATGGGGTGCGTTTTCCTGTATCTCGAAATTCAAGAGTACCAGGGCAAGATCAACCTGCCGCCGGTCCAAGTGCGCGGTCCGGCAGCGGCGGAGGCCGAACGGTGGCTGGCTTGTCAGACGTCGGCAAATCGCCAACCCACGCTACCGTGCGGTTGGTTGTAATCGCGCACTCGAACAGCTTCACCGACTCCCTAGCACGCGAGAGCACGGATGCTCAATCGACTGGTTGGTTTTTGGCGCGACGAATTGGCCATCGATCTGGGCACGGCCAACACGCTGATTAGCGTCGCAGGCGAAGGCTTGGTGATCAATGAACCCTCCGTGGTCGCTGTTCAGCAGGGCTCGACGCAGATTCTCTCTGGCGGTTGTGCCGTGGGCCATTTAGCTAAGCAGATGTTGGGCCGCACGCCCGATTCGATCCATGTCGTTCGCCCGTTGCGCAACGGCGTGATTGCCGACTTCCAATTATGTGAGGCCATGCTGCGCTATTTTTTGCGCAAAGCCCAGCGTGGCGCCTGGAGCCCACGGCCTAGAGTGCTGATCTCGGTTCCGGCCAGCATCACTCCGGTCGAGCGACGGGCTGTGTTCAACAGCGCTCAACGGGCCGGGGCCGGGCCGGTCTTTCTGCTCGACGAGGCCAAGGCGGCCGCCATCGGCTGTGGATTGCCAATCACCGAACCGGTGGCCAGCATGGTTTGCGACATTGGCGGCGGGACGACCGAAGTGGCGGTCATGAGCCTGGGCACCAGTGTGGCTCAGCACTCGATTCGCGTGGGCGGAGACCGAATGGACCAGGCGGTTGTGGACTATCTGCGCCGGCACTACAGCTTAAAAGTTGGATTGCCCACGGCCGAAAGGCTGCGGATCGACATCGGCAGTGCGTTTCCACTGGCCGACGAACTGAACGACGAAGTGAGCGGCCTGGACAGTGTCAGCGGCTTGCCTCGCAAGGCGACCGTTACGAGCGAAGAGGTGCGCGAGGCGCTGGCCGACCCGTTGGAAGAGATCATCGAGGCCATCAAGGCCACGCTCGACGACTGTAGCCCTGATCTGGCGGCTGATCTGGTCGACCACGGTTTGGTGCTGGTTGGCGGCGGTTCGTTGTTGCGTGGCATGGAAAGGTATGTCGAAGAACAGACTGGCGTTCCTGCCCGGGTGTCGCCCGACGCGCTCTCGGCAGTGGCCAAGGGAACCCAAATTTGCCTGGAACAATTTTCGCGATGGCAAGCGGTGTTGACGTCCAGCGAGGCCGATTTATAGGCAGAAGGAAATGGTTTTGGGTTCTATTCGAACCAAGGACTAAAGACTCGGGTTTGGCTGAAATACGCGCGCCCTGCAAGTCCTATAAACTTAACGCCTGAAGCGCTAGCAAAAGAATTTCAGTCGTTCTAAATTTCCCGCGTTGAGCAAAAGCAGCGGTCGGTGACCGCTCGCGAAACAGGTGTTTTTTACATTTCTCTGAAAAATCGTGTTTTTTTCTCTCGTTCCCAAGCTCTGCTTGGGAACGCTCATTTTTGAAGCTCTGCTTCAAGACACTTCGAGAAACGCATGTCGATGATCGAAGAATACGTAAAAAGATGTATGGGAAGCAGAGCTTCCTACCAAAGCGTTCCCAAGCAGAGCTTGGGAACGAGAGTTATCTAGCAACCAATGCCTTCGCTCGCCGCTTCAGGCTTTAACCGGTTTTGGGACAAAGCCTAAAAACGAATCATGCAGCCTCATCCACCGGTTGACTGGCACACCGTTGATCTCACGTCGAACCGCTCGGTCGCGTTGGTCGACTCTTGTCGGCGCATGCGTTGGCTGCTGGCGGCTTTTTTGTTGGCGCTCGCCATCATTGGCAGTCGCGCGGTATGGCTCGAAGTGACCAGCGGGCCTCAGGCACGGCGTCTGGCTGCCCAGGGCAAGACGCGCGATGTCCGCTTGCCAGCGGCGCGCGGACGGTTGCTGGCAAGCGACGGCACCGTACTGGCCGTCGATCAGCCGATGGTGACGCTCGAAGTTCATTACCGTTACCTTCAACAGCCGCCTGACGAAGCGTGGTTTCGGCAACAGGTGCGCCGCCGGCTATCGGCGGCCGAACGGGCCGATCCGGCTCAGGTAGCCCGGGAAGCTCGCGCATTCCGAGTTGAGTTGGCCGAACTGCATCGTAGCTTGCCACGCATGGCTGGCGTGTCGGCCGAGGCCTGGGCACAGCGTCGCCAGCGCATTCAAATTCGTGTCGAGCGGATTGCTCAAAGCGTCAACGCGCGTCATCGCGAACGGAATCGCCCGCCAGCTAACCCGGCGCCAGCATCCGAGTCGACCTGGGCCTGGTTGCGCCGCCAGATTCGCGAAGCCTTGGTCGATTCGCCCACGGCGTTGCCTATGCCACGTATCATCGTGCGCGAGCAACTCGACTACCATCGGATGGCCGAGGACATTCGACCCTCGGTGGCCGAGCAGTTGGCCGACCGAACCGAGGTGTTTCCTGGCGTTCGCTGCACGGTTCGGACCGGTCGCCGCTATCCTCAGGGGGCGGTGGCCGGACATTTGGTCGGATATTTGGGGGTCGTCGGGGCTGATGAACTGGCCCTCCGCCAGGTGGAGCCGGAGGGCGCGCCGCTTTACGAAGCAGAAGACCTGACCGGCCGCGCCGGACTAGAACGTCTCTATGAAGACCGTCTGCGCGGCACGAAGTCGGTGGTCCGCGAGCGGCTCGACCGACATGGCCGGCGTCTCGGGGCCGAAGTGCTGGTGCCGGCCACCTCGGGGGCCGATGTTCAACTGACTCTCGACCTCAAACTGCAAGCCAGTGCCGAGCAATTGTTGGATCGGGCTATCCATTTAGGCCGCCTGCGTGGCGAGCAGCATGGGCTGACCTCAGGTGGAGCTGTCGTGGTTATGGACATCGACAACGGGGCCTTGCTGGCCTGTGCGTCGGCGCCTCGGTTTGACCCGAACACGATGGTGCGTGGCGATGCCCAACAGGTTTCCAAATTGCTCAATGCCCGCGACGGCGTGTTGCTTTGTCGCCCGATCCAGATGGCGATTCCGCCAGGGTCGGTGATGAAGGTCGCCACGGCGCTGGCGCTGCTCGAAACCGGCACCGTCGCGGCCGATGAGCCGTTCCGGTGCCAAGGCTATCTGCACCGGCCGACCAGTCAGCGTTGTGCGCTCTATCGCCAGTTTGGCATCGGCCACGATCGAGTCGCCTTGGTCGATGCGTTGGCCAAAAGCTGCAACGTCTACTTCTTCCACTATGCCGAACCGTTGGGACGCGAGGCGTTGCTTGGTTGGATGCAGCGAGTCGGGTTTGGCCAGCCGACCGGCATTGATTTGCCAGGTGAATTGAGTGGCCAAATTCCGGGGCTTCGCCTTCCAGACGACCAGACGGCCCTCACCGACACGCAGGCGGCCGCAATCGGTCAAAGCACGCTGCTAGTCACACCGCTTCAGGTTGCTCGGCTAATGGCGGCGGTGGCCAACGGCGGTCGGCTACCGCGTCCACACCTGCTGGCCGACGGAGACCGTCAGTCACGCGCCACTGGTGATCCGATTCCAGGCCTCTCGGCCGACAGTTTGGCCGTTGTGCGGCAGGGCATGCGCCAAGCGGTGACCAGTGTCGGCGGAACGGTCCATCGGCAGTTGGGCGCGCTGCAGGCGCCTGTGGCCGTAAAGACCGGGACGGCCCAGGCGGCTGCCGGTCGTCGCGAGCATGCCTGGATTGCCGGGTTTGCGCCAGTCGATCGGCCTCGCTATGCCTTGGTCGTCGTGCTCGAACACGGTGGAGACGCGGCCCAGACTGCTGGAGCTGCAACCCGAGATCTGGTGCGGCGGATGGCCGCCCTAGGATATTTCTAAACGTCAGCGAAACGCTCGAAGTACATCAGCCGCAAGATTCTGCTTGTGTTCTCTAGCCGCGACCGGGCGCATCGCCGGAACCCTTTTAGTCTCGTTCCCAAGCTCTGCTTGGGAACGCTTTGGTAGGAAGCTCTGCTTCCCATGCATCTTTTTACGTATTCTTCGATCATCGACATGCGTTTCTCGAAGTGTCTTGAAGCAGAGCTTCAAAAATGAGTGTTCCCAAGCAGAGCTTGGGAACGAGAGAAGAAGCAGAGCTTGGGAATGAGAGAAAGCTTCTGTTTGCTCCCTAGCCACGCTCACGACGCGTCGCCGAGGCCCCTCAGAGAACCGGTTTTACCACCGGTAACGAATACTCCAGCGGACATCAGATGCCGGTCGATAAAGTTGGTTCCTGCGAGGGGGATTGGGCTGAATCGTTTTCTTTCCTGGTGTTTTCACACCCTATACTTCGATATCTCCTGGCAGCATTGTCTGTTTCGGAGAACCGAAGACTCTCATCATCGAGCGCCATGTCGAGTGAACGACGTACATCACGCCGGTTTCAAGCGGTCCAAGGGAACGCCGAGATCGTGCTGCGCATTGGCCGCGCCGAGGTGAAAGCCGAGTTACTCAACGAGTCGGCCGGCGGAATGGAGGTTCGTGCCCCGAGATTGCCCAGAGTGGGCGTTGGCGACGCGGTCAAGGCGTTGGTCCACGGTGCTTGGTATAAGCTGGAGGTGGTTCGCATTGCAACCGGCGACCGCGGTATCAGCTTGGGCCTGAAGCAAGTGAGTGCTTTGGGGCACGCGCAAGCTCTGGCCGAGGGTTTTCCCGTCGCTTGTCGCTCGCAAGCCGACTCCAGGCTAAGTACAAGGTTTGTGTTAGTCTGCTTGCTCATCAGTGGCGGGCTGCTTAGTTGGGGGCGTCGCGAGCAGGTATTCAAGGCGTGGGGACCGTTTGCCCAATGGGTGCCGAACAGCAACTGCTGTGATTATGTGCCGGCTTCTTTCGCGCTCTCTTCGACTAGCATCTACTCATCGAGCGTGGTGGCCAGTCTGCATTCGCTGAAGCATCCGATCGTCGTCGAGCAGCTCAACCTTTCTGGCCTACAGCAACAAAAGATCGATGCGATTTGCCAAGATGCAGGTCGATCACTGCAACATTTGTTTCAACGCACGTCCGATCCGTCGTCGCACGCCTGGCGAGTTCAGTCGACACAAATTGTCGAGCAGGCATTAGAACAGGTGCTCGGCTCGCTCACCGAAGCCCAGGTGCGCCGCTGGCTGCGGGCATTGAAAGCACGCTCCAACGGTGCCTACGAAAAGTCGGTGTAAAATATCAGTGTGGCTGCTACTTTGGCTGTCGCTACCAATGCTAGGCTTTGTCAGAAAGCTGGATAATTCCTTCGCTCGCGCTTCAGGTGTTTGATTCTTTATCGCATGCTCATTTCACAACTAATGCCCCCGGCCGCCTGTAGGTAGGCGTGTAGCGTATAGTCGCCTACCATTCGGTGGGCACTAAAACGCCAGGCCAACGTGTGGATCGAGTTCATCATCCGCTTGATCCATTCCTGCGGCAGCCCGTGCGCGTCGCGCTCGTAGAACAATGGGATGACCTCGTTCTCAAGCACCTGATACAGCGTCTCCGCGTCGCGCTGGTCGGTCACTTCATCCGACACATGTTGGGTGCCGTTGCCGATGGCGAAGCCGTTTTCGCCGTTGTAGGCCTCGGCCCACCAACCATCGAGAATCGACAGGTTCAGGCCGCCGTTGAGCACGACCTTTTGACCACTCGTGCCAGAGGCTTCCAGCGGCCGCCGAGGATTGTTCAACCAGACGTCGACGCCTTGCGTCAGATGACGGCCTACGTTGATGTCATAGTCTTCGATGAAGACAATTCGGCCAGCAAAACGTGGATCGTGCCGGAGGTTGTCGATCTTCTTGATCAACTGCTTGCCAGGCTCGTCGGCCGGATGGGCCTTGCCGGCAAAGATCACCTGCATCGGCTGCTTGGAATTGTTCACCAACTCAGCCAACCGATCCATGTCAGTGGTCAATAGGTCGGCCCGCTTGTACGTCGCAAACCGACGAGCAAACCCGATGGTTAGCACGTTGGGGTTCAATACCCGCCGGGCGGCTTCGACCACCTCTTCGCTCTCACCACGTCGTCGGCACTGGCGGCTCACGCGGCGACGGACAAACTCGAGCAACAGATTTTTCAGCGCGTTATGGGTTTCCCACAACTCGCCAGGGCTACAGTCGTAAATCCCTTCCCAAGTCTCAGGCGAGCCCATGTCTCGCATCCAGTTGCTGCCGAAATAGCGGTCGTACAAGTTCTGCATCTGGAAGGCTAGCCAGCTAGGTACATGAACACCGTTGGTGATGTGGCCGATCGGAATCTCTTCCTCCACGCGCCATGGCCACAGGTGAGACCACATGCGGCGCGACACCTGACCATGCAGCGAACTGACTGCGTTGGCCCGACGTGAAAGTTTGAGCCCGACGACCGTCATGCAGAACGATTCGCCTTCGTTTTGTGGCTCCACCCGACCGAGCCCCATCAGTTGTTCGTAAGAAATGCCCAATTGATCGCGCAACGGTCCCAAGTGCTCTTCGATCAGCCCGCCGTCGAACCGGTCGTGGCCGGCGGGGACCGGCGTGTGGGTCGTAAAGACCGTCCGCTGGGCTACCTCGCGTAGCGCTTCGTCGAAACTCAGCCCATCGTCAGTCATCCGCTCGCGAATCACTTCCAGCGGGGCAAACGCACTGTGGCCTTCGTTCAGATGGTACACCCCAGGCTGAATGCCCAAGGCTCGCAGGGCCTTGACTCCGCCGACGCCGAGCACCAACTCTTGCCGAACTCGAGTACGCAGCTCACCGCCATACAAACGGCTCGTCAATTGCCGGTCCTGAGGGCTGTTCCCCTCGACATCACAGTCGAGCAGGTACAGTTTGACCCGACCGACGCGCATCAACCACACCTTGGCCAACAGTTGCCCATCACGGGTGTCGATCGCCACGGTGATCGGTTTGCCGTCCTGGCCTTGGGCCGGCTCCATCGGCAGATTTTCAACCTTGGTGTCGACATATTCTTCAGTCTGATAGCCTTCGATGTCGAGCAACTGGTTAAAATAACCTTGGTCGTAAAACAGCCCAATCGCCACCAGCGGTAAGCCCAGCCCGCTGGCGCTCTTGATATGGTCGCCAGAGAGCACCCCCAGGCCGCCGGAGTAGATCGGCACCGATTCGTGAATGCCAAACTCAGCCGAAAAATAGGCCACCGGGTGAGCCCCTAGCACGCCAGCATTGGTCGCCGCCCAAGACTGGTCGGCCGTGTCCATGTATTCCTTGAGTCGCCGATAAGCTTGATTGATTCGAGTGAACAGCACCAGTTCCGTACACCGCTCGGCCAGCCGCTCTGGCGTGAATTCGCGGAGCAACGCCATCGGGTTGTGGTCGAGTTGTCGCCAGCGGACTGGATCAAGGTCGCGGAACAGATTGACCACATCCGTGTGCCAACTCCACCACAGATTGCGGGCCAACTCGTTGCATTTTTCGTACAACGATTCTGCCGAGAGCTCGCTCAAATCAGGATGCGAGGTCTTGTCTGGAGCAGTGACTTCTAGCGAACTCATATATATGCTTCCTTCCCTTGGGGAACAGTTAAACGCGAATTCATGCGGACAGACCTGGTAAAGTCGGTCCAGATCCGGCATTATAACGAATATACTGATCTCGACGAGACCAGCAAGTTGGCTTGCCTGAGATAACACAAAGCGGACGTGAATTTCACGCTTCGGACACCGGCCGCTGCTCGAGCGCCAAGAATAAGGGCATTGTTGTTTTACCGGCTTGCTTCTTAAATGGCTTTGCCTAGTCGACCTGGTTTAACTCGGTGCGGTTCTGTTCACCATCGGGGGAGCGTGTTCACCGCGCAGTAGCGTGTCTCGTAAAACAGGATCATCGGTAGCAGCGGGCCGATCAGTTTTTCAATTTAAGAGATTTTTAAGAACCCACTAACCCGACGCGTAAGCGAGGTATTTTTGGCTGTTTTCCTCGCTTACGCGTCGCGCTTAGTAGGCCATCAAACCTGACCAACTTGAAAAACCGATTTGCCCTGATTGGTAGCAGCGGGCGGCTTCCTCGTACTTTTTTCTTGTTCTTCTGCTTGATCGGGAGAGCACTTCCTCGATTGTGAACCATGTCTTCCACCATCATCACGTCACCTGAGAGCGGACTGCTGGCGACGCTGTGCCAGCAACTGGCCGAGCAGGCTGGCCAGTTGGACCAAACTGGCGATTGGCCCCGCCGGCAGTTAGAGCTGTGCGCCAGTTACGGAGTTTTTCGGTGGTTTTTGCCAGCGGCCTGGGGCGGGCTGGCCTGGAGCGACCTGGACGTGATTCGTGGTTACTTGAAGTTGAGTCAGGCGTGTTTGACAACCACGTTTGTGATTACCCAACTCACAGGCGCCAGCCGACGCATCGCCGCTAGCGGCAATGAAGAACTTCAGCAACGCCTGCTACCGGCCCTGGCTGCCGGCGAGCAATTTGCTACCGTCGGCATTTCGCACCTGACGACCAGCCGTCGCCATTTGAGTCGGCCGGTGCTGCGGGCTGAACCGATTGATGGCGGGTATCGTTTGGACGGGTTTAGCCCTTGGGTCACGGGGGCTCGGCATGCCGATCAGGTGGTGACTGGCGCCACGCTCGACGATGGCCGCCAGTTGCTGGCTGTGTTGCCGACCGATTTGCCAGGCGTGTCGGCCGACGAACCGGCCCCGCTGTTGGGCCTGACCGCCAGTTGTACCGGACCGTTTCAGATGGACAACGTCTCTGTACCGGAAGCGTTGGTGTTGGCCGGCCCTGAGGAGAATGTCATGGCCACTGGCGTCGGAGCCCGTTCCGGAGGGCTGCAGACCTCGACGCTAGCCATCGGCCATGCGGCCGCGTCGATCGAATTTTTGCACACCGAGTCACAACGCCGCGATGAACTCCAGCCGGTGTGGTCGGAACTCGACCGCGAACGGTCCGGTTTGGAACACGACCTGTTGGCGTTGGCCACTGGCGAGACGGTTTGTTCCAATGAAGCCTTGCGTCAGCGGGCGAACAGTTTGGTGGTTCGTGCGGCCCAAGCAGCTCTGGCCGCAGCCAAAGGGACTGGCTATGCCAGTGGGCACTCGGCCGGACGTTGGTGCCGGGAGTCATTGTTCTTTTTGGTTTGGAGTTGCCCACAACCGGTGATGCAGGCCAATCTGTGCGAACTGGCAGGGATTACGGACTAGAGCGCATTTCAAAACCAGGAAAAGTAACGCAAGATCACGGAATTTCGCGATCAAATCTAGGTTTTGAAACTCAGTAGTTCCAAAAATGAGAATCCAGAAAGCACTATTTTTCAGAGAGATTGTTAAAACAAGTGGTTTTACCGATCTCCAGAAAACAACCCGTTTTTCAAGCCCTGGTTTTTGGAACGACTGAAAGTTTAAAAACAACACACAAAGTCACATGAGCAAAGAAACCGAGATTACCTGGCACGATCACACGGTCGATCGCGCGCAGCGAGAGCAACTCAACGGCCACCAAGGCTGCGTGGTGTGGTTCACCGGGTTGAGCGGCTGTGGCAAGAGCACCGTGGCCAATGCCCTGGAACAGATGTTGCATGCCCATGGCGTCCATAGCTATTTGCTCGATGGTGATAATGTCCGGCATGGTCTGAACGCCAGCCCGGCCCTACTCGCTCCGCGACACGGCCACGAGTTTGCCGAGCGGTTTGGTTTGAGCTTTTCGGCCAGCGATCGCGAAGAGAACATTCGCCGGATCGGAGCCGTGGCTGGGCTGTTTTGTGATGCTGGTCTCGTCACGCTAGCGGCCTTTGTCAGCCCTTACCGGCGCGATCGCGAAGCAATTCGCCAGGCTTTGCCGGCTGGTGACTTTTGGGAGGTGTTCCTGAATGCCCCGTTAGAGGTGTGTGAAAGTCGCGATCCCAAGGGACTCTACAAGAAAGCTCGGGCTGGCGAGCTAAAAGGGTTTACCGGGATTGACGATCCCTACGAGCCGCCTGTCGATCCAGAGTTATTGCTCGATTCTTCCCAGGCAACGCCGATCGAACTGGCCCAAGCCGTCTTTGACAGACTAGTCCAAGCCGGCAAGATCCCTGTTGACACCGAGAAGAGCGGGGCGGTAGAGTGACTTGTTAGCAACCAAGGAAGGGGGAGGATTGTCATGGCAGAACAACCGTCTGGTGAAATTCAAGAGCGTGCCCAATCGGCATTGGCCGACAGCCCGATCTTCGATCTGCGTAACTTGCGCGTCGAACATGTGGACGACCGTTTGCTCATCGTGGGCAGTGTGTCGAGCTTCTATCACAAGCAGTTGGCGCAAGAGTTGGTGCGTGCGGTGTCGCGCGATGTGGAAGTTGTGAATCGGGCTGACGTCTGTTACACGGCGACCAGTTCGTCTCCTGTTTCGTAACACGCGTGGCCCGAGCCATTCCTTTCGTTCATCCGCCGCGAGCGCTCCACACGTGACCCACGCCGCGACCGTTGCGAGTGACTCTGCTGCTTCGTCTGTTTCACGTCGGCTTGCGCTGGGCTATCTAATCTCAGCGGCTGTCGCGACGCTCTATCTGGCCAGTTATTCGCCCCACTGGTATCCCACGCCAGACAGCGCGCTTTACCTGATGTTGGCCGACAATCTCAACGCCGGCCAAGGCTACACGCTCTGGGGCTATCCACACGTCCATGTGCCGCCCGGCTTTGCCTGGCTGTTGGCCGGTGCTGACCGGTTAGGGCTAGGCAGCATTGCCTGGCTCAACGTGGCGATGATCGCCAGTGGGTTGGCTGCGCTAGAGGTCGTGCGCCGAGCGGTCAATCTGCTCAGCGACGCGCAACTGGCCTGGGGGGTGATGGTGATCCTGGCGTTATCGAGCACAATGCATCGTTACACCCTGTGTATCTTGACCGACGTGCCGACGATGCTCGCAGCTTGGATTGGGCTATGGTGTTATCTGCGCGCGGCGGCAGGTCGCCTGCGCGGTTTGGAGCTGGGCACGTTGGCCTTGGCATGTTGTCCTTGGCTCAGGATAGCCGTGATTCCGCTCGTGGTGGCCGCGGCCGTGGGACTGTTGATCGAATGCCGTCGTCAGCGTTCTCTACGCGTGTGGGCCAACGCCCTGGGGCTGTTAGTCATCGTGCTGGCCACCGCGGCCGGCTTCTATTGGCATCACCAACAAATGGTCCGTTCATTCGATCTGCCAAGCTATGCCTCGTTTGCTGGCGGAGCCGGCGACCGTTCACAATGGGAATGGCTCTGGCAGCCGATCCACAACTTTTTATTCACAGGCAGTCGCATCTCTAAACTGTTGAGCGGGCAAGGGCACGAGTCGCTCGGCTGGCTAATGGGCCTGATGTGGATCCCAGTTCTCGTCGGCATGAAGGTCGCCGCTGGACGCGGGCAGGTGATCGGTGTTTTGGTGCTAATGGCCTATGTCGTGCCGATCGTCTTGGTGCGTTCGCTGTTGGCCCGCTATCTGTTGCCAGTGGCGCCGCTGGTCATTTTTTTCTTCTTGACTGGGATCCAGCAGTTGGTCGAACGCAGGGCCGTCTGGCAGGGGCGCGGCCGAACGGTGGTGCTAGTCTGTGTTGCAGCCCTGGCGGCGATGAATCTGCCCAAGTGTGTGAAGTTGGCCGTCCGGCGGCACATCGACCACAACCCGGCCGTTGCAGGCCAAGTGGCCGATCTCTACGCCACGGCCCATACGCTTCGCGGGCAGAGTCGACCGAACGACCTGTTTGTCAGCCCCGCCGGGCACCGCGAACTTGCTTACCTGAGTGGCGTGGCCACCATTCCCAAGGCCGACCGCTATTTGCGCAAAGGTCG
>JANQPJ010000056.1 GCA_028289525.1 Pirellulales bacterium
GCTCTAGTGGACGATGACATTCGAATTTGAGGGTTGCAAGCTTCTGTTTGCCCCCTAGCCGCGACGCGACGCGTCGCCGGGGCCCCACAAAAACAAATGGCATCGTCTACTAGAAAAAAATTCCTGGTCCGCCTGTCAGTCCACTGTTTGACTGGATGGTTCGGCTTCAACTTGTTTGCCAGCCACGCGCTCGGCCTCGTCCGCCTGACCATCTTGACGATAGGCTTCGGCCGCGCGACGCCAAGCAGCCTGAGCCTGGTCGTAACGTCCGGCCTTGGCACACGCATCGCCCAGATGCTCCCAAATCGCCCCGCCCGGCTCGTCGCCAGCGGTGGCCTGTTCCAACGCGGCGATTGCCTGCTCGTATCGTCCAAACCGGAAATGAGCCCACCCCAAACTGTCGAGATAGGCCACGTTTTTCGGATCGGCCGCCACGGCACGCTCAATCATCTTGAATGCTCGCTGCAAATGTTTTTTCTGATCGACCCATAAATAGCCCAGATCGTTCAAGGCCCCCACGTCTTGGGGAAACTCGTCTAGCACTTTCTCCAGTGTTTCTTCAGCGGCCGCATGGTCGCCCAATTCAACCTGCAATGCCGCTACGGCAACCCGAGCGTCTTTGGCTGCCTGACGAATTTCACGCGAGTTGAAATCCTGATCGAACCGGTCAACCAAACGACGATATTCACTGAGCGCAGCTTCATACTGGCGCGCATGGTAGTGAATCCAGGCAGCCCGAGCGGCAAACTGTGGTGAGTCAGGTTTCAATTCGGCAGCCCGCCGGGCTGCCTGCAGCGCCTCGTCGGTCTGACCGTCCATCTCCAAAGCCCCGGCCAAATAGAACCAGAAGATCGGGCGTCCGGCGTCGGCAGCCGCCTCGTTCACCCCCCGTCGGAACACACGGGCTGCCTGGGCATAACGATCGGCGACCAAGAGTTCGACTCCCCAGACCAATAGCAGTTGGGCTGCCCGCCCAGGTTGCTCCGCGTCGGCAATCGCCAACTCGAACCAGGTGTCAGCGGTGTCGAAATCCTTGACCATCACGGCCAGTTCGGCCATTGCCTGGGCGGCTCCGGCAGCCAACGGCGCCGCTTCGTCTCGACGGCTCTGGGCCTCATCGAGCAATCCCTTCCACGCGTCAGCCTGCTCGACAATCGGCTTTATCTGAGTGGCAAAGACCTCGATCGTCCCGGCGCTTTCGACCGCCGCGCCAAGCGCGTCGAGCAATTTGTCAGGCTGCTCGGCGACCAGGTAGAGTTCCACCTGCAAGCGATTCCAGGCACGTCGGCCGCGATCGTCGACGTGGGGTTCGATATCAGCCAACACGCGTTCAGCATCGTCGTAGCGCTTGGCCTGCAACAAGCGGCGTGCTAGGAACAGGGCCAGGTAGCGATTGGTCGGATCGGCCTGCTGAAGCGTTGCCAGGCGCGGAAGGATTTCAGCGGCCAGGCCTGCTTGTTCCAACAGTTTGACCAACAAGACATATGGCTCCACCGCTTGGTCGGTCTGCTGGGTTTGGAAATATACGGCCAGATGCTTTAAGCCAACCGCTGGTTGCTGGCGTCGAGCCGCCACTCGAGCGAACTGATATCCGAGCCGGCCTGGGTTCGGCTGCAAGTGATCGGCCGCTTGAAAAGCCCGTTCGGCTTCGTCCGGTCGCCCCGCTTCGAGATAGCACTCGGCAAACAACGGATAGATCATGCCGCCTTGGCTTTGAATCGCCTGGACGAACTCTGGCGACAAATCGTGCTTCTCTGGCGCAGCGAGTGTTTGTTCGACCAGCGCAAAACACGTGGCCGCCTGTTCGAATTGATCGTTCAGAAAATAGTTTCGCCCCAACTCCAACTGCATCACTACCTGCGCAGCGTCAAGCGGCCGTTCCGCTTCGGCCTGCAACACACACTCGTAAAGCCGAATTGCCCGAACCCAATCACCACGTCGGCTAAAATAGTTTGCTAACTGACTGGCAATTTCAGGGTTAATCGCCTGCTCATCCGAAGCAACCGCCACATATCGGGCCGCCACCTGCTGGCGTCCCAGTTCGAGCGCCAAGCGGACGATGTCGGCCAGCAAGGCCTCGGAATAGGGCCCGTAACGAAATGCCCGTTGATATTGACCGAGCGCGCCGGCCAAATCGCCATGCTGCTCGAGCGTACGTCCAGTGGCAAAGAGCGCCACGGCATGCAACCGATCTTGGTCGGCCTCGTCGCGCGGCTGTCGAGGATCAAGCGGCACCAACGGCTGTTGGGGGACCGGAACTTCCCAAGGCGGAGGCCCAGCGTTTGCCTGGCAAACGGCCAGGCCGAGCAGCAGCGCCATGAAGGCGAGTAGGACGATTGCAAAGTCGAAAAGCAGCGGCCGGTGGCCGCTCGCGAAACGGGAGAATCTAGCCGTTTCGCGAGCGGTCACCGACCGCTGTTTTTGTGGAATCGTTGACTTTGCAGCTCTCCTGATGAAGGCGAGCAGCCGTGTTGCGTATCGGTTCATGGGGTGCTCTCGAATCGCACCGCTCTTCCAGATCCTTGGCTGTTGAAGCGCGACCAGAGGAGACCGGGTGCTATTTGGGTTTGCGCTTCCCCAACCGCTTTGTGCTCGACTTTTTGGCGACCTTTTTCTTGACTGCCTTCTTCTTAGCAACTTTTTTGGTCGCCGTCGGCTTCTTTTTGGTTGTTGGCTTCTTCTTCACGACAGCCTTCTTTTTGGCGACCGCTTTCTTCTTGGCGACCGCCTTTTTCTTGGTGGCCTTGGCTTTCTTGGTCGCCGCGCTGGCCGGCTTGCTGGCCGCTTTTTTCTTGGCGGTTTTGGGCGTCGACTTGGCCGGCGCGGCCGCCTTCTTGGTCTTTTTCGGCTTCGCCGCAAGCTCGGGAGCAGGCTCTTTTTTCTTGGTGGCCCGTTTGGGCATTCGTTCTTTGCAGTCTGGAGCAATTTCTAGCAAGATCTTTCGCACCGCTGGCGAAAAAGGACTAGCGCCAAACGCGGCTCCCAATTGTTGGAGCAACGAACCGAACTCGATTCCCTTGCTCTTGGGAATTGCCCGCTCCATACCTGGCACTTTCCCCTTCTTGGCTTCCGCCTCGCTTAACACGCCCAGCACAACGAGAGCCCGCATTCCGCCCTCGTTCAAGGGGATCGAATGGCCGCCCAAGCCTGCTTGCGTGGCATAGGCAATCACAAATGGCGAAACCCCCGAGTACCCTTGCAAGGTTTTGATGGCCTGGCCGATGTTCTGCTTCTTCAAAGGCTCGATATCAAAGGCATAAATCGTTTCGAACACCGACTGCAACGTGTTCTTTAGACGCATGGCCGATTCTTCCGGATCGTTAAGCGGCTTCATCACTTCGGCCAACTCGCGAACCGTGGTGACTCGCACTTCGTTCAGGTCGAAATAATCTTTCTGCAAACGAGTAAACACCGTCTCGGCCGCCTCGCAGGAAGAGTTTTCCAAGCAACAGGCAAACAGCAAATGCTCCAACAAAGGCCGTTGGGCATCGGGGGCAAAAGGCTGGTAGTGCTTTTTCAGCACTTTGTGGGCTTTGGTTAAAATTGCGGCGCGATTCACGGTTGCCATG
>JANQPJ010000076.1 GCA_028289525.1 Pirellulales bacterium
AGCAGATTACCAAAATACGTATCGTTGTTTCGTCGGAAAATCTCGGCAAAAACTAGGTCGCGTCCGCTACGGTAAAAAGCAACTTGCTTTAGGCGTTTGTCGTGTCTTCTGGCCCATAACGACCACGGAACTGATCGGCCGGATACTTCGCTTGGTTTTTGACCATCTTTGCCTGGATGGTCGTCGTCAGATCGAGTTCCAAGGCGTTGGCCATGGCCAACGCATAGCACAACACATCAGCCAGTTCTTCGCCAACCGCGGCGAGTTTCTCCTGATGGCTGGCCACTTCTTGCGACTGCTCGACCGAGAGCCATTGGAAATGCTCCATCAACTCGGCTGCCTCGATGGCCAAGGCCATGCTGAGATTTTTCGGCGTGTGAAACTGCTGCCAGTCGCGAGCGTCGACAAACGCGCGGACCAAGTCTCGCAGTTCGGCCACGGTGGTGCGATGGTCGGTCATGGGGAGTGATCGCTGCAAGGAGTCAACAGGGTTCCCGGCGACGCGTCGTGAGCGAGGCTAGGGAGCCTTTGCACACGCTCAACCGCCAGCGCGCAGCTCGGCCAAATGCTGAGCCGTGCCGACCAGCCGGTCCCAGTTCTCCTGAATATACTCCGGAGGACCGCCAATCTGAGCGACCACTTGGGCTACCTCTTCGGTCTTCACCATCTCGATGGCATCCCAAGGACAAACGGTCAGCTCATAAGGATTCGACTTCTTCTGAGGAATATGCACACAAACCTCGCAGCCGACGCACCGTTCGAGGTCGATCTCGCACCATGCCTGATTTCCTCGCACACCCAGGCCAAACTCGTGCAGTTCGATGCAGTCGACCGGGCAAACTTCCAAGCACGACTCACAGCCGGTGCAATTGTCGGCGTTGATGACCGCCAACTCCTTGGGAACTTTTTTGCGGGGGGCTTTTTTCTTGGCCATGGTGCGTTGCGAGAGTTCGTCGTATTTATCTATCAGGATCGAAGCCGGCAAGACTGCTTAAGCGCTCCCAATCATAGACTGGAATCGGTCGACAGCCAAGCAGGTCTGGTATCAAAACAGGACAAAAACAAGGTTTTTCGGAGAAAATCTAGTAAACGAGGGCATTTGAATTTGGAGGTTGCAAGCTTCTGTTTACCCCCCTAGCCGCGCTCACGACGCGTCGCCGGGGCCTACACATCATTTACTAGGCCGAGCTGGGAATCACCTCGCCTTGGGTCAGGTCGGCAAACGTCTGGCGAGCCCGCACCAGGTGGGCTTGTCCATCCTGGAGCAGCACCTCGCTGGCAAACGGCTTCGAGTTGTAATTGGAACTCATCACATACCCATAAGCGCCGGCACATCCGATTACCAACAACTGGCCCACCTGAGCCGGCGGCAAAGCCCGAGTAGCGACAAAACCGCCTTCTTCCTGGGTGAAAATGTCGCCCGACTCGCACAACGGCCCCCCCACGACCACCTCGCGAGTGGGCTCATCGCGCCGGGGACCGGCAACCGGCACCACGGTCATCGGGTGATAAGCGCCATACAAGATCGGCCGCGCCAAATTGTTAAACCCGGCATCCACCAGATAGAACGTGTTGCCGCCCATGCGTTTGATTGCCCGAATCTCGGTTACCAAATAGCCTGCCTCGGCCGTTAAGTATCGCCCCGGTTCAATCTCTAGGCTTACCGGGTGCCCAAACTGATCCTGCAGCCGGCAACGTGTTGCATCCCAAAGTTTGTAATACTCGGCCAAATCAACGCGTTGGTCTTCGGCCCGATAGGGTGTCGGCAAACCGCCTCCGGCGCTGATCGACATGACCGACCGGCCCACCTGCAAGGCGGCTGCTTCCAACGCGCCGCAGACTTGGCTGAGATGCTTGAAGTCGGTGCCGGAACCAATGTGCATGTGGACACCGGTCACTTGGAGTCCATGATGATCGGCCCGTTGCAGGCAGTCGGCCAAGTCCTCGTGCCAGATGCCATGCTTCGATTGCTCGCCGCCGGTGTTGGTCTTCTGGCTGTGTCCATGCCCAAAGCCTGGATTGATGCGCAACGTGATGGCGTGTCCCGGATGGCGCTCGCCGAGTTGGTCGATCATGTCAGGCGAACCACAATTTGCGTGGATCCCCTCCTCGACCACCATGTCGAGCGACTCGCGATCAAAGATGTCGGCCGTATAGACGATCGGCGGCGGATCTCCTTGGGCCGAATAGCCTGCCTGGCGTGCCCGATAAATCTCGCCGGCGCTCACCGCATCGACCAACACTTTGTGCCGTCGCACCAGATCGAGAATCGCCAGATTCGAGCACGCTTTTTGGGCATACCGAACGTGATCAAACGCGGCCAGCTCTTCAATGCGCCGCAAGATGGTCGCTGCATCGTACAGATAGCAAGGGGTGCCAAACTGTTTGGCCAGTTCGCGTACGTCGAGCCCGGCAACATGGGTGCCAGTCTCGACAAATGAATCGGTCGTGGTACTCGACATGGTTTGCTCGAAGCGATCCGTCCCGCTCCCACATTGATTCACGTGAGAGCAGGCGTCGCCGTTTCTTCCCGCCCTACTGGTTTTGGCGAGCCGCCGCGGCCCCAATGGCCTTCAGCACACCTTGTTCAATTTGAAAACGGTATTTAGCGCCCAACTCAACCGGCGTGACCGTTACCCGCAGATGGTCGTTGCCTTCGGCGCTGGCCGCCGCTTCGGCCGCCGCGGCCAAGGCCGGATTGTCATCCAGGCTAGCGGCAAAGGCGAGCAGCTTGCCGATCGAAACTACCATTTGCATCGGCGGCACCTTTTTCGCTCCGGCCTCTTTCGAGTCATCGAGCACCTCGATCAGCGTCTCCAAGGCATTCCGACCCACGGAGACAAAAAACGACTTTTCACCAATCCCCAGCACCACGTTTAACTTTTCCCCCAACAACTTTTGGGCATCTTCGTCCTCGTTTGCAATGGTCAACTGGTGGAAACGCACCCCTTCGTGCTCGTCGACATCCCACTTGATCTCGGCTTCATCGGCCTCTTTTTCAATCAATGCCACCACCTTTTTGAACGCCTGTTCAAGGTCTGGGCCGCTGGCCACATGGCCTCCGGCGACAAAGGTGAGCGCCTCGGGCTCCAGTCGGGCGGCCGCCCCCCCGTCGAATTTGCCTTCCTTGATCGTGGCGATTCCCACGTCGATCAGATCGCCCAAAGCCGACTTGACCGCCTCGCGCGTCGCATCGTCAGGCAGATCGCTGTCCTCATCAATTGCCTTCATGGCCTGCTTGCGCACACCTTCGATCATGTCGACCGCTTGCTGGACATCTTCAGGCGAACCGGCCTGGCTCGTGAAGTTCATCGTCAAGGCGGCCTCAGGCAGCAAGAAACCGGCGTGCTCGGTCTTCGTGTTGGCGAGCTGCTCAACCTGAGCCGCCATGCGAGTCCCTTCGACCGCCACAATGGTCATGTCGAGATGGGTTGCCTGCTGTTCCGAATCGATGTGCCACCCCACGGTCACATGATCGGTCTCATTGAAAAACATCTCCATCTGTTTCATCGAGTTGAGCGCGAGCCGCTTGCGCATCTCGAAGTCTTCATCGCTCTCCTCAGGCAAGCGTTCGATTCCCGACTCCAACGCCTGCTTCATTTGCTGAATCGCGATCTGGCGATAGGCCGGGTCGATGTGCTGAACAAAAAGCCGCACGCCGATGTCATAGTCCTTTTGCAGGCCATCGAGTTGTTCGGTCGGATCGGCAGGCAGTTCGGCCAACATGTCAGCGTTTCGCGCCAGGTAAGCCCAGCCTTCCTGCTCCTTGACAAACAGGCTCATCAGTCCCAGGGGAATGGTGTAGATGCCCTCGTCGTTCGGTGCCGGCTTGCTGCCCATAGCAGCGCCAACGGTGGTCATGATCGCGTTCAGATCTTCGACCGGAATGAAAATCAACGGCTCAAACTCCGTGCCCTTGGCCTGGACCACCGCTCCCCAAGGCTTCGACTTATCGACCCCAGCCAGCCCTCGTCCACCGGTCACGACAGCTAGCCCCCCCTCGGCCATTTGGGGCAACCCTGGCTGCTCGACCAACTTGCCAATGAAAGCTAAATCGGCAATGATCGCGTCGTAGCCGGACAGGGCTACAATGGCCATCGTCTGTGATTTTGGCTCGTCCTGGGCCTGGGCTACCTCGGATAGCAACGCACTGACAACAACCGCCCAAGCGGCGACTCGATAGCATAGATTTTTCACGGTTCTAGGACTCCTCATGGGAAGGTATGTGCTAGCACTCCAGCAATCAGCAAACGGCCTCGAACAACGATACGTATTAGGCCAATCCAAAGTTTTGCAGAAATGCCCTCGGTTGGGAAGCCATCTCCACGATTCGGCTTGGCACCCAACCAGCGCAGACCGGAAGCGCTACCATGCCAGCAAAAATAACGGATTAGCGCGAGCAGCGCGCGAGGGTGGGGGACAAACGGGGTAGGAATTAACGCTCGCGATACGTGATACGTCCCTTCGTCAAATCGTACGGCGACAGTTCCACACGCACTTTGTCGCCTGGCACAATTCGAATGAAGTGTTTTCGCATTTTCCCCGCCACATGCGCGGTCACCATGTGGCCGCCTTCGATTTCTACGCGAAATCGCGTGTTGGCCAAAGCCTGGGTCACCACGCCCTCAACCTCGAGTGCTTCTTCCTTCTGTTTCGCCATACCGTTCCTCTTATTGGGTCGTCTTGCAAAAAATTTCTACAGCGACTGTTGCCTGTTGACAACGACGCGATCAGAAAAACATCATAAACCTTTGCTATTTTAACATTTAGGATTTCCGAGTCCAGGGCAAACCGGGGCCAACCTACTGCAAGGGTGCAGGGGCGCACTTTGCAGGCCATGCGGGGTGCAGTAATTTTTGGTGGCGGCTTTCTCGTGTGTTTTCTTTTGGGGGCACACTGGCGGTAAACTGGTTCCCAAGCTCTGCTTGGGAACGAGAGAATTCTATG
>JANQPJ010000079.1 GCA_028289525.1 Pirellulales bacterium
ATCACTCTACCTCCAGAGACTTTATGTCCTGAAAAAACGAAGGTAAAAGCTTCTCAAAAAACACCTTGCATCAACAAGGGCAATCTGGGACAGTCGAACTAGAGCAAATTACCAAAATGCGTGCCGATGTTTCGTCGAGAAATCCCGGTGAAAACTAGGTCGCGCCCGCCACGGTAAAAAGCAACTTGCTTTAGGAAGCAGGCGAAGTCGCGCCCGCTATGGTAAAGAGCGACTCGCTCTAGGAAATGCGCAACTTCAAAACTAGCGATCCATGCTTGGATGGACAATACGCCGTTAGGACACGAGTGCGGTAACGGATTGTGGTCGTTTCAGCCCGTGCCATAGAATTCTCTCGTTCCCAAGCTCTGCTTGGGAACCAGCTTACCGCCAGTGTGCCCCCCAAAAGAAAACACACGAGAAAGCCGCCACCAAAAATTACTGCGCCGTTAGGGCACTACCTGTCAGAGTTTGGTCACTTACGAGCTTCGTAGACCAGATGGCCTAGTTCTGGCAGCAGCAGTTTTTCCATGGCCAACCGCACGGCGGCAGGCGATCCAGGCATGGTGACCACTAGCATCTGTTGGAGCAAGCCTGCGGTAGCCCGACTGAGCATCGCCGCCGGTCCAATTTCTTGGTAACTCAGCATGCGAAACAGCTCTCCGTAGCCAGGCAAGGGCTTGGTGAGCATTTGACTCACGGCCTCAAAGGTTTGGTCGCGGCTGCTGATCCCGGTGCCGCCGGTGATCAATACCGCTTCGATCCGTGCGTCCGCTTCACAACTGGCCAACAAGGCTTCTACTTGCTCCCGCTCGTCGGCGATCAACTCGCGCCGCTCGACCCGATGGCCATTCTCCCGTAGCAGGTCGCTCAGCAGTTGCCCTCCCCGATCGGTCTCTAAGCTACGAGTATCGCTGACTGTGACTACCGCGCAAGCGACACAACTGGGGGCGCGCTCTCGATGTTGATTCGAAGTGGGTGATGTCATGCTGTTCTCGTGTGAGGATTATTGACGCTTGCGCTTCGTGCTTGTATTGGTTTTGAGACAAAGCCCACGCTATCTAGTTAACACCCAATAAAAACTCGGCAACTCGGCTCTCTCCTGTTTCCTCTTTGTTCAAGAGAGCTAGCTGGCATGCTGTCTGGCGGCCAACGGCAAAGTGAGTTTGAGTTCGGCCCCAGGTTGCTCGCTGTCGCCCAACTCTAACCGCCCGCCATGGGCATCGACAATCCGCTGGCAGATGGCCATTCCTAAGCCAGTGCCATGGGTTTTGGTCGTATAGAACGGCTCGAAAAGTCGCCGCTTTTGCTCTTCCGTGAGACCTGGCCCATTATCGCGAATCGTGGTGGTCACCGCCGGCAGTCCATTCAACTCGGCAGTTTCCCAGCAAACTTGAATCTCCACCGGATCGTCGGCCGCACTCAGGGAATTTTCGAGGATGTTACGAAATACTTGCTCAATCCGATGGCGGTCGAGCTTGCATTGGACGATGACGTCAGGCTCTGGACAGATGAGAGTGGCGTCACGACCTTCGCGCTCTGCAATGAGATTTTCCCAGGTGATGAACAAGAGATCGCGCAAGCTGCGTTGCTCGAGGGCTAACCGGATGGGGGCCGAGTAGCTGCGTACTTCTTCGTAGAGTTGGCCTAGGTGATCCTGCGCATCTTGGATTCGCTCGATGTAGTCGAGTGCGTCGGTCCGGTCCTTGACCGAAAGTCGGAGCATTTCCAAGCAAGATTGACTGCGTTGCAGTGCGTTGCGGCTTTCATGGGCAAGCCCGGCCATCATCTGTCCAATCGCGGCAAGACGTTCTGAATGGAGTGCCCGTTGCTGGGCTGCCCGCAGGTCGGAAATGTCATGGCCGGTAAAAAGCACAAATCGCACCTGCCCTTGGCCATCTCGAATGGCTTTGCCGGCCCAACGGATGTCGTGCAGCGAACCGTCCTTGGCCACGATCGGATAGATGCCCACATAGGTCTCGCGATCATCCGTCGCGCGCTGCACCAAATTTTTAACCGCCGCTCGGTCCGACTCGGGAAACAAGGCCTTGAGCCAGTCGGTGCCAATCACCTCGGAGCTGGCATAGCCTGAGACATGTTCGGCAAAACTATTGAAGCGTAGAATTCCTCCACGCACATCGAGCAAAATGACCAATGCATGAGCAGTTTCGATCAAGCCTTCAGCAAACTCGCGGCCATCGCGCAACGTGACTTCGCCACGCTTGCGTTCAATCGCGTAATGAATAGAACGCAATAGCAGCCGGCCTTCGAGTTCGCTTTTGTTAAGATAGTCTTGAGCTCCACGTTGGACAGAACGCACCGCCCGGGCCTCGTCGTCTAACCCGCTCAACACGACCACCGGAATGTCTGGCCAACGACGTTGTAATTCCAGAAACGTCTCCATGCCGTGGCTGTCAGGCAGATGGAGGTCGAGCAACACCACATCGATCTTATCGTGAGCCAAACTTTCCAAGCCTGCACTCAAACGATCGGCATGGACGAAGTTTTCTGCCGGCAATCCCTCCTGCAGCAGGAGGTTGCGAATAATCGAAGCATCGCTGGGACTGTCTTCGACCAACAGGATGCGCGGCTCGCCAGAGATGGACATACCGTTAAGTTTCCGCAACCGGGCTAGAATTGTCCACCCAGGGCTCCCCTCCGGGGGGCTCTAACGAGCGAAATTTTGGGCGTCTCAGGTGTTGTAGGACGGATCGAAACTGGTAAATTCAAGGAGGATAGGAACCGAGATTAAACAGGAATTTGGGTTCTTCTTGACTGTGCCGGTCGCCGGCAAGCCGAAGGATCGTTTCACAGGTTTGCAACACCGCGTGAGGGAGTGTTTGCCATGAATCAAAATTTATCCATCGCAATCGCCGAAGACGAGCCGGACATGCAAGAGTTTTACCAGCGAGTCCTTCCCGATCTGGGCCATTCGGTCTCCTCGGTGGCTGGAAACGGCCTGGAGTTGATCGCCAACTGTCGCGAGCAGAAGCCGGACTTGGTGATTACCGACATCCGCATGCCAGACATGGACGGTCTCGACGCGGCGGCCCAAATCTATCGCGAGACGCCGGTTCCGATTATCGTTGTCTCAGGCTACGACGATCCTCAGTATGTCATTCGCGCCGAAGAGAGCAATGTACTTGGCTATTTGCTCAAGCCGATCAAGCAGTCGGACCTGGGCCCGGCAATCGCCATCGCAATCCGTCGATTTCAAGAATTTCAGAAGCTGCGTGATCAGGCAGCCCAACAGCAAACCACCTCGGAAACTCCTCCAGCCGCTCCTCCTTCTCCGACCGAAACTTTCGCCTCGGACGAAACTCCGGTTGCGAGCGAAGCAGCCCAACCGGTGGTTGCTCCAGCGCCGCCCATCACGGAACCGCGGTTCGGCGAAGGTCAGGTGCTTGAAGGCCACGAAAACAGCGTCAACTGTGTTGCCTTTTCGCCAGACGGTCGACGTGTGGTTAGCGGCTCGCGCGACAAGCTACTGCGTGTCTGGGAGTTGGCCTCGGGAACTGAACAATATTGGCTACGCGGTCATGACGACTCGGTCTCAAGTGCTGAATTCTCGCCGGACGGCACGCTCATTGTCAGTGGCGCCGGCGACGACACCGTGCGGCTGTGGGACGCGCAGACAGGGGAAGAAGTGCGCTGCTTGCGAGGCCATACCAATTGGCTCAACAGCGTACGCTTTTCACACGATGGCACCCGAATCGCCAGCGGCTCCTGGGACGAAACCGTACGCATTTGGGATGTCGCAACCGGTGGAGAACTATTCACGCTCACCGGACACACTGCACCGGTCGATGCAGTCTCGATTTCTCCCGACGACCGCCAGGTGGCCAGCGGTAGCTTAGACGCCACGATCCGGATTTGGGACACGGTCAGCGGCGAACAGCTGGCAGTATTCACCGGACATGAAGGGCCTGTCAACGCGCTGAGCTACTCGCCAGACGGGAAACTGCTGGCCAGCGCCTCGCGAGACGGCTCGGTCCGCTTGTGGGATGTAGCCACTGGTGCGCAGCTCCATGATTTGCACGGTCATGCCAATGCAGTGACCGGGGTCGTTTTTCTGCCAGACGGGCAGCATCTGGTAAGCTGTTCCGGCGAAAGTTATCACTACGACAACTCGATCCGCGTCTGGAGTGTGACGACTGGAGACGAAGTGCTGTGCCTGCAAGGCCACTCCGGGCCGGTGACCGATGTGGCCGTCTCGCCCGATGGAGCCTTGCTGGCCAGCGGTTCCTGGGACGAAACCGTCCGAATTTGGACAGCCGCCGCAGCAGACGCCCCTGCGTAACGGAACGAGTTTGGGATTTCTGATTTGGAGTTTGACGCGTTGGCGCGTTCTCTCAACCAAACTTCGTTTTGCGCAAGCCAGTTTTCTAACTCAGCTGGCTAAACGGTTACCTGGTTTTTAATTATACTAGTAGACGACGAAAAGGTTCTGCCCTGCTCCATTCGATTCGCTCTCGCCAGCAAAGGCCCGGCTATGCAAAAGCTTGTCCACACCACACCGCTTTGGCTCACGGTGTTGGCCATTGGGCTGAGTTTCCCAGCTAGGGCGGACGAATTTCTGCTCACCGACGGGGGACGTTTGCAGGGACGCTGGGTTAATCGCGACCGGTCGCCTACGTCCGATTATGTAGTCGAGCTACGGCCTGGTGCTCAGCTCACACTTGCCTCGGATCAGGTGCTGAAGGTCATCGTTCCCACGCCAGTTGACCAGCATTATCACCAATTAGCTGCAACCACACCCGACACGGTGGCCGGACACCTCAAACTGGCCACTTGGTGCCTGAATCATCAGCGCCTCACTGCCCGGCAGCATCACCTGAATCGCGTATTGGCACTCGAACCCGACCATGCCGAAGCGCGACGGGCACTTGGTTATCGCAAGGTAAACGGACAGTGGATGACTCGAAAAGAAGAGATGGCCGCGCGGGGTATGCGCATGTATGCCGGTCGCTATCGGACTGAGCAGGAAATTGCGATTTGGGAAAACGAAAAAAAACAGCACCGAGCCGAGCGTGAGTGGCATGCCAAGATCAAGCGGTGGTACGGTTGGCTGGGCAGCTCGAAAGAAGCGTCGGCACTGACGGCGTTGCGTGAGATTCGCGACCCGTTCGCCGCACCAGCAGTGGCTAAATATCTCGACCCAGACAACAAACACAAACCGACGCCAGCCACCAAGCTCCTGTTGATCGAAATCTTGGGGCAAATTGACTCGCCGGCCGCGACCACGGCGTTGATTGATGTTTCGCTGAACGAGCGCGACCGGGAAACCTACCTGACCGCCCTGGACCAACTGATCGTTCGCAACAACGATTCAATCGTCGCCCGATATGTGCGGTCGTTGCGTTCCAAAGACAATGCCCAAGTCAATCGAGCGGCCATGGCCTTGGGAATGCTCGGCGACAAAGCTGCGGTTGAACCGCTGATCGAAGCCTTGGTGACCGAGCACAAATATGTTCTCTCGCAGGGGAACCCTGGCCAACTGAGCACCACCTTTCGACGTGATGGTGGAGTCGGCGGCATGTCGTTTGGCGGCAAAGGCCCCAAAATCGTTCGCCGCAAGCAGGCGAATTCCCAAGTACTCGGGGCATTGATCAAACTGACCGAAGGCGTTAACTTTCAATACGATAGCAAAGCTTGGAAGGCGTGGTTACGTTCGCAAAACAAAACCGAATCTCTTGACGCCCGACGCGACTAGAGCAAATTACCAAAATGCGTGGTGATGTTTCGTCGAGAAATCCCGGTGAAGACTAGGTGTCGTCCGCCACAGTAAAAAGCAACTTGCTTTAGGCTCTGTCCCTTTATCCACTCGTCGGCCAGAGGGCGCGACTTCGTTTTCACCAAGACTTCCCGACGAAACAACGCGACAGGATCTGCGCTAGTGCGATAGGGTTCACAAGCTTCTGTTGGCCTTCTAGCCGCGACGTAACACGTCGCTGGAATCCCATTGCTTGAAACCCCCATCCCAATCCCCAAAGGCGATCAATCATGAGTTGGCTTCCTAAAAACAAGGTAGTCGTTCCCATCGACTTTTCCGACCAATCGCTCGAGGCGGTTACGAAGGCGCGCGAATTGGTCGAAGACCCCTCTCATCTGTATGTCTTGCATGTACTGCCTGTGCTGTCGTCGGTCGAGCCGGGAGTCGTCTGGGACTCGCTGAATGACGAGAACCGTTGTGAGCATGCCGAATCAAGAATTCGGGAACGATTCGACCCTGACCAGTATGCCGATGTTCACATCAAGGCGATCATCGGCGAGCCAGGCCACAAAATTGCTGAGTTCGCCGAATCGATTGGCGCCGACTTGATTATGCTGCCGTCACACGGCCATACAGGCTTGCGGCGGCTGTTGATCGGCTCGGTGGCCGAACGGGTCGTCCGCTTTGCTCATTGCCCGGTGCTCGTCCTGCGCGATTAGATCGTTCCACCGAAGCTGCTAAAGCAGATCCTGTCGCGTTGTTTCGTCGTAAAACTTCGGAAATCAAAGCGTGTCGGACGCTACAGTGAAGTTCGACTCGCTCTAGAGCGAGTCGCTCTTTACCATAGCGGACGCGACCTAGTTTTTGCCGGGATTTTCCGACGAAACACGACTACGAATTATCCGAAATTGCTCTAGGGGCCAATGCTCGGCGGATCGC
>JANQPJ010000084.1 GCA_028289525.1 Pirellulales bacterium
GCGACCGGTGGTCGAAGCGCGAAACAGCTAGGTTTTCCTGTTTCGCGAGCGGTCACCGACCGCTGTTTTTGTAGAATCGTTGACTTTGCAGTCCTCCTGTCTCGGCAGCGCGGGCTACCCGTTCCTGGGGCGTCAAAGCGTCGATTGGCTCGTGGTATTTTTGCTCGACGAGGCCCATTGCCACTTTCCTTGTCCTACAGGAAACGAATCGTCTGGCGCTAACCGGTGGTCGACTGGGGTGGTTCCTGGCCGTGCGTGCCATGGCGAATGTCGTCGCCTTTGACCATATAGACCACCTCTTCACACACGTTGGTTGCCTGATCGGCCATCCGTTCGAGTGAACGTGAAATGAGAATTTGCGATAAGGCTCCGGCCATTCGTCCAGGTCCGGAGATTGCTTCGCGGACTGCGTCTTCGTGGAGCAGTTCTTTCACAATTCGATCGTTCATCGAGTCGACTCGATCGTCGTCGGCCAACGTCGTGGTTGCTTTTTTAACATCGCGAAACAGGAAGGAAGCGATTGCATCGTGGACCATCACGGCCACTAGCTTGGCCATTGTGCGTAACATCGGCTCCATCGGCCGGTCGTGGTTGTCGACCAGCAGCCGAAGGTCTTCGCAAATGTTGACTGCCTGGTCGCCAATTCGTTCGAGCGACGTGGCTACCCTGGACACGGATAGAACAAATCGCAAGTCGCAAGCCACCGGGCCGTAAATCGTCAGGATCCGAATCGCCTCGCGGTCGACTTCCAGCTGCGCCTGATCGAGTTGGTCCTCGCGGCGGTCGATGTCTTCGGTCACCGTGTGGTCGTTGCTGGTGATCGCCCCTGTGGCCAAGGCAACCATCGAGTTGGTTTGGTCGCCCATGTCGCCCAACATACGGCGTAGATTGGCCATTTCTTGTTCGAGTTTTTTCATGATCAACCTGCTCGCAATCAAGGTACACAGCGCCACTTTGTTGTGGACATCTCAAAATACAAGCACGAAGCGAGGGGCGAGTGAATTTGATCGTAAAGTTTTCGCTCGCCCCTCGTTTCGCGCTTGTATTCTATGTCAAAGTGGTGCTGTCTAGCTAGGGTTCGAGATTGCCTGACACACCGTTCGGAAAGACTTCGCGAATCACCACCGTGATATACTCGATGCGGTTGGCTGGTTTGGGATGGGTGCTCAGGAACTCAGGCTGGCCTCCTCCTTGCGAAGCCCGATCGAGAACTTTCATCACGTCGATCATCGACCGCGGATCGTAGCCGGCATCGGCCATCAACCGAACTCCCCAGCGGTCGCTCTCCAACTCGTCGTCGCGCCCATACTTCATGTTGATCATCTGGCCAATCGCTCGGGCCATTTGGGCTGACTGCATGTCGCCGCCGGCAACACCCACAGCCCCACTGAGCCCTTCGGTCAGTTTTTGCTTGGCCAGCCGTTCCGCGCCATGACGGGCTAGCACGTGTCCGATTTCGTGGCCGACCACGCCGGCCACCTGGCCTTCGGTGGTCAGTTGACGGTAGAGCGCATGGGTGACGAAGACCTGTCCACCAGGCAGTGCAAAGGCATTGATCATTTGATCGTCGGCCAGCAGGTGGAATTCAAAGGGGTAGGGGTTTTGGCGATTTTCTTTCGCCAGTTTTTTGTCGAGCGCGGCCAGCAGGCGGGTGCCAATTTGGTCCAGGCGTTGTTGAGCCTGCTCGCTAGCGTACAACCCGCCGTGTTGGTTGACCATTTGCGGCAAGGCTTGCAGCCCCATCGCAATCTCTTGTTTTTCGTTCATCCCGACCGGTTGCCGTTCGCCGGTAATCGGATTTTCGTCCATCGACGAGTAGTAGGACATCAGGGCCACTACCGCCAGCACGGCGGCGATTAGCAGGCGGGCTTTCAGCGGCGTCCGACGGCGCATCCCTCGGCCACGCCCCACGCGAAATGGCGACATCAATCAGTCTCCTCAACCATGTCCAGCTTCAACAGACCACAGGCAGTCAGTGTAAGGTGAACATGGCCTGGGAAGCAACTGTTTCAGGCATCAGACCGCTCGCGAAACAGGAAAATCTAGTCGTTTCGCGAGCGGCCACCGGCCGCTGCTTTTGCGCAAGAGCGCGATTTGCAGCTAAGCATCGCATTCCGGCAAGGCGTTCAGCTATCGCAGTAACTCGTAGGAGAGCAGCAGATTGACGCCTGGCCCGTCGGCTCCCGAGCCGTGGACTCGATAGAGCGTGTCGGTCACATTCTCGACCGCCGCCGACAGCCGGTGCCGGCCAGCCAGGACACGGCCATAGCGGAAGTTGAGCGTGGCATAGCCCGGGGTGCCGCCAGCGGGAATACGGACCGTGTCGGCCAGGTCGCGGGCACTCAGTCGAGTTTGAGGACCAACGAACCAGCCATAGACATCGAACCAATCGCCGCCAGAGGGATTGCGCCACCGTAGGCCGGCGATTCCCTGGGCTGGCGGAATGCGGCTAAGCGGCTCGTCGACCACCGTGTCTTTGCCAAAGGCATAGGAGAAATTGCCGTAAGTGCTCCAGCCGCCGGCCAGCAACAGCTCGCCCGACCACTCGACCCCACGCAAAATCGAATTGCGGTTTTCTCGCAGCAGGACAAAACTCGGATCGAGCGGATTGCCAACTGGCTGGCGGAGAATATGGTCGCGCAGATCGGTCCAAAAGAAGAAGACGGTGCTCCGCAAGCGGTCGGTATCGGTCTTCAGACCAATTTCATAGTTCAAGCTGCGCTCGGGCCGCAGGCCAGGGTTGGGAATCTGCTGACCAGCGAACACATTGCTGCTGTTGGCCGCCAGGTCGTCAAGGTTCGGAGCCCGAAAACCTTCGGCCACCGAGCCAACCACATGCCAGTGAGGATTAATTTCATAGGTCAAGCCGATGCTGGCGGTCACGTCGTCGTACGAAGGATTAATTTCCCCTACGGCATTGCCGGCCGTGACGGTGGCCCCGGCGTCGATCCACGAATACCGAACGCCAGAGACCGCTTGAAGCCGATCAGTCAAGGCAACGTCCCACTCGGCAAACACGCCGTATTGGCTATAGAAACCATCATCGGGAAAACTGCCGGCTCGTTCGGTAACCGTCGCTGGGTTGGTCGTCAGGTCGCGATCGGTACGTGATGAGTCGACGTCGTCGTGATACCAGTCGAACCCATAGGTCAGCCGGCCCCAAATGCCCAAGTCAGAGCCGAGCACCAAATTCACGCCCACTTGATCGACGTTCACACGGCGAACACTTTCCGACGTGAAGGGCGGATCGGTCGTGGGATTGCGAGTTTCGATTTGGTTGATCAGATGATACGAAGCGGTGAGCGAATAGGTGTCGAACCAGCAGTTACACGGCGGTTCGCCGTGCCAGCGGACATAGGCCATGTCGCGGCTTTGGGGCCCAAACACCCGACGGTCGCCTTGCTCAAACCGGTCGGTGCGAAACACGTCGTCTTGCTGAAAGTGTTGCAGGGCCACTACCACTTCGGAAAACCGGTCGATCGCGTGGGAAAATTTCAAGTCGCCGGCATGTTGATTGAAGCTAGTCGCTGGTTGGCGGCCCAATCCGCCGCCCCGATCGACCAGATTGAAATTGCCGTAGCTGCCGCCGCCAATGAACCCGGAGTTGCCGACCCAACCTTCGATGGTCACCCGACCGTAGTAGCCAGTGTCGGCCGTGCTAAAACGCTGGACAGTGCCGCCGGTCAGATAGTCGGTGCCGATAAATTCGGGGCTTTGGGTGACAATATTGATCACACCGCCGATGGCGTCCGAACCCCATTGCACACTGCCTGGTCCACGGACGACCTCGATCCGCTCGACCATGCCGGGATCGATTTGGTTGAAGTATTGGTTAGGTCCAGCGCGAAAGATCGAGTTGTTCAGGCGTACGCCGTCGACCAGGATCAGAACTTGTTGTCCGGTCAGACCACGGATGAAGGGCGATGCCTGGCCGCGTCCGGTGCGCTGAACCATCACGCCGACTTCGGTTTCGAGTGCCCGGCCCATGTCGTGTGGAACCCGTTCGTCGAGCGCTTGGCGGTCGATGATGCTCACGTGCCGAGGGTCGTCGAACACCGAGCGTCTGGTTCGCAGAGCGCCGGACGAAGAGTTCAAAATTTGATCGGCCAAGCTGGGATAGGCTTGCCAAACGTCAAACGGTTCGGTGTTGTCGACTGCTTGGTCGACTGTCGCGACGTCGGTATCAGCCGGGGGGCGGACTTCGATCTCAGGTAGAGTACCCTCGGTTGCCGAACCACTCTCCTGGGCCATGAGTGAGCTAGTGCAGATGAGCCATGCTAGTAACGCCAGGTGAAGTTTCATTGCCGAATAATCCTGCTAGGAAAATTGCTGGCTAGCTCGTTCGGTGGAACACCTCCATCACCGGACTACGAGTGGCGAGATACAGGAAAAGATCGGCAACAGAAGAATCGTGTAATTAGCTACAGGTGTTGCTCGCGCTAAACACGACGTGACCGGTAGAGTTTAACAGCTTTCCCTACAGGATCCCGGCGACGCGTCGCGTCGCGGCTATTTTCCAACAAATCGCGAATCGCCAGCAGGGC
>JANQPJ010000110.1 GCA_028289525.1 Pirellulales bacterium
TCCTTCTGAAAAGTTCCCAAGCAGAGCTTGGGAACCAGTTTACCGCCAGTGTGCCCCCAAAAGAAAACTCACGAGAAAGCCGCCACCAAAAATTACTGCACCTTCTCTACTAGAGCATTTTCGGATCATTCGTAGTCGTCTTTCGTCGGAAAATCCCGGCAAAAACTAGGTCGCGTCCGCTATGGTAAAGAGCGACTCGCTCTAGCCATGTCACAACTGATCTTGAGCTTTCTCCCGATTTTCGTTACAAGCCCGACCTTCCCTAAAACGCTTGAATCGTGATTCCCATTGCCGGGAGAAATTGCATGCGCGCCTTCTCTGTTTTGACCCTTCTTGTCGCTGGCCTGTGGCCTGTTGGGCTCAAGGCCGACGAGCAGTTTCCCTACACGGCCTATGTGCTGGCCGACGATGTCTACGTCCGCAGTGGGCCGGGCCGAAATTATTATCCAACCGCCAAATTAAAATTGAATGAAAAGGTCGAAGTCTACAGGCACGACCCAGGCAACTGGTGTGCCGTGCGACCGACCGAAGGCAGCTTTAGTTGGGTCTCCGCTCGATATATCAAGCCGCTCGCCGATGACCTGGGCGTGGTGACCGAATCGCGCGTGGTCGCCCGGGTTGGCAGTCAATTCAGTTCGGTGCGCGATGTGATTCAAGTTCGTCTGGACAAGGACGAACGGGTTGAAATTTTGGAAGAGCACAACAGCGGCGGCCAGTCGTGGTACAAAATTGCCCCGCCGGCCGGCGAGTTTCGTTGGATTTCTCAAGACCTGCTCAGTATAGAGCCGCCGCATGATGGAGTGAGCCGCCCGCGGCCACCGATCTCAGGCGACCGGCCAGCCCATCAAGTTGGCCAAGCTCGGCCTCCGACAAAACCGACCGAGCCGCAGGACACCTCGACGTCGGTCCCTTGGTCGGCCGGGCGTAGCGAGTCGCTCAGCCAAGCGGTTGCTCGCGAGCCGAGTAGCGAACTCGAAGTCGAGCTGAACGAATTAGAACAAAAGGTTTCACGGATGGTGGCCGAAGAACCGACCGTCTGGGTTTTCCATGAGCTCGACAGTCAGGTAGAAGCGCTGCTAGACCGCGCGTCGACTGCCTTGGAGCGGGGCCAAGTGCGACGTTTCCAACGCAAGCTGGCCCGTCTGAAAGACCTGCGGCAACGTTTTCAGGATGTTGGCGAAACGGAACTCGCTGGCACTGGTGACGCAAACGACAAGCCGCCGTTGATGCTTACCGGTGTCGACCCCAAGTTTGACGGAGAGGGAGTTTTGCGACCGGTCGTCTCGCGTCGCACCGATGCGCCCCGTTATGCGTTGGTCGACTCGACCGGTCTGGTGCGTTCGTTCTTGTCGCCTGCCCCGGGCTTGAACCTACAGCCGCACGTAGGCAGCCGGATTGGCGTCTACGGCACACGCGGCTATCTGCCGGAACTTCGCCGGCCACACGTGATGGTCCAACGCGTTAGCGTCATCGAACAGCAACGCCGTTAAGGAATTGACGTCTCGCTAGCAGCGCCCCGGCGACGCGTCGCGTCGCGGCTAGGGGTTTCTCAAAGGTAGCAATACTCTGCGCTTTTCGTGCTTCGCACAACGCTGCAGCGCATGCAGACGATGATCGATGATCGAGTCTTCCCTAGCCGCGACGCGACGCGTCGCCGGGGCGCTGCTAGAAAGTGTTACCTCACCGACGATCCAGCGGGCGCCAGCCGGGCGGTCTGAGGCGGCCGCCGAAAGTGTCCTGGCCGCACGCCACGCGGGCGATCAACAATGACCGGCTGGAGCGGAAATTGCTCCGGCTCGGTCGCGGCCTGATCTTGCTCGACTGTCTGTCGAGCGACACGCTCCGGCAGGCTCGGAACTGGCAGCGAAAGGATCTCCAGACCGCCGCCAGGCAGCGGAGGCGTGCTTTGAAACGCTTCGGCCACCGTCCCGCGGGCAGCCGCTTGGGCCGCATCATCTCGGTCGGTGCGCCCTAAGGCCGTGGCCGCGGCGATTGCCTGGGGGCGAAGACGCTGTAGCGTCGTGCTAAACAGCACCTTGCGGCAGTTGGCAACCAAGGCAAAGCGGTCGGCCACCGTGGGGTCGGTTTCCATCCGCAAGATGCGTTCCGCCACGTCCGAAGCCAGGCGTTTCCCCTCTGGCCCATACGTGTCGACCGCGTCGGACAGGGCTTGCCCAAGTGTGGCCAGCCGGGCTGAACGCACCGGCAGTTCGGCCTGTTCGAGTTTAGCGAGTTGAGCCAACAGCCCCTGTTGGGCCGCCAGGGCCACCGAGTGGCGATACGAACCGACCGACTCGACCAACAACGGCAAGCTGGCCGGACCCAACTCGGCGGCTTGGCGAACGGCCTGGGCAGCCGCCTCGTCCGAGCCAGTGACGATTTGCACGCGCCAATGCTCCAACAGCAGCGACTCTCCCCAGGGTTCTCGCGTGAGCAGCCAGGTTGCCACAACAGCGGTAACCGTTGCCAAGATTACGATGCGAACGCGCAATCGCGAATTGGGTTGAGTAGCCATCGGTCGTCCCTCAGTGGGCCAAGGAAAAAGCGGGGCTATTGTGCGGTCAGTGGCATTCTAGAGCAAGGTCAGATTGCGGCCATCAGATAGTAAAAGCAGCGGTCGGTGACCGCTCGCGAAACG
>JANQPJ010000111.1 GCA_028289525.1 Pirellulales bacterium
GACCCAAATCGCGGTCATCGGAGGCGATGGTACCGGTCCTGAAGTCGTGGCCGAAGGGCTCAAAGTGCTCGCAGCGGTCGCCAAGCTCGAAGGCTTCCAGTACGAGTTGACAGAGCTCGATTGGGGAGGGGATCGCCTGCTCCAAACCGGCGAAGCGATGCCGGAAGATGGAGTCGAGCAGTTGCGCCGGTTCGACGCCATTTTGCTCGGGGCCGTGGGCCATCCCGACGTGAAGCCGGGAATTCTGGAAAAGCGCCTACTGCTCGACGTGCGGTTCGGGCTAGATCAGTACATCAATTTGCGTCCGGTCAAGCTGTTCCCAGGGGTTGAGACGCCGCTCAAGGACAAGGGGCCTGAGGACATCGACTTTGTGGTGGTCCGCGAAAACACCGAGGATATGTACGTCGGGGTTGGCGGAAACTTGAAGAAGGGGACTGCGGACGAAGTCGCCACACAAACCGCGATCTATACCCGTAAGGGCTGCGAACGGTGTATCCGCTATGCGTTTGAGTACACCCGAAAGCGCAACAACCCCAAGGGCAAACGGCTTACTCTGGTGGCCAAGACCAATGTGCTCACGATTGGCCACGATCTCTGGTGGCGGACGTTCCAAGAGGTGGCCAAAGAGTATCCGGACGTCGAGGCCGATTACAACCATGTCGATGCCTGTTGCATGTGGATTGTAAAGAACCCTGAGTACTACGACGTGATTGTGACCACCAACATGTTTGGCGATATCATCACGGATCTATCCGGGATTATCCAAGGTGGCATGGGCGTGGCCGCCGGCGGCAATATCAATCCCGACCCAGGCGGCACCAGCATGTTCGAGCCGATGGGCGGCAGCGCGCCGAAGTACACGGGCCAAGGCGTAATTAACCCGATTGCCACGATCAACGCCACCGGCATGTTGCTCGACCAAATTGGCCAGACCAAGGCGGCCGAGCGAGTAAACCGTGCGATCCAGCAAGTGACGGCCGAAAAGATGAAGAGCATGGCCGCCGGCAAGATGGGCTACAGCACTAGCGAAGTGGGCGATCTGGTCGTTGAGGCGCTCGCCTAGCGGGTGATTGTGGACGACGTTTGCAGTGTCTGACGATGCGTTGTTTATGGGTTCTAGCCGCGATGCAACGCATCGCCGGGGTCTCGCAAAAGCAAATGTCGTTGCCGGCTAGGATTGGGGAACGATTAGTGGTGCCCGGCGACGCGTCGTGTGCGCGGCTAGGGGGCAAACAGAAGCTTGCAACCCCCTAGAGCAATTTCGGATAATTCGTAGTCATATTTCGTCCGAAAACCTCGGCGAAAACTAGGTGTCGTCCGCTACGGTAAAGAGCGACTCGCTCTAATTCGAATGTCATCGTCTACTGGGCTTTGTCTCAAAACCGCTTAAAGCCCGAAAACTCACGGTAATCGATAAAACTTTTCTAAATTGCCGATTGCCTGATTGCCGATGTACCGGTCAGCAGATGTTCTGGAAACACGCTCCTTGCTGGCACTGCGTTGCTAGCGCCAGTGAAGTAGTTAACCAAAACAAAATCATTCAGCGGCCGCTGAACTCTGGGCCGTGGTCTTACGTAATAAGAACCGTTGTGCCGCGTGCAACCTGCAAGCCGGTTGCCGTGGGTGGTCGAGCCGTTTGGTATGGAGCCCCGAGGGTAGTATGATGCTTCGCAAACCCCTGATGTTCGTTGCCGTGTTGGGATTGATGGGATTCTCTGCCCAGGCGTATGCCCAATATCCTGACGCATGTGGCTGCTCGCCCGTCGTGGCCAGCCCCGCACCAGTCACCGCCTACACGGTGCCTGTCCAATCTCAGTACACGCCAGTGGCGCAGACCTACCTCGGTTCGGCGCCTCAGGCCGTGAGTGGTGCCGCCTGTTGTCCGCCGACAGGCACCGCCGTCTCGGCATACCGGCCGTTGGTGCCAGTGGCCAGAAACGCAGGTTGCGTGGAAGTTGGCCGCGGCTTGTTGGGCCAGCCCAAGGCCTATGTGCCTGGTCAGCCGGTGCGCAACTTCTTCCGTTATCTGGCGCCGTTCTGATGCGGATCGTCAACTGTGCATGCGGGCAACCGGATCGCCGGTGGCAATGATTTCTGCTTCCAAGGCGGCCAGTTCGTCCAGCCGTTGCATCACCTCGGCCTCCGAGGCGTAGGCCATCGCGAGCCGTACGTAGGTTGCATGGTGGCGCGCTTCCGACTCAAACAGGCTGGCATAAAACTCGGCCAGTTCAGCATCGTCAACATGTTCGGCCAGTTGCCGGAACCGTTCGCAAGAACGGGCTTCGATCAGACCGGCTACCAGCAAACGATCGACCGCCCGTTGGGGCTCTAGCTTGCGAACCAGATCGTTTAGCCGACGCCCATAACTGCTCGGCTTCAAACGCCGAAAGCGGATGCCACGCTTATCGAGCAGGGCGATCACCATGTGGAAATGCTCCAACTCCTCGTTGACGATCTCGGTCATCTCGCGGCACAGGTCCAGGTTTTCCACATAGGCAAACATCAGGTTCATCGCTGTGCCGGCTGCCTTCTTCTCGCAGTGGGCATGGTCGATCAGAATTTCGTCCAGGTGACTGTCGACTTGCTGGAACCATCGGGCGTCGGTTTCAGATTGCAGGTGAAGCATCGAATGTTTCTTAGGCGTGAGGAAAAAGTGGTGGTAGCCTAACGTAGCTTAGGGAGCTGTCGTGGTCGGTCGCAGGTCGACACAGACCAAGTCGCCCTGCGCATTGCGGGCAAACAGGCGTCCGCCGGCCAGTACTGGAACGGTCCAGCAGCGACCGTTAAGAATCGGGGCTCGGGCCAGTTCGGTAAATTGCTCGGGATTCGCGGGGGCGGTGACGAGTTCTCCCCGATCGCTGAGAACGACCAGGATGCCGCCGGCCAACATCAGCGACCCACACCCTAGTCCACGCTCTTCCCAGAGCAATTCACCGGTATCAAAATTCATGCAGTTGAGCGTGACCGTGCGCCGGGAGTGTGAGTTGCCGTCGAAGCCATACAGGTGCCCTTGCCAGAGGACCGAGCTGTTGAAATGGTTTCGCATGTTGCGATTCTCGTAGACGATGTTCAGTTTGTCGCCGTCAAGCTGCAAAAGTGCGCAGCCGCAGTTGTAGCCGCTGGAGATAAAGATGCGATTGTCGGCAACCAGCGGCGTGGCGGCTGTGGTCAGATAGTCGGTTTCCCAGGCAAATTCCGCGATCTCTTTGCCCGTATCAGCCTGAACAAGAACCAATGCTTCGTTGTTCAGCACGGCAATCAGCGTGCGGTCGCCAACCTGCCAGGAAATCGCCGAGCCATAGCCAGGCTGGAACGGCCGAGTTTTCCAGACGAGTTGGCCGTTATGTTTGTCATAGGCTGCGATACGGCCTCCGTCGACAATCACCAGGTTTTTCCAAACCAACGGCGAACAAGCAAAGCCCCATTGTGGCATCGGCACGCCAAGATCGTCGGAAAAACGGCGTTGCCAAATCACCTTGCCGGTGTCAGCGGCCAGACAGAATAGATGGCCTTCCTTGCTTACCGTGTAGCAGTGGTTGTCGTCGAGTGTTGGGGTAGCGGCCGGGCCTCCTTCATGCAGACGGTCGACCAGCAGGCAAGGGTAGCGGTGTGTCCAAATAGTTTTGCCGGAATCGACATCCAGGCAATGGACCACATCGGTTCCCCGATTTGCGACCGGCAAGAGTTCGGGGGCCACGGCAGACGCTGGTTGGTCTGTCGGTTCGTGGCCCATGGTGTAGAGCCGTTTGCCGCGGATGGCCATGCTGCTGAACCCGACGCCGACGTTTGCGCGCCAAAGTTGGTTGGGCTTGTTTTGCCAGCGGCTTTGCCAAGCGGTTTCCGGGGAGACGCCGTCGAGCCAAAGTCCACGCCAGCGCGGCCAGTCGCCATCGGTCCAGGGGGCAGTGCGATGCTTGACTGGTGTGGCCTCTAAAGGGGCTGGAGCCGTTTCGACTGCCCGAGTGCAAGCAGGCAGTGATAGCAGACAGATGATTGAGCAGAGGATGCGCATGAAAAATTTGAGGGCCGGGGCCTGGTGTCCAGAAAGGTTCGTGATATCCGAAAACCCGCTTTTGGATGCCTTCGGCAGCGAAAGGCTAGCGGCCGACCATTTTAGCGGCAGTTCGAACCGTTCGGCAACCAGATTGTTTAGTTTCCAGTGCAAGCAAACCGGCAACGCCTCATCTCCGAAGTTTTTCCGCCACGTAACCTATTTCACAGACCTGACGGCTGAACAAGGCGATAATTACGATAGAAATCAGGGGCTCTTCGCTTGACCGTTCCCTGATTGGTTAACGACGATTGATTGAAAACATTCAAAAGAGAGATGGTTTAATGTCACGTTCTAAGAAACTTACTTTGGTGTTGGTTGGAGTTGCCGTGATGCCTTTATTGTGGACAACCGCTTGTTCGGCGGGAGCGGATGTTTCAGTTGGCCGCAGTTGGCCGGCCAATCAGCAAGTTTCCATGGACCAGATTGACCACGCGGTCTGGAGTGCGATGCTCGGCAAGTATGTCGATGCGCGTGGGAATGTAAACTACGCGGCCTGGAAAGCCTCTTCGCAAGACACGGCGCGGCTGGACGGCTATTTGCAGCAGCTTTCGCGAGCCAGCACGAGCCAGCGAGCTTCGCGCGAGGCCCAGTTGGCGTTTTGGATCAACGCCTACAACGCGGTGACCATCCATGGCATTTTGCGCGAATATCCGACCAGTAGTATCCGTAATCACACGGCGCGCGCCTTTGGTTACAACATTTGGGACGACTTAAAGCTGTTCGTTGGCGCTAAGCAATATTCCTTGAATCAGATGGAACACGAAGTGTTGCGCAAGATGAACGAGCCGCGCATCCATTTTGCCATCGTGTGTGCTTCGATTGGTTGTCCGTTGTTGCGTGCCGAGGCCTATACGGCTGACCGTCTCGATGCGCAATTGACGCACAGCACCCAAACTTTTTTTGCCGATCGGACGAAATTTCAGGCCAACCCTCAGGCACGGACGATTCAAATCTCGCCGATCCTCAAGTGGTTTGCCACTGACTTTGGAGCGAACAAGGCCGCGCAAATGGCAAGCATTGCGCCTTATCTGCCGGATGCCGCCTCGCAGCAATTGGCCGCCTCTGGCCAAGCGAGTATTAGCTACTTGCCATACGATTGGGGATTGAACGATCAGGCGAAGTGATTTGAAAACCACGCAAATACAAGCACGAAGCGAGGGGCTAGTGAATTCGATCGTGAAGTGGCCACTCGCTTGCGCTTTTTGAAGTTGCGCATTTTAGCCACGCAGTGGCAATCGTGAATCGTCCAGGTCGCGTAATCTCTGGGTTTTGCCAGACAATACAAGCCCGACGCGCAAGCGAGGGAAAACGTTCCCCTCAAATTCCCTCGCTTGCGCGTCGGGCTTGTATTTGCGCTGAAACCAAGAGGGATGGACAGCTGCCAGCAAATCTGGTCAGACATATAAGATTCCGCCAATTTGGCATTCGGCTCTGGGCCTGATAAAATGCTGGGCTAATCAGTCCAACTTTTGCGGAGCACCGAGCATGCCGAACGATTCGAGCCCTTCGATTTCCCGTCGTCAGATGATGCATCGAACGGCGTTTGCCGCGGGACTCACGGCGATTACACCGGCTGTAGCCCAGTCGGACGATCGTCGCCAGCAGGTCAATCTAGGCCCAGGATCAACGATCTTGTTCCAAGGCGATTCGGTCACCGATGTAAATCGGGACCGTCGGCGTCAGGCCCAGGCAAACGATTCGGCGGCGTTGGGCCGGGGCTATCCGCTGATCGTGGCATCGGAATTGTTGCGCGATGGTCCCAAACGCGGTTGGAACGTGTTGAACCGAGGCATCAGCGGCAATCGCGTGCCCCATTTGGAGCAGCGTTGGCAGGCCGATTGTATCGAGCTGAAGCCAGACTTAGTAAGTATTTTGATCGGTGTGAACGATATCTGGCACAAGCTTGGCGGCCGCTATGATGGTACGGTCGCCAGTTATCGAGAAGGCTATGCAGCACTGGTCGAACGCACTCAGGCAAATCTGCCCAAGGCGGTGCTCGTCGTTTGCGAGCCGTTTGTGCTCCGTTGTGGCGCGGTGGGGCCAAAGTGGTTTCCGGAGTTTGACGAACGACGTGCGGCTGCCAAGGAAGTAGCCCAGTCGGTCGGGGCGATTTGGATTCCGTTCCAAGACGTCTTCGATCGAGCGGTCGAAGCCGGCAGCAAACCGTCCTATTGGGCCGGCGATGGAGTCCACCCAACGTTGGCTGGACACGCCCTGATGGCCCAAGCTTGGCGCCAAGCCGTGGGTTTCTAGAGCAAATTACCAAAATGCGTGCCGATGTTTCGTCGAGAAATCCCGGTGAAAACTAGGTCGCGCCCGCCACGGTAAAAAGCAACTTGCTTTAGAGC
>JANQPJ010000115.1 GCA_028289525.1 Pirellulales bacterium
GCGCGCCAGGCCATCGAGCAAATTGGCCAGCTGGCCGTCTCCAAAATTTCATTCTATCGGTGGAGTGCGTTGAGCCCGGCGGTCGAAGCGGCCCTGTTCAAGCCCGGCTTGAGCCAAGCGGCCATCAGCACCCTGCAACATTTGGGCACCGCCAGCAGTCAACAGGCACTGGTCCGCTTCGTCGGGCAATCGGCCTATCCGATGGCCGATCGCCAAGCAGCCGTCGCTGCGTTGGCACATTCGACGGCCCAACACGGAACCTTACTAACCACGGTGGAGATTTTGCAGCAGTACGCCCTCTACAACGCGAGTGAGTCTGCCGACCAGCAAACTCAGGACCTGTTGGGTGCGATTCTCGACGCCATCGAGGCACCAGCACTTGCGCAACAAAAAATCGTGCCTTCGCTCCCGTAAACCGATCGCGGTTTTGCAGACGCACGCGAACCCCACATGACCACCACCCCTCAGGCGCACGACACGAATTCGAACTCCTCACTGCCGGAGATCATCGGCTCGAGCCCGGCCATGCGCGAGGTGTACCGACTCACCCGGCAAGTCGCCAAAAGCAAGGCGTCGGTCCTGTTGCTAGGCGAAACCGGCACTGGCAAGGAACTGGTCGCCAAGGCCCTACATCGGCTGAGCCTGCGTAAGAACGGTCCATACGTTCGCGTGAACTGTGGCGCGTTGACCGAAAGCCTGTTGGAGAGCGAGTTGTTCGGTCACGTGGCAGGCGCCTTTACCGGCGCGGTCAAAAATCGGTCCGGACGTTTCGAGGCCGCCCACACCGGAACGATTTTTCTCGACGAGATCAATTCTACCACTGCAAAGTTGCAGGTAAAATTACTTCGAGTACTCCAAGAACGCGAATTTGAGCGGGTCGGAGACACCCAAACCGTGCAGGTCGACTGTCGGGTAATTGCCGCCGCTAACTGCGACCTGATGGAAGAGGTCGAGGCAGGCCGGTTTCGCGAAGACCTGTACTATCGACTGAACGTGGTCCCGATTCATTTGCCGCCGTTACGCGAACGACGCGAAGATATCCCCGAACTCGTCGGTCACTTTCTCAACGACTACAATGAGGAAAACGATCGCTACGTGGCGCACATTAGCCCCCAGGCAATCGAAGCATTGCAAGAATACCACTGGCCTGGCAACGTGCGCGAGCTGCAAAATTACGTGGAACGGGCGGTCGTGATGGCCCAAGGCGACGAACTGACGGTCGACTTGCTGCCTGCCAGCATCATCGGCGGCCAGCGCAAACGGTCCTCACGATCACGACCAGCCGATTTAGAAACCTTGACCTATGAGCTAGTGCAAGAAGGTCTAGGCGCAGCCGGCCCTCAAGAAGACAGCATGCACACCAAAATCGTCAATCGGGTAGAACGCGAATTGATTGCCCAAGTAATGGCTGCCTGCGACAATGTTCAGGTCAAGGCCGCCGCCCGCCTGGGAATCAATCGCAACACTTTACATAAGAAGCTAAAAGAGTATGGGCTAGGAGGCGAGTAGTCGGCCAAGTTTTAAGTACCGTGTGGTTTTAAAAATGGGAATCCATAAATCACGGTTTTTCAGGGAGATGGATAAAAATTGGTGTTTTGCGAGCGGTCACCGACCGCTGCTGCCAACCGTAACTTTGCGGGCCACGACAAAAGACCATGGATAACAAAATACAAGCCCGACGCGCAAGCAAGTGGATCTGTAGTTTCGCGATCATTTCACAACGCCCCCTCGCTTACGCGTCGGGCTTGTAAGTCTTTTAAGGCAGAGCCCTCAGAATCGCATACGTCATGATCGAAGGCATCAGTACAACTTGTTTTGCAGCCAGCTATGCCGTGGCTTTAGCGCTCGAGGCATTGCGTGCCCGTTTTCCAGACAGCTTACGGCAATTGCTCGTCCGTGGGTTTGCCACTGCAGGCTTACTGGCCCATACATTCTATTTGGGCTCGCGGGCCCTGGCGGCCGACGCCTCGCCGCTCTCCAGTCCGTACGACTGGTATCTGTTGGCTGGCTGGATGCTCGCCGGACTCTACTTCTACTTAGAACTGTATTACCCCCGCGCGGCGATTGGGTTGTTTCTATTCCCACTGGTATTGGTCCTCATCGGAGCCGCTCAGGTTGCCGATTCACAACCGTTTGCCCCGGTTCGCGCATCGCGTGGCTGGGGAAATATCCATGGGGCGAGCCTACTCTTGGGCACGGTAACAGTCACCATCGGTTTTGTGGCCGGTCTCATGTACTTGCTGCAAAGTTATCGGTTGAAACACAAAATTCTGCCTTCGCAGGGCTTTCGACTGCCCAGCCTGGAACGATTGGCGCTCATCAATGGGCGTTCGATCGCCTTCTCGGCCGGGTTTATTGGGATCGGTTTTGTTTCGGGAATCGTCCTCAACGTGATTGCCCACCGTCATCATGGCGATCAGCTCGCCTGGAGTGACCCGGTGGTCTTGATCATCGGATTCATGTTTTTGTGGCTGGTTATCGCCGCCGTGTTTAATTCGACCTACCGTCCAGCTCGCGCCGGGCGCAAAGTGGCCTATTTAACGGTTACCAGCTTCGTGTTTCTCGTCGTTGCCATGGTCGCGCTCTTGTTCGGGCCGACTAGCCATGGCACCACCACCCAACGCTCAACGGACGGGCCGTCGTCCGGCGTTCATCATCCCCCTTACTCCTCCATGCGCCCATCATGAAGTTGCAGGTTGTAGGTTGCAATCATCATGGATCGTCGGTCGCCGTGCGCGAACGGCTGGCGTTCAATGCGGCGCAAGCCCGAGCGGCGCTTGACGACTGGCGAAAAACATTTCCCCAAACCGAAGCAGTCCTGCTCTCCACTTGCAATCGAGTCGAGGTCTACACTGCCAGTGAAAATGACGAACAAGGACCGTCGCACGAAGCGATTGTGGAGTTTATTGCTTCGTTTCATGATATCCCGGTCTATGACATCTTCGACGATCTGTTTGAACGAACCGGCGAAGACGTTATTCGCCATTTGTTTACCGTGGCCGGCAGCCTGGACAGCATGGTGGTTGGCGAACCTCAAATCCTCTCTCAGGTAAAGATGGCCTATGAACTGGCCAACGAGCAGCAGAGCACCGGACCGTTAACCCATGGGATTTTTCAGGCTGCCGTGCGCGTAGCCCGTCGAGTCAGCACGGAAACCACCATTCACCAGCGTCGGGTAAGCATTCCCAGCATTGCCGTGGCCGATTTTGGCAGTCAGATTTTCGAGAGTTTCGATGACAAACATGTGCTCGTGATCGGCGCCGGAGAGATGGGCGAAGAGACCTTACACTACCTGAGACAGGCTGGGGCCAACAAAATTTCGATCATCAATCGCAGCTTCGACAAAGCTCGCGAATTGGCTGCCCGGTGGGAAGGCCAAGCCGAACCTTGGGAGTCGCTTCTGTCGGCACTGGTGCGCGCCGATGTGGTGGTCTCGACCACGGGTGCTTCGGAACCGATTTTGGATCGCCAGCAGTTCGAGCGTCAGGTGGCTCCAGGCCGTTTTCAACGCCCGTTGTTTGTTCTCGATTTGGCAATTCCCCGCGATTTCCATCCGGCGATCGGTGATTGCCTGGGTGTCTATCTCTATTCGATCGACGATCTTTCGGCTGCCTGTCAAAAGAACCAGCGGCAGCGCGACCAAGAGTTGCCCCGCGCTCTGTCGATTGTCGAGGAAGAGACATCGCGGTTTATGGCCGAGCTTTCCCATCGGGCCACCGCGCCGATCATTCGCCGACTGCGTAAGAATTGGGAAGCCATCAAAGGCGATGAACTGACTCGGCTGTTTAACAAACTTCCCCAAGTCAACGACCATCAACGGCGTGAAATCGAGCAGTCCTTCGATCGTCTCGTAAACAAGCTGCTTCACCCGCCACTCGAATCACTCCGCGATGAGTCGCGACAAGGCACACCACACAATTTGCTCGATGCCCTGAAGCGGCTATTTCAGATTCACGACGAATAGTGCGCGTCGTACAGGCGTGTCCTGCGCGGGCCCTATGCTCGGCTCGAACAATCACTCTTCTTCTTCGTCCTCGTATTCATATTCATCATCATCGTCTTCGTACTCTTCATCGTCGTCTATCCAGTCTTCATCCTCATCATCTTCGTCGCCTTCCTCATCGTCGTCTTCGACCTCTTCCCACTCGACTTCGATTTCATCGTCATCGTACTCGTCGTCTTCATCTTCGTCTTCGTCATCTTCATCTTCATCTTCATCTTCATACTCATCATCGAATTCGTACTCATCGTCGAATTCTGCTTCCGCCTGAACACCTAGCTTACGGATGGGTTCCTGCGTTTCTTGTTGGTCATCAACCGATGTGGCATTCGGTTCTAGTTGCGTGCTCAATTCCGTGGTCTCCTGCACCTCGTAATGGTCGGAATTCGTGGACTGACTATCATTGCTTCGGTCGCTCTGGTTTGCAAGCTCTGAGTCGATTTCTGATGCTGTTGAACTGAGTTCTTCGTGACGCGGCATTTCATCCAAATGCCGGAGACCGAAAATCTGCAAAAAGTGTTTGGTAGTGCCGTATAATAATGGTCGTCCTAACTCCTTGGAACGGCCAGCGATTCTCAGCAAATCTCGCTCCATGAGCTGGCGTAGAATTTCGCCACATTGCACACCACGAATGGCCTCGATTTCTGCCCTCAATACTGGCTGCCGGTAGGCCACCACGGCCAGCGTTTCCATGGCCGGTGCCGAAAGCCGAACTTCTCCAGGGCTTTGGTCCAAACGTCGCAACCAACTGGCAAATTGGGGTCGGCTAAAGAGCTGAAAGCCGCCGGCCACTTCCTCGACCTGAAATGCGGTACCCCGTTGATCATAAAGACTTTTGAGTTGCCCGATCAATGACCGAGCTCGTGTGCCGTCAGGAAGATTGGCCAATTGGGCTACGCGACGACTGGCTATCGGCTCACGGGCCAAAAATAGCACTGCTTCAACCCGAGCCAATTGAGCCGAACGAGCCGTGGGACCACCATCAGACGCTTGCCGGTCAAAACCACGCGGAACGAGCAACCGACCGGCCGAAACCGTCGAACAACAGGATCTCCAAGGCAACCGATAGCGCAGCGCCACACTGTCCAAACGATGGCCCAATCCTAATGATAGCCCACTTGTCTGCATATCGTGCAACCTCTCACCCAACTGGCCAGGACGACTGCAGTCGAAGGATCCCAAAGGGAAGATAGAAACCCGACCCTACTTGAAACTTGGCTGGCTCCGATCGATCACGGCTTCGATTTGCCGCAGCACGGTTTCCATCGCGACCAGCGGATCGGCCGACGTCGCCTCCAAATGTCGTCGGCAACCAGGATCGCCATGCACCGAAAATTGGCAGACAAACCGATACAGCTCGTCTAGGCCACCCCATTTTTCCAAATGGTACTTGGTGGCTCCTAAGCGTTTGAGCCTCGCTTCCAGGGTCGCCATCGCAGGGCCCTGCGACGTCAAACGCTCATCAGGAATTTTAGCCAAATTGGTTGAAACGGCCGCCTGTGAAATCGCAAAGGCCTGACCGGTCGAGGGGGAAGCATCGACAGGCATGACTCGCAACGGCAAAGAATCCGGTGAGCCTGGCCTCAAATCGCCGGCAGTTTGGTCAGTCAACGAAGGAATGCCGAATTCGGACGCATCTGGCAATTCGGCAACCGGCGGTGCGGCCGGTGGTGAAAGCATCTCGAGCCATGGACGAATCTGGGGCGGAACCACTTCGCGCAGCCGTTCCGGTACCGGACCGCTGAAGGCCGCCAACAAAGGCAACGCCACCAGACTTCCTAGCATCACACAGGCACGCAGGGCAACAATGCCGGACGATTCCACAGGTATTGGTTCACTCCAAGCAATGAACAACGATGTTCGACAAGAAAACGGCCCGGTTGAAGTAGGCCAGGGAAAATGGGCTGGTCGCTTATACTCGGCTGGCAAAAATGAAACAACCGCGATTCTGCAGAAGAAAAATAGACGCCGTTGGCGCCTCACGAAACGGTTCATGCTTTCGAATGACCGAGATTTGCTCTAGAATTGACCAACACCATGCAACCGATCTACTTCGACAACAACGCCAGTACCCCGGTGGCATCCGAAGTACTCGACGCAATCAATTCTGTTTACCAAAACTTCCCTGGAAACCCATCCAGCCAACATGCGGCTGGTCGGGCAGCCCGACAGCGGCTTCGCCAGGCACACGATGCAATTGTCCGACTGCTAGGAGCCGATCTTGCTCGAAAATCGGCCGATCAGGTGATCTTCACTAGTGGCGGAACCGAGGCCAACAATCTGGCCCTGCGTGGTCTCGTTGGGCCATCACCAGGCCGAATCGTGATTTCGGCCATCGAACACCCAAGTGTCAACCGAGTGGCCGAGGATTTGGCCAACCAGGGCTGGAAAATCGACCTTTTAGAGGTCAATCACGAAGGTTTAGTCCAGACGGACCGGCTGGAATCGTTACTTACCGACGAAACCCAGTTGGTGAGCGTGATGTTGGCCAATAACGAATCAGGGGTGATCCAACCCGTCCCACAAATCGCCCAAGTCTGTCAACAGCGGGGAATCCCACTACATACCGATGCCTGCCAAGCAATCGGCAAGATTGAGGTCAATTTCCATGCTTTAGGCGTAACGGCACTAACCTGTGCGGCTCACAAATTTCATGGTCCGCGTGGTGTCGGTACTCTAGTCATCCGGTCTGAAATCGGCCTAAAATCGTTACTTTTTGGTGGTTTTCAGCAACAAGGAACACGGCCTGGCACCGAACCGGTCGCGTTGGCCGTCGGAATGCAAGCAGCCCTGGAAAGTTGGAATCCACAAGAGCGAACGATGCTGCAAACAATTCGCGATCGGTTTGAAGACCGTTTGACTCAGACGGTTCCTAACCTGGTGATTCATGGCAAACAGGCCCCCCGACTGCCGAATACATCGCTTGTTTCATTTCTCGGCCTCGATCGTCAGGCGTTGGCGATGGCTTGCGACCTAGCTGGCGTGGCCTGTTCGACCGGGTCGGCTTGTGCGAGTGGATCGAGTGATCCATCGCCTACGCTCCTGGCGATGGGTTGTCCAGAGGCCGAAATTGACAGCGCCTTGCGGTTTAGTTTTGGCCGTCAAAACACCGCCTCGGAAGTGGATTTGGCGGTCGATCGTATCTCAAAAATATGTAAAGACTTGCGGCCTGCTTAAAGGAGACGAAAATCGGCCCCAGGCACCTCGTCGAAGCGAGCCAAAAACGCTACAATAGAGCCTCAAATCGCCCAGAACCGCTAAGTGGTCCAGGCGATCTTTTTTCGAGCCATTTAATTGTGGACGGAGCCAGCGTGTCAACCGGAGTGTTGTCGATCCTCACGCCAGGCGATGTATTGCCTGCACCGACCGATTTTTTTGTCGGTCCGGTGCTTCGGCCTGCGCTCACCCGTTTTTATTTGGGGCCTGAAAACCTGCTGGCACACCACGTGGTGGAAGTGATTCAATCGAAAAGGCTCCAACAATATTCGCCTTTGGTGCTGGTCGGTCCTCAAGGAATCGGCAAGTCACATTTGACGCAAGGTTGTGTAGAGGCCTGGCGCCAGGCAGGCCAGCGTGGTTCGACCGTCATGCTTTGCGCTCGACAATTCGTACGTGAATGGATCGCGGCCGTGCGTCAAGATCGGGCCGATCAATTGCGCACACAACTTCGTCAAGCAAGTCTGTTGGTGTTAGAAAATTTGGAACATCTGGCCAAACACGAATCGGCGTCTCGTGAAATACTGATGACGCTCGACGAATTGCATCGCCAAGGCGCGGTGGTGTTGGTGACCACTCGTTCGGAACCAAACCGCATTGTGTCGCTGTGCCCAGGCTTGGCAAGTCGTCTGACCGCTGGCTTAGTCGTTCAACTTGCCGAGCCGAGCCGAGCAACTCGCCTGGCGATCGTCGAGGCAGCAGCCGACCCGCTAGGCGTCTCGTTCACTCGGTCGGCAGCTCAGATGTTGGCCAACACGTTGCCGGGAACGGTCCCTCAGCTTCTCGGCCATCTCAACGCAGTTGCCGCCGGAGAACCGTTGGTGGATCGCACGGCTGTTGAACGCTATCTAAAAGCCCAACAAGCCGTAAAGGCTCCGCCGATTACGACCATTATTTCGACCACGGCCAAGTATTTTTCGATGCCGGTTGCCCGGTTGAAAGGCGCTTCGCGAAACCGGACAGTCGTTTCCGCCCGAGCCATCGCAATGTACTTGGCGCGCGACTTAACCAACCACAGTTTGGAGAAGATTGGCGCTCAGTTTGGTGGTCGCGACCATACCACGGTGTTACACAACTGCCGGCGCATTGAACAACGACTCGAATCGGAACCCGAGATTCGTCAAGCAGTCTCCGAAGTTCGGGATCGGGTGATTGCATGACGGGCCAGTCACGAGACATTCAGTTGTTGATAAGTTGTTATGAAACTGTTGAACCGATACATCTGAGGTGTGCCAACAAACATCGCTCTTACGACGACTCAAAAACCGGTTGTCGTTCAACGAATCGCCAACCGTTTAGCAACACTCAACGAACCGGTTTTCCACGATAGAATTCAATTGCTTTATCAGGTGTGGAGACTACAAAAACAGCGATTTGCTTAGCCGCTGGCAACTGACTTCGCGTTTTAACATGTCCGGTTACTACTACTACTTTTAATCAACAATAAAATAAGAACAAGGAAACCCTGACCATGTCCTCTACGTTGGCGTCACCGTCTTTGGACCATTCAACGTCGGATGGCGCTCACGAACATCCGAAGGTTGGAACGATGAAAATTAGTTGTAATCGCGAAAAACTCTTATCCGTCTTTCAAGTGGTCGCCGCCGTTGCTCCCAGCCGTAGCCCGAAACCGATCTTGCGTAACATCAAACTAGAAGTGACCGCTGAGGGAGCCACTCTGTTAGCAACCGACTTGGAGATTGGCATTCGTATTGCGGTGCCAGAGGTTGAAGTGGAAATCCCTGGCGAGGCGATTTTGCCCATTGCCCGATTTGGAGCGATTTTGCGAGAAAGCTCGGACGAAAAACTCTCGCTCGAAGCCGATTCGCAGGGGACTTCAGTCCATGGTGAACGGAGTCAGTTCAAACTGCCGGCGGAAGATCCGGCCGAATTTCCCACGATTGCCGAATTTCAAGAAGAAGCCTATTTCGAAGTCTCTGGACGATTGTTTCGCGAAATGATTCGTCGTACCGTGCTGGCAACCGATAACGAAAGCAGCCGCTATGCGTTGGGCGGCGTGTTGCTCGAGTTTGATGCGGACAAAATCGTTGCCGTGGGGACCGATGGACGTCGGCTTAGCAAGATGGAGGGGCCTGTTGCCCGGCATGGCGAGCCGGCCGACAGCGAAGGCACGACGATTGTGCCTACCCGAGCGATGCAATTGATCGAACGAGCGATCAGCGACCTTGACTCTGAAATCGCGATTGCCGCACGTGGCAATGAAATTTTGGTTCGCGGACCTCACATGACGATTCATACCCGACTGCTCGAAGGCCGCTTTCCCCGTTGGCGCGATGTCTTTCCATCGCGCGAAGGTGTGATTTCGGTCGATCTGCCGGTTGCGGGGTTCTATGGCGCGGTGCGCCAGGCGGCGATTGCAACCAGCGAAGAGAGCCGGGGGATCGATTTTACGTTTGCCGATGGTAGCGTAGTCTTGGCAGGTCAGGCAGCCGACGTTGGCCAGGCACGTGTTGAGTTGCCGGTTGCTTATGATGGTCAGTCGCTAACGATTAAGCTCGATCCACGCTTTGTGATGGATTTCCTCAAAGTACTCTCTGGCGATACGTCATTCAAACTAGAGCTTCGCGATCACGAGAGTGCGGCTGTTTGTTGGACCGACGATGGATTTGGTTATGTCATCATGCCATTGGCCAGTGATCGTTAGTCTGTCTGATTGCTGTGAAGCCGAGGAACAGTTGATTGAGTTTGAACCATCATCAAGACGAGCAAATTCACGATCGCTTTGCTGATTTGGAAGCCAAGCGAGAACGTGAACAAAAGAGGTTTTATGCCCGTTCGCCAAAGCCGATTCAGCGGGCCATTACCCAGGTAATGGTTCGCAAAGGCTATGGAAGACAACAGGCCACAGGCCACCTGGAACAGGCCTGGCGTCAAGCGGTTGGTGAGTCGTTTGCCGACGCCACGGCGGTTGGCAAGCTGTATCGGGGGACATTGCAGGTGTTCGTTGCCAATTCAACCATTCAACAAGAAATTATGTTTGTCCAACAAGAGATTCTGAAACGATTGCACCAAGCGGTCGGTAACCGCGACATTCGCAATTTGCGATTTCAGGTCAATGCGTCGGCAACCGGCTAGCTAAGCTGTTTTTCGGACAATCTCTCCCCCATCTTGAAATGCAGTTTAGAGCAACTTTGGAACGAATCGAGTAATAGAAATGAGTGAGAATCCTGCCCCTCAGGAAAATGAACCCGGTTCGGAAATGCCGGTCTTCGCCAAGGCCGATGGCGAGTATGGTGCCGATAGCCTGGAACATCTGAGCGATTTAGAGCATGTTCGCGAGCGCCCCAGTATGTATATCGGCGACACCACGCCGCGCGGTTTGCACCACTTGGTTTACGAAGTCGTTGACAACTCGATTGACGAAGCGATGGCCGGCTATGCGACCCAGGTGTCGGTGGTGATTAACGCCGACGGTTCGGTCACGGTTGAAGACGACGGTCGTGGCATTCCCGTGGCCCGGCACGATCAACTCTCTGAACAGATGGGCCGTGAGGTCTCAACGCTCGAAGGCGTGATGACTGTGCTCAAGTTTGGCGGCAAGTTCAACAAAGGGGCTTACCAAACTTCCGGTGGTCTGCATGGTGTTGGCGTTACCGTCGTCAACTTCCTTTCCGAGTGGTGCGAAGTCGAAGTCTGCCGCGACGGACACGTTCATCATCAGGAGTATGAACGGGGGATTCCCAAGTCTGAGGTGCGCCGTGTTGGCAAAACCGAAAAAGTAGGCACTAAAACCACGTTCAAACCCGATCCGGAAATTTTCCAAAAGAGCACGAAATATGTCTACAGCATTCTGCACCGCCGGCTCCAGGAACTGGCCTTCCTGAATCGGGGCGTCAAAATCCTGATCGAAGATGCTCGTTCAGACGAGAGCGAGTCGTTTCGATATGAAAATGGGATTATCGAATACGTCTCTTGGCTCAATCGGGCAACCGACGCCGTGCACCCAGAAGTACTGTATGTGAGCGGTGAGCAGGATGGCGTGACCATGGAGGTGGCGTTGCAATACTCGGGCGAATATACCGAAAACGTGCATACCTATGTCAACAATATCAATACCCACGAAGGCGGCACCCACCTGTCAGGTTTTCGCGCTGCGTTAACCCGCAGTATCAACACCTATGGCAAAAAAGAGAACTTGTTCAAAGATCTAATCCCTTCAGGCGAAGATGTCCGTGAAGGCTTGACCGCAGTGATCAGTCTCCGTGTTCCGGAACCTCAGTTTGAAGGTCAAACTAAAACAAAGCTAGGCAACGGTGAAATTGAAGGCATCGTCAACACGGTCGTCGGCGAATACCTGGCCAAGTATTTCGAGGAAAACCCGAAAACAGCCAAGGGCATCATTCGCAAAGGAACCTTGGCGGCCGAAGCGCGTGAGTCGGCCCGCAAGGCCCGCCAACTGATTCGCGAGCGCAAAGGGGCCCTGGCCGGAGGAGGCTTGCCTGGCAAGCTGCGCGACTGTTCGAGCCGCGAAGTCGACAAGTGTGAACTCTATCTGGTCGAAGGTGATTCGGCCGGCGGCAGTGCCGAAGGAGGCCGGTTGCGTGAATATCAGGCGATTCTTCCACTGCGTGGAAAAATCATTAACGCCTATAAATCGCGTGAAGACAAAGTGTTGGCCAATGAAGAAGTCCGCAGCATGATCGCGGCCGTTGGCACTGGAATCGGCGCTGAACAAGACCTAAGCAAGCGTCGCTACGGAAAGATTGTGATCATGACCGACGCCGACGTCGATGGTTCGCATATTCGTACGCTGCTGCTCACTTTTTTCTACCGCCAGATGTACGACATGGTTCGTGCTGGCCACATCTACGTGGCCCAACCGCCGCTGTTTCGAGTTCGCCAAAAGAAAAAAGTTTACTACGTACAAACAGAAGAGGAGATGAAACAACAGTTGCTCGAGCTTGGTTTGGCCGATTCGGTCCTCGACACCGGCGACGGGCGGTTGATTGAAGGCAATCAGATGAGCAAACTGTGTCGCACCTTGGCCGCTTTGGAAGACGCCGTGATTGCCCTCGAACGGCGTGGCATCAGTCTAAAAATCCACGCCTTACGGCAAAATTTAGAAACGCTCAAGTTGCCGGTCTTCCATGTTTTTCTCGGTACGGCCGAACACTGGTTCACCACCCGAAGTGAACTCGATCAGTTTGTCGAAGAACAAGAGAAAGCCTCAGGCGCTGAACTGGATGTCGTCGATCGACCGGTAGAAGGAAATGGGAAGAGCGAAACCGAACTGAATCCGGTCGAGCAGCTTCACATTGTTGAGCTGCACGAAGTGCGCACGATCAACACAATGTTGCAAGACTTGGCCGCCTTGGATTTCGACATTCAATCGTTGATTCCCCAAGATCGAACTGGCATCGAGGAACCGCGTTATGTTTTGCGACGAGGCGACAACGAAATCGGTCTGGAAGATTTGCGTTCACTGGTCGCTGCAATTCGAGCCGCTGGCGAAAAGGGTTTACAAATCACCCGCTTTAAAGGCCTGGGCGAAATGAACGCTGAAGAATTGCGAGAAACTACACTCGATCCCGAAAACCGGACCATGTTGCAAGTCAAAATGGAAGATGCCGGCGCGGCGGACGAGTTGTTTCGAGTGTTGATGGGCGAAAAGGTCGAGCCTCGCCGGGAGTTTATCGAGAAACACGCCTTAGAAGTGAAAAACCTCGATATTTGAGCGATTTGTTGGGGGGGCATGAGCCCCAAAGGTTTGTCAATTCAGACATCGAAGCTCTCAGGGCGATTGATCTTTTCAATCTAGGAAGTTTTTAAGGGCCTACTAAGCGCGACGCGTAAGCGAGGAAAACAGCCAAAAATACCTCGCTTACGCGTCGCGCTTAGTAGGCCACCTCACCAATTTGAAAAAATGAATCGCCCTGTCTAAGCTCTCATCACACTTGGCACTTGCCAATCTGCATAGCCAGTAATTTTGTTAATTAGGACACAGAAGCTGGTCCCGTTAGAGCAATATAATATGCCCGTCTACGCCATGGGCGTACGACGGCTGCGAGTTGGTTCACATCTATTATCTTATCTGGCAGATGGAAATCTGTACTTTAGTACAGGTGAACGATGATGTAGTTGGCGTTGCTGATATTACAGAGGACTCCCTCATGGCTCCATTTCGTTTTCGGCTCGACTTCATAGTCCCTTCATTTGCTGTTGTTCTCGTGGCACAAGCCAGTCTCGGGTGTCACTCGAAAACAACACCAGTGGTTGATCCCGCGCCTGAGCAGACGGATGTTAAAGCGTCTGATGCTGACACCAAGCCTGACACCAAGCCTGAAACGAAGTCGGAAGAAATCGTCTTTCACGACGAAGTCGAGTCGAATGTAGAAGCTCCTGTTGGTCTTGATGGTCTCGTGTTTTTTTCTACCTCTGGCGATCGCGTTGCGCTGAAAGACTATGTTGGCAAGAAAAATGTGGTGCTTGTCTTCACGGAAGGTTTTAACGGAATGTTATGTCCGTTTTGTAAAACTCAGACGTCACGCCTGGTTGCAAACTATGGCAAATTTAAACAGACAGACACGGAAGTTCTGGTCGTTTATCCAGGCACACGAAGCCACTTAGATGAGTTTATTGATGCAGCACGAACAACCGGTAAAAAACAGGTTGATGCTGTGCCATTTCCCATTCTTTTAGATGAAGATTTTGGAGCGACAGAATATTTTAAAATCCGATCGAATCTGGCGCATCCTTCCACATTCATCATTGACAAAGCTGGCAATGTTCGCCTTGCATATGTTGGTGCTGATATGACCGCTGATCGTCCTTCAATTCGTGCGATGTTGAAGGTGCTTCAATCCGCGAATGGATCATGAGTAGGCTAGATTTCTAGAGAGAATTACCAAAATGCGTACCAGTGTTTCGTCAGAAACACCTTAACGAAAAGTAGGTCGCGTTCGCCACGGTAAAAAGCAACTTGTCTTTAGCAGACGTCTTGATGATTGATGAAACGCTTGATCTATTCGACAGTTTTGTCGCCGTTGCGCTGGAGCACAATCTGATCGATCCGTTTCACGGAGAGGAGATTCTTCGGAGGGCGCAAGAAAAGAACACAAGCCAAGCGGATATTGCTCTCAGCTCTTCGTACATGACGCCACAGCTTGTCAGTGCCGTCGAATTGTTGATGCGACCCACCGGTGTGGCGCCAGGGTATCGGTTAACTGGTCTAATTGGTTGTGGCGCTGTGGGAATCGTCTTTCGAGCAAAGCAGATGTCGCTCGATCGCGATGTTGCAGTTAAAACGATCAGTTTAACGAGTCAACCCAATCAGAGCAGCATCGACCGCATTCAACGAGAAGCGCATGCCATTGCTCGTCTAAAGCATCCTAATATCATTGCCGTGCATGATAGCGGCTTCTACCAGGGATGCTTTTGGATGGTGATTGAGCTTGTCGAAGGAGAAGACTTGCATGCCTTGATCGAACGTTCTACCCGGCTTTCCGAAGGCGTTGCATGGCGTATTGTTCGACAGATCGCATCTGCGTTGGCGCATGCCTACGAAGCGGGGATTATTCATCGCGACGTGAAACCGGCGAACGTTTTATTGACACAGCCTCCATCTGGCAGCGAGTTTTACACTGGCGTGCCTTTGGTTAAAGTTGCCGACTTTGGGCTTGCTTTCGAACCTGCGGAGAAAGACCAAGCAAACTTGACTGCCACTGGAACGGCTCTGGGCACACCGGCTTACGTGGCACCTGAACAATTGCAGGACACGCATGTTGATGCTCGAGCGGACATCTATTCTTTAGGCGCGACCCTCTTTCACATGCTGTCCGGTACCGTGCCTTTTGCAGACAGTTCCTCGATCAAGGTAATCATTGGCAAAGCCACTGGCAACGATGTCTGGCGCGACACCTTGCCAGACCATTTGACGCAAGAGACGGTCGATCTGTTTCGTGCGATGACGGAAAGCAACCCTGACCACCGTATTGGGAACTATCAGGCACTTATTCAACAGATCGACGAAGTCCTTGCCAAAATCGATAGTCAGAAAACGTCGGTTTGGATACGCCAGCCACCAAAGAGATCTACAGGCGAACAACAGCGCCAATTCCTCACTGCGAAAGTGAAGCTGGTTTCTGCAAGCCTTCTAGCTGCGGTCATGCTGATGATCACGATGGGAATCTGGATGCGCCGAAGCAAAGCCAGCGCGCCGGTCAAGGCATCTCACATTGCCGCTGGCTGGCAAGTCCAGAACTTTCCTCAACCGTTGTTTGATGGACAAAGCGTTCCGATTTACCCTCAATCGGGAAGCTGGTCGATTGATGGGGCCTTCACGCTGGTTGGCGGTGAAAAGGCGTGGATGACGATTCCACTAGAAGGAAATGCCAACTACCGGTTTCGCGTCAGCACTCTAGTTGCCAATGGTCATGCGGTTGAAATCGTCTTGCCGCAACCATTGCAGGATCGTGCCAGCGTTTCTCTAGTGTTGCAGGATTCCACGGCTCGTTTGATTTCGACCGAGTTGCGCGAGCCGATTGCAAAAACTGTCCAACTCGATTTGCGACCTGTCGATATCGACCAGAACGTGCGACAAGAAATTCACATGTATCGTTTGAAAAACGACCTGGGTTTAATCGTCAATGGTACTCCATTGGGACGATTTCAATGTACTTCGGCGACCCAAAACCAATTGACCCTCAAGGTGATACAGGGAAAAGCTTCGTTTGCCGATATGGACGTTGCTAAATTAGAACGCGAATAGCGACTACCTTGTGTTCGTTGACATACGGTGACCTTTCGTTACTCAGAGATTTTTTCATCGTTGTTTGCTAGGGCATCTTTAATCAGCCCATCTAGCGAAAAGGTTCCGTGTTCTAACGAATCAAAGATCGATTTGCGGAACGTTTTGTTGTCACATTCGGCGATCCTTTGCAAAATTTGGCCAATTTCTTTTTCGCCGTAACCTTGTTCGATAAGAAACATTTTCAAATCGTCGTGCGATGTTTTCTCTTCATTCGGTTGTTCCATCGTTTGACTCTCAATTGCCAGAGGAAGGGGACTAGAGCAATTTCGGATAATTCGTAGTCGTATTTCGTCCGAAAACCTCGACGAAAACTAGGTGTCGTCCGCTACGGTAAAGAGCGACTCGCTCTAGTCGATCATTTTTGTAACGTACTGACTGCCAGTGCTCGATGTGCGTGATGCTTTTCAGAGCAATCACGGCATCTCAAGCTAATAAATTTGGATTAGACTAGACAAAAAGCAACCCGGCAAGAAAAAAATTAAAAATTTATGCAACAGCCAGTCCTAGGGCGACACCGCGCTTGCCCTAGGCTACGGTGAAAAAGGTTTTCGGCCAGGACGACTGCAAAGTCGTCGATTCCACAAGAGCAGCGACCGGCGGTCGCTCGCGAAACAAAAAACTTAGCCGTTTCGCGAGCGGTCACCGACCGCTGCTTTTTCGAAAAAACGACTTTGCAATTCTCCT
>JANQPJ010000126.1 GCA_028289525.1 Pirellulales bacterium
CGACGCGTAAGCGAGGTATTTCTGGCTGTTTTCCTCGCTTACGCGTCGGGTTAGTAGGCCCTTAAAAACTTCCTAGATTGAAAAAATGAATCCTCCTGAGCTTGGGAACGAGAGAGTTCTATGACACCGGCTGAAACGACCACAATCCGTTACTGCACCCAACCGTTTGGGTGTAGTTGACCCGGCGAGAAAGATTTAAGAGACTCAGATGAAGGCCGTACTGTGGAGGCCACGAATAAGGGAAAGCTGCCATGAATCAAGACACAACCGCCCGCAGTTGGGCTCGGCAAACGATTCAAGCGGTCGGGTTGAGAGCAACTGCCGCACGTGTGGCGACATTGTTGGTGCTTCGCGATTCGTCAGCCCCTCGAACGCACGCGGAAGTTTCCGCTTGTTTAGCGGAATATGAAATCGATAAGGCGACGGTCTTCCGCAACCTGAACGACATGGTCACGGCCAACTTGTTGCGTCGTTCAGAACTCGGTGACCACGTTTGGCGATTCGAAATCATCGCCGAAGAGGAGCAGGCACACACATCTCACCCGCACTTCGTGTGCGTCGATTGCGGCACCGTTTCGTGCATGCAAGAGATCGAATTGACCAACAAGAGCAAGACGGCAAGCAGACGCTTCGGACAGGTCACAGAAATCCTGCTTCGCGGCCACTGTCGCGATTGTGTGTAGATATTGGGGGGGATTCAATTCGCGCCCATCCGTGCAATTCACGGACAAATTTCTCCTCGGTGCTCTCGATGGCAAATTCCAGTTCACTCGACTGAAATATTATCGAACCTCTCTCCTTTGTAGCTTTGTGCCTTCGCAAGATCCTCGTTTGTATCGCATGTGATCGCGCAGTTTTTTCCTCGCAGAGTCACAGAGCCTAGGGAAATTCAGTTCCGATTGGGTTTCCCAGTGATTTTGGTATCGCGATATCCAAAAGCGAGTTCAACCTGGTCACGGGCAAGCGGTGTGCCGTCGATTTCTACATAGGGATAGATGAAATAATTCAGCGGCGGACCTGCTTGTCGAGGGACCAGCACCAAGTCGCGGCCCACGCTCATTGTGAGCCGATCGGCGGTCAGGTTGCCAAAGTAGTACGGTTTTAGTTCGGGATGCTTGTCGGCTTCGGAAATGTCGACTGGCACCCAACCGTGCTGTTTGGTGTGGAAAAATGCCCAACAGTGATAACCACCAATCTTCCCCTGCCCTTGCTCCGGCGGCAGCATAAAGCCAATTTCAAAGCGAGCCGGGAGACCTTGGCTTCTGGCCAGTGAGATGAACAGGCTGTGAAAGTCGGTGCAGTTGCCGAATCGGCTATCGCAGACCCAGAGCACGTCGCCGTGGCCATAGCCTGGTTGAGACTTGTCATAACGCACGTGGTCATCAACCCGATGGTACAACGCCTTGGCCGTTGCGAGCGGCTGGTTCGAGAACGACATGCCGGCAAGCAAGTCGAGCGGTTTGCCTGAGAGCGGAACTTTGCGGTTGGCCGACAAAAACAGCCGAGCTTCCTCGGCGGTGAGCGGAGGCCATTCGGCTTGAGAAGGCGACAGCCCACGAACCTCGTGGCGCGTCACTTGATACGACGTGGTCAGTGCCAACTCACCAGATTCAGGCACCTTGGTTTCAAAATAAAGAATTTTGTTGCCGTATTTCGGTTCGACATGGGTTTGGCCAGCAGCCGGCAACGACACTTCAAGCGGTTTGATTTGTTGATGGACACTGGAACGTGGCACCGGGAGCCATGCCTGCAGACGAGTCCCCGGCGGTAGCTGTCGAAGTGTGGCCTGATAGTCGAACTGGAACGAGCGTACTGCACGTTTTGGCCTAGCCTGATTAGAATCTGTTTCAGCGCTGGCTGGCTGGCCGATAAACGTTAGGCTCAATAGCCCAAGTGTGAACCGCGCAAGGGAGGAGTGGCAAGTCATGATCTAAAACCTTATAGCCTTTTAAGGCGATGAGAGTGATTGAACAAACGTGGCAGACGAAACGCCTGCCGCCTTTAGGATCATTACAGCAGCGGTCGCTCGCCGTCTGGGGCGTTCTCGAACAGGCAACAGGAGAAGCCACTGCTGGCGATGTAAGAGGGCGTGGTCGCGCAACCCGGCGCGAACTAGCGACCGTGGCGTCAGCCAAAGCCCGAGCCGAGCACAAGCGGTCTCGGCTGAAGAATCCGACAGAAATCAAGTGCAGGCTGGCGCACAACAGGGCGATTCATTTTTTTCAATCTCAGTAGTTCCAAATTTGGTGCGTGGCCAGTAGCAGCGGTCGGTGACCGCTCGCGAAACAAGTGGTTTTACCGACTTCCAGAAAACAACTCGTTTTTCATGCCCTGGTTTTTGGAACAACTGATATTCATTGCCCGCGTTTACGTCGACGACGCATCACCAGGCCAGTCATGCCAAAGGCAGCCAGCAGTCCGGTTGACGGCTCAGGGGTCGTGAACACGTCGATCTCACGAATGAAGCTGAAGCCACTCACAACGTTCGTTGTGTCGAAGGTAAACCGCAGTGCCGTCACCCCATTGAGGAACAAAGCACTGGTCTCTAGAAGGTTCTCACCATTCGCATTTCCACCTACTCCAGCATCGACCAACGTCGTGAAGCCTGAGCCGGTGTTGGCTTCAATCAAAACATCTAGATCGCCAGCGCTAGATTGGTGGGCTGAATAGATCGAGATGTGTCCCCCGTGAAAATCGACCGGCCCAGCAAACGTGTAGGTTGCCGTCTGCGTGGCGTTAATGAACCATCCGGCGGCTGTGACACTCGTAAACGCCCCTCCCAAATAAATCCCGTCGCTCACCCCGCCATTACTGCCAAAGACGCCCGCACCGCTTAGCGCCAGCGTGACTCCATTGCTGTTGGCTGGCCCTCCGTCGATCGCTCCATTCACGAAGTCTGAGTTTGAAACTGGGGCAAGCACACTGGCATCCTCAGTGAAATTGCCAACCGTCCCCGAGGTGTAACTAGCGGTCACCATGGCGGTGGCTGAGCTGGCGAACATGACAGACATCAGGGCAGCAACAGCATTGATTCGAAACAACATGACACATCTCCTTGAACAAAATGGATGGAAACAAATCTTTCTGGTTTGCTTCAAGTGAACGAAAAAACAAACAAATCAATAACTACCGGCAGAGCCGGTAGTACGAGGAAGACTCCTAAAAGAAGCCAAATACAAGGCGAGGGGCGAGAGAAGACGTTCCACTCAAATTCCCTCGCTTGCGCGTCGCGCCTTGTATCAATTCTCACCAGCAGAGCTGATGGTTTACGGCCATCAATCAACAAACCCCACGAACTCACAAAGTGTGTACAAAACGCGAACTACGGTAGCAGGCGGCCGGTGACCGAAGCGTGAAACACCTGCTTTCATACCTCTCTCTGAAAAACCGTGATTTCTGGATTCTCATTTTTGGAACCACCGAACCTGGCAAAACTTTCTCTTACTTTGGCGATTCGACCACACTGGCCGCGACTCACCCTGGCATATCACTCGAGGATTACTCATCGTTCAAAACGCTTTCTGATCGGCTGACCGTTCAAGTTCCTGAACAGGCTGACTCGGTTGGCCAAAGACATCGATTTCACGGACGACCGTGATGTGATTGGGAACCTGCTGGAGGTCAAAATTGAACCGCAGCCGGGCGACGTTTTGGGCAATCCAGCCTGCCGGTTGGCTAAAGACCGCGAGTTGTGTCTCTCCACGATGCCCACCGCGTCCTGCATCGACCAACGTCTTCCAACCGGTCCCGGTGTCGACCTCGATCAGCACGTCCATGATGCCGCCTGAGCTATGATGCGAGGCGTAGACTTCGATTCGACGCAAGTCGCACGGCTGGGAAAAGTTGTAGGTTGCTGTTTTGACCCCTGGGCTAGAAATGGTCCAACTTCGAGTGGTGTACCGGTTATTTATTTTGGGGCCGCCGTGATACTGGCCATCGCTCACACCCCCATCGTGATCAAACGGCTCGCTCAACTGGCTCAATTTGAGCGTGACTCCGTTAGTGTTCTCACCGGCTTGGTGCGTCGCCCCCTCGACCAAGTCCGTGCTAGAGACCGGAGCGAACCAACTTTCGGATTCCATAAAAACCCCTGGGCGTCCGAGCGTGTATTTGGCAACCACCCGAGGCGGCTGTGCAGGCAACCGGCGTACGAATCGCTTGCTAATCTCCTTCCGGTCTCGCAATCGGACCACTTGGGCCGGCGTTCGGTCATCGGAGTGCACTACCTGGGCCGCTTCGCCGGCAGTTAGCCGCAAACGCTGCTCCACCTGATGAGCCTGGACGGCGACCTGACCTTGAAACACCTTGATGACACTTCGCTGCCCATCGCTGTAGGCCCCAAACTCGGTCCCCAGGTCGATGAAATCGGCCGTCGGGGTCTGCACCAGAAAACCGCGAGCTGGCCGGGGAACATGCGCCACCAGGGCTCCCTGAGCTAAGACACAACGATTCTCGCCATCGACTTGCAGCTCGGCAGGGCCTTCGAGGATGATCTCGGTCCCGCTGTGGAACGCCACCTTGGCTAGACCGCTTTGCAACCGCAGGGTCCGTCCTCGGGCTAAATGCATGCCGTCGAAGAATAGCCCCGTGGTGTCTTGCCACTTGGCCCCGACCGTGCGCACCAGACGGGCAACCGTGGGCACATGGGCACCGCGAAGATGGCCTGAGCTGGCTGGTCGGTTTTTCACCACCGGGGGCTCGCCTGGCCGAATGATCAGCAACCAGACGCCCCACATCGCCACGGTCAGCATGGCGATCACGGTAACAAACCGCACCGGGTGCAAATGCCATTGGATCCCCCGAGCGGCGAGATTCCACGCGTGACGAATGGCCGACACCTGGCGCGACCATCCTGGCTCATCGCTCTTCTGGCGGTCAAACACGACTGGCCGTTCAGTGGTCGCGAAGACCGCATCGTAATCAACCTGAGCCACAGGCAACGGCCCATCGGCCTCGACGGCCCACTGGCAGGCGTGTTCATACAGACCAGCCTGAAGGGCCTTGAACTCGAGGAACACCTGGCGAATTGGTTCATCCGCTTGCAGGGCCAGATCGAGCCAGGCAATCTCAGACTGGGTGGCCAGACCATCAGACACCCGACTGAACAACCGGCGGAGTTCCGCTTCATTGCGAGGAGGATGCGTCATGAGACTCCCTCCGTGGCAATAGCGCGATCAATACAGGCTTCAAGTTGCCGACGAATTCGGTACAGCCGGCGGGAAATCTGTGGCGGGGTCATGCCGGTGTGGGTTGACATCGACTCGAGATTGACGTGTTCCCAATAGCGCTGTTCGAGCAAGGTGCGGTCGTCGGTCGACATTTGCTCAACACACCCGGCCAAGGCGTCGATGCGTGACTGGAGCACCTCGTCGTGTCGCTCGAATTCCTTGGACAAAACTTCGATCGCCTCGAGCGAGAAGGTCGCCACTTTTTCGTGACGGCGTGCTGTTTCGAGCCGCCATTTAAGCACCTGATAGTGAGCAAACTTGCGTGCCCAGGGACCGAACGGTTTTTCACGGTCGTATTGGTCAAACTTCAGCCAGAGCGCGGCGGCCGTTTCCTGCAACAAATCCAGGGCGTCGGCATCCGACGGGACCAGGTTCAAGATGTATCGCAGCAACTGAGCCTGCGAGGCATCGAACAGTCTGGCAAATTCGGCGGTGGCCTGGGAATCGCTCATGGAAATACCTGGAAACGTAGTTGTTAGTTATCGGTTGTTGGTTATCGGTTGTTGGTTGTTGGTTATTGGTTGTTGGTTGTTGGTACGCGTTCGTGCGTTTCTCTTCGCCCTACATCCTCAACCGCTTTTTGTTTCTTTGTTTTGCATACGAACAAAATCTTCTCTGTGTCGCTCTGTGCCCTGCGCGGCTCGCTCGTTATCGTTCTGCCTAACTTCAGATGGCTGTTACAAGCAAAGCTGGATCGTATTTCAAAGCCAATACAAGCACGACGCGCAAGCGAGTGAATTTCAGTGGTTCCAAATTTCTTGGCAAATCAGTAGCAGCGGCCGGTGGCCAAAGCGCGAAACATCGGTTTTTACAGATGCCTAAACTCAGTCGTTCCAAATTTCCCCTGTTGATCGGTAACAGCGGTCGGTGACGAAGCGCGAAACACTTGTTTTAACGATCTCTCTGAAAAATAGTGCTT
>JANQPJ010000145.1 GCA_028289525.1 Pirellulales bacterium
TGCTTGTTCCTGTGGCCAAATCCAAGCCAACAAGCCGCCGATAAACAGGACCGTGAGCATCGAAACGGCCACCAAAAACCGAAGCGGATGCCGGTGCCAGTGAATGACTCGGGCAATCTGGCTCACCAACATTTGCAAACGCCGACCGCGATAGAACTGTACCCGTTCGCTCCAGGCCGCTTGAGGCTCTGGGCTCGCTGGCCATGCAGGATCGGCTGCTGGCGCGACGTCGAGTGTTGCTGTTTCTGACCTTACCTGAACGGCCAACGCAGCGCCTCGCGACAGCTCGGCCAGGAACATGCAAATCTCGGCATAGGCTTCGACCGCCATGTCGGAACCCTCCAACAGAGCGTCTAACTCAGACGTTTCCGCGTCGGAAATCGTCGCGTCGTGTTGGGCCGAGGCCAACTGCCAGAGCCGCTCGAACTGGTCATCGTTGAATGTCTGTTTTCGTTGCTCGGTCATGCGTGCTCCTCCTGCTGGACAGCTCTTGCCTGCACGCAATCGAACAACTGACGCCGAGTCCGACTGAGCGATTTGTAAACCGCGTCGACCGACATCCGTAGTTCCTCGGCAATTTCAGAGACTTCACACTCATCGCTATAACGCGAACGGACCATCTGAAGCTGCTGGGGTCGCAGTTTGCCCAGGCAATGCTCTAGCGCCTCGCTCAACGGAGATAGTTTTTCGTGTTGTTTCGGGTCGGCCAACCGTTCCAACACTAAGTCGATCGTCTCGTCGCTCAGCCGGGCTCGGGTTCGTTGTTGGCGGCTCCAAAATTCCATCACCTGAAAGCGGGCAATCCGCATCGCCCAGGCAGTGAAGTTGGTACCCAATTCGAATTCGTCAAACTTTTGCCACATGACGATATAGGTGTTTTGCAAAATGTCTTCAGCGTCGGGACCAGCCGGCACGAGCGAGAGAATGAACCCTAAGATGCGTTTTTGATTCGCACCTAGCAGGCGGGTAAAAGACTCGCCGCGGTCATGTGGGTCTGGATGGATAGACATTGCTCGGATCTCTTCGTCGTACAGTCGGAACGGGTTAGTTTGGATTCGTTTCAATTCCAAAAACGAGGATTCGAAAACCGGTTGTTTTTGAAAAGCTGTAAAATTACCTGTTTCGCGCTTCGGTCACCGACCGCTGCTACTGCTAAGCACGAGAAATTTGAAACTACCTGAGTTGGGGTTCAGTGCTACCGGTTAAACGAGCTGCTGTTTTCGCAACCGACGACGCGGCGTTAAATGGCTCGAGCTGCTTCGCCGTGAGGCATGGCGACGCTCGTTGCCATAACGCTGACGTGACGACTGGCGAGGGACTGGTCGAGATGGCTGCGCCGAACGTGAACGACGCCCACCGGCCGGCAACACTGCGACATCCCAATCGTCCACGCAATCAAGCTCAATGAGGCTTACCATGTGAACTCTCCTATATGCCACTTTAAAAATAGCTTTTATGCCAACTCCACCTAAGGAGCCGACAGGCAGTACACTTACTAAGTCCGCCTGCCTTGCCATCCCCGCTTGAGAGCAGACTGCACTCTTCGCAGGGCCACTCTCACTTACTCGATCTCTATCAAACCTGCTGCTTTCCGCCCTTCATTGCACTTGGCCAAAAAGCAACCAGCTTCAAATCGACCTAACAACAACAAAACAAACCATCTGCCTGCGAGCACTTCGTCGCAGTCGATTCACATCAACCGCACGAGAGAAGCCCACAAGCGCATGGCTTGCTTTGAAAATGAGAAATCCAAGCTTTGCTTTGCCACACTAGCAATCCTCTTTACGGATCTGTTGTACAACGCTCACGAATGAGACGCTACAAAAGGAAATAGCACGACCGAGACCATATTAGACAACAAAATTGACTGAAGTGGTCAAATTCCTGAAATTTGGCGTATTTCCGCCTTGCTTGAGATTATTGCCATCGAAAGCGTCGCTGTAGCACTAAGCCCCTGACTCTTGCCCGTCGTCGGCCACAAACCGGTAGCCGGCATCGCGGATCGTCAGAAAATGTCGGGGCTGGGCCGGGTCGGACTCAAACGTTTTTCTGAGCCGGCGGATGAACTGGTCGGGAGCCCTGGTCGTGATCGAGCCAGGCATTTCCCACACTTTTTCTAACAACTCGTCACGCGGAATCACCCGACCTTCATTCTCGACAAAGTAACGTAGCAATTTCAATTCCTTTTGCGTCATCCGCACCGGCTCGCCGCGCACCACCACTTCAAACGTGTCAAAATCGACCGTGGCGTCAGCAAACTTGTAGCGCGAAATGCTCTTGACCGCCGGACCGGCCGGCTCTTGGGTGCGATGAGCCCGGGCTAACAGGTTTTTGATCCGACTCAAAAATTCTTCCAGGTCGAACGGCTTCATCATGTACTGATCGGCCCCAACCTCGAAACCGCGAATCCGATCTTCGGTCAACGTCCGGGCACTAAGAATCAGAATCGGAACCTCGACGCCCGATGCTCGTAGCGTCTCGCAAACCGTATAGCCGCTCATGCCTGGCAGCATGACGTCGAGAATTACCAGGTCGACTCCACTAGCGTGGTCTTCCATGAACTGTAAGGCTGGCGGACCTTCGTTGAAGACTGTGACCTGATAGCCTTCAGCCTGGAGATTGTATTGAATCCCATGGGCTAAATGGAGTTCATCTTCCACCACGAGAACATGCGACACAGTTTTCACCCCACTCCCAGCTTGGAATCATGCGTGGGCGTTTCAGCATCCACGCTGGTGGTAGGATCAGGCCCGCCAGGCAGACGGACTTCAAACACGGTGCCAGTGGCCCCGTCGGCCTCGACCACGCGAACGCGGCCGCCCCAGCGTTTGACCAGTGTGCGAACAATATAGAGCCCTAGCCCGGTGCCTGGCTTGCTACGTTCGAGTTCTAAGCCCAGGCGGACAAAGCGGCCAAAAATTTTGCGGCGCAGTTTGGCTGGAATTCCTCGGCCGTTGTCGGCAACTCGAACCACGGTCATGCCTTCGTCGGTTGGCCAGGCAGTGGCCGTGACTTTGGGATTGGTGGCCGCGTATTTCACGGCGTTGTCGAGCAAATTGCGGAAAATCATGTCGACATCCATCCGGGCGGCCAGCACCACACACGGTTGGACCTTCAAGGTGACTGTTTCCTGCGGAACCCGATATCGCAGGCAAACCGTTTTGGCACACTCGGCCAACAAGGCCTCGAGCGGCACCTGCTCACGCTGAGCTAGAGCTCGTTCCTTTTGCACCTGACCTGCTTCGAGGACATGGTTGATCAGATGGTCGAGCCGATCCACATCTTCGAGCATGAACCGACAAAAATCTTGCTGCTCGTCGGGGCTTACCTGACGCCGGCTGAGCGTTTGTAAATAGAGTTTGAGCGAAGCGATCGGGCTCTTTAATTCATGGGTAACACTGTCAATAAAGTTCGACTGCTGCCGAGTAAGGTTGATCGCCTTGATCGACAGCGCCAAATAGAGCACCACGCCCACGAGGACCAGTAACAGGAACGTGGTGCCAACGGCCAACGCGGTCCAATAGAGGGCAGCCCGCTCGCCTGTCTGGGCAGGCCAGGTTAGCACGACCCAGCCGACGATCAACACGATCAGCAGCACGATCATCACCACGGCCAAAATAATCGGCCACTTCAGCGATCGGCGTTCGACCATCATACTGGGGGGATCTGTAATGACTTTGTAAGAGATGCGATTGAAGGAATCTCGTTCATAATAAGCATACCGCGCTCGGATACTGAGGAAAACAGCGACCGGTGGTCGAAGCGCGAAACAAAAAAATACTAGCCGTTTCGCGAGCGGCCACCGGCCGCTGCTTTTTCCCTGTCTGTATTCGGGGGGCTGCTTGCCTGCGCAGCAATCAATTTGTTAAACTTTCAAGTGTTTTCTTAGCACTTTGCGCAAAACATTCCTGACGACAGTCTGCGGCTGTCGTCAGATGCTCAAGGTACGGATTTAACGATGCTTCGGCCTGTCGTCATTCTGATTGCGATGCTGATTGCTTCGCCGCTCGCGGCCCAACAGACGGGTCAAACGGTGGTCGTCGTGCGCGATACGGCCATCTATCATCAAGGGCGTTTGGTGGGCCAGCTGCCAGCGGGCCGTGTGGTGCGGGTCGTCAAGGCGAACGCGAATCACGTGCAGGTGTCACCTGGCGGCCCAGGCTGGTTGCCGAGAGATGCGGTCCGCTCGGTCCGTCAAGCGATCGGACATTTTAGCCAAGCGATCGAGCAGACGCCTGAAGATACGGTGGCGATCGCCGCTCGGGGCAACTTGTATTTGCTCGACCGGCAATATCCCCAGGCGGTCGAAGATTATACCGAAGTGATCGACCGTCGGCCCACTTCACATCAAGCCCACAATCAGCGCGGCTTGGCCTTCAGCCGGATGGGGCGTCTCTCGGCCGCGTTGCGCGACTTGAATCGAGCGATTCGCTTGAAACGCAATTACGGCATTGCGTTTTACAATCGTGGACACGTGCATTACCAACGGGCCGAATACCAACGGGCCATCGAAGACTACAATCAGGCATTGAAATGGATGCCCAAGGATGCGGCCAGTTTTAACAACCGTGGGCTCTGCCGGTACGCCCGATCAGAATTTGAATTGGCCATTGCCGATTTTGATCGCGCGAGCGAACTCGATCCTAACTCCGCGCTGGCGTACAACAACCGTGGTTGGGCTTGGCATCGACTGGGCCAAGGCGATGCGGCGCTGGCCGACTTCAATCGTGCCCGGCAACTTAGTCGTCTGGCAGGCTCGCCGTCGGCGCTTCCCCATCAGCAAACCACGGTCAATCTCGCTTTGCGGCCGATCGACTCGGATTTACGACGGCGCGAAGCACTGGCCGCACGTCAACGGTTTGAAAACATCTGGCGGGAGCTAACCCAACCGCCTTCGAAAGCCACGCCTGGCGACATTGCCCAACAGGCTGCCGACGCCCCTTCCTCCACTGACCCATCGTCGGTTGATCAAACAGTTCGCGATGAGTTGCTCGACACCCCAGGCGGCCGGGCCGATCCAGGCTTTTTGGCTTCGATCGGGGTCTTTTCGGCAGAAGAGATTGAGCGGCTTTCAGCGCCGGCGACCGATGCACCAGCTCGCCCAGCCCGTTCGCTCAATCAAATGCTTTCGATGCTTGGCAAACTCGACCCCCAGGCGATCGCGCACTTCAGCAAGTTGCCGTTACGAGGGATTTATACGCTTGAAAACGAAACCCTACGCCTGCGTGGCTTTGTGACCCAGGGCCCCTTGCCCCGGCAACTTGAACCCACGCCGGGCGAACGGGCTGTTTTGTTGACGCTCGTTCGTGTTGGCAACGGCGGGCTGCTGAACAACGGTTCGGACCGCGACCGCCTCCAGGGGCCATGGCGGGTCGCCTCGGCAATGCACGACGGAACCGTCTATCCTGGCATACTCGCTCACCAAATCGTGATCGAAAACGATCGGGTCAAGGTCTCAGCCCCCGCCGGCGGCCACGCGGCATTTACCTTACAGCTTGGGCTGCAGGGCGATCTCAAGCATTTTACGTTGTCGTTAGTGCGCGCTCGAGCCGCCAAGACCGTCGTCCCAGGCCTGGCCAGCCAAGATCGTAAAGCCGAACAAGTCGATATCGTGCTGGTGCCTGGCGCAGGCAGGGTAGTCGCCAAGGCGATTTCGCGGCCCACTCGGCTCAGCCTCTCAGGCCATAGCCTGTTGCTGATCGTAGCGGTGGTCGGGCTGCTCTATTTTCTGATTCGGTATTGCGGAACTCAGGTGCTGCATGGCCCCGGCTCTGGTCTCAAGCCGTCGATGATCCGCCGTCGCGTGCCGCCGCGCGCTTGGCACCTGCTGCTGGTGGCGTTGTTGGCCACGGTGCTGGCTGGCGGCCAACGTCTGGCGGCCTTTCACTGGCACATGGTCCCAGTGGTCGAGGCCTTAGGAGATTTTGTTCAGATTGATTTCTTCATGAGTCCCCGGGGCCAAACCGCATCCTGGCTGCTCGACTTGCTGATGACCGTTCCGGTGGCGTTTCTCTGGATGGGAGTGGCTGCGATCGACGTGCAGGGCACGGCACGTCGGGCTGGTCGACTGGTTCTGCTCGTTGCGGTCGCCATGGCGTTTCGGTTGGTCTGCGAATTTATGCATACCTGGCTGAATGTCTCGACGCCTGCCCGAGTCGATCTGCTGCCAGAATTGGCCGGGGTGCTGGCTGGCGGTCTGTTGTGGTTGGCCATCGGGCAATCGCTGGTCGATTGGTTCCGGTCGATGATGATCGACCGACAACCGGCCACTCGAGGGCAATGGCTGTTGCTGGCCTATGCCTGTGGGCTGGTTTTGCTTTTGATTTGGCCGCTCGACCTCTCGGTGCGTGGGGCCGATTTGGCGCGCAAATATCGCGACGGCAACATTCGCTTCGTTCCGTTGACTGAAGCCGCTCTGGCTAGCAAGCTGATCGTGAATGCCGTGTTGCTGGCGCCGTTGGGTTGGCTGGTCGCCCGCTTTGCTACTCCATCACGTCAGCCTGTGCGGAGCCGCGAAAGCGCCTTGGTGATTGGCGCAGTCTTGGTTGTGGCCATTGAGAGTGTTCAGGTGTTGCTACTCAGCTCTCGAGCTACCACGACCGATCTTATCAGTGGCATCGTCGGCATTGGCATCGGTGTGGCCTTCGCCCGGCGTTTCACTAGACAACAGCCTCACCGGTCGATGGCTTCCCGTCGTGGTCTACGCAGCTACTGGGCTCAAGTCGCGCCCTACATGGCGTTTGCTACGCTCTACGTGGCCGTGATGGCTGCCATGTTGTGCACCCCGTTCGAACCGATTTCCGACCAACAATTGCTCAACGATCGCTATCTGCAAATTTTTGCAGCACCGTTTGCGGCGGTGGTTTTGCAGCCGCTTAACGAAACGATCTCGCAAGGCATCGCAACTGCCTGTTGGTTCGCGCCGCTAGGGGTGTTGTGGGCTTTGGCCGTGGCTGGCCCGACGATTCCACGGCCCGTGCGCAGCGTTCTGCTTGGCCTGGGAGTGCTTTGCGGCGCCAGTCTGGCCCTGGCAATCGAGGTAGTTCAGGTCTACCTGCCTTCGAACATCCCGGGACTGACGGACGTCGTGGCGGCAACTATCGGGACCATGCTCGGAGTGTTGGCTACCGCCGGTTTCTTCCGTTATCGCCTGCGTGCCAGAGTCAGCGCGCATTAGGCTTTGTCCTAAAGCGGAATGACCGAATGCAAGCCCGAAGCGCGAGCGAGTGAATTTAGGGGGCAAGCTTCTGTTTACCCCTAGCCGCGCTCACGACGCGTCGCCGGGACTCTAAAAACCAATGTCAGTCGTTCCAAATTTCCCCTGTTGATCGGTAACAGCGGTCGGTGACGAAGCGCGAAACACTTGTTTTAACGACCTCTCTGAAAAATAGTGCTTTCTGGATTCTCATTTTTGGAACTACTGAATGTCTTCGAGTTCCGAGCGCCGGCTAATCGCTACAAGCGATCCATTCCGATCAGTCCTAGCCCCTCGTTAGCCGTATTTTGTGTCCAGCACGTTGCCTGGCCCTTATTCGTGGTCTAGAGTTTTTAAGAAAAAAATTTGCATTTCATGTCATTGGGCAGTCGATGCCTGGCTTGGTGCGCACCGTACTTGATTCCACGAGGGGGCAATTTGTGGCCGATACGCTTTGCAGCATCGCCCATCAAGCGGGCGCAGCCAATCCAAACAACGAGCAGTTGATGCGCGTGCTTGGCGACGCGGCAACGTGGTTGAGCGATGCGCTCGGTTCTAGCCTGGCGCTGCTCGACACCGAGACCGGTGAGGTTCTCTCTCGCGAGCATGACCAGCCTTTGCACACCTGGGCACTCCACGACCAGTTGGCACGTGTTGTGTATGAACGGTGCACTTGCGAAGTTCTGGCTGAAGAAGAGCCGTTGTTGTTGCTGGCGGTTCCAGTTCCTAACCAGTTTGGACGCCCGATCGTTGCTCTGGGGTTCTTTATTACCAGCCTGGCAGAGTCCTACTCTCAATTTTCCACCGCCGCAAAAGCCCTCGGGCTCGATCCAGACGAGGCCCTTCGTTGGTCGGCCGATCAGTCGCCCTGGAACGTCAACATTCTGACCAAGATGGGGCAACTGGTGGTCGACCGCTTGCAGGCTGACCTGCGAGCAACCCGGGCTGAGCACGAGGTGCGGCATATTTCGTCGAATCTGCTGGCCTCGTATGAAGAAATCAGCTTGCTGCATCGGCTTACCCAAAATCTAAAAATCACCAGCAGCAACCAGGAGCTTTGTCAACTGGCCCTGGACTGGTTGTCGGAAGTCGTCCCGTTCGAAGGGCTGGCGGTCAAGCTGAAGCCTGTTGCGGACCAAACCGAATGCCACGAGACCCTGACCGAACCGCTCGTCTTGCGGCATGGCGACGTGCCCTTGCCTGACGATCAATTCGATTCGCTGATTGTGCAACTCGGTCGAGCAGCACTCGACGAACCGGTCGTGCTCAATCGTCTCGACCAGCAAGAATCATGGCCCTACGAATCGGTTCGCTCGGTCATCTCGGTTCCGTTGGCCGAAGGGAACAACATTTTCGGCTGGTTGGTAGGCTTCAACCACCGTGATGACCAAGAATTTGGTTCGGTCGAAGCGAGCCTGTTGAACAGCGTTGGCACGATCCTGGGAATTCACAGCGGCAATACCGACTTGTATCGGCAACAGGCCGACTTCCTCGCTGGCGTAGTACGGGCATTGACCTCGGCGATTGACGCCAAGGATCCGTATACCTGTGGCCATAGCGATCGGGTTGCCCGGGTGTCGGTCCGCTTAGCCCGAGAGCTGGGCTGCGACGGACATATTCTGAACACGATCTATTTGTCTGGTTTGCTCCATGACATTGGCAAGATCGGCATCAACGACGCCGTGTTGGCCAAGCCTGGCAAGTTGACCGACGCCGAATTTGAGCACATCAAGCTGCATCCAGAACTCGGCTACAAAATTCTTCGCGACCTGAAACAGCTCGATCAGGTGTTGCCGGTGGTTCTCCATCACCACGAAGCGATCAACGGCACCGGCTACCCTCATGGGCTCTCAGGCTCCGAAATTCCGTTCCTAGCTCGCATCGTGGCGGTTGCCGATAGTTTCGACGCCATGTCAAGCGACCGGCCTTATCGGAAAGGCATGGAGATCGAGCGCATCGAAGCCATTCTTCGCGAGGGGGCAGGCAAGCAATGGGATGCCCAGGTTGTGGACACCTATTTTGCTGTCAAGGCCGATATCGCTGAGATTGTCAGCAACGAACGCGATTCTTTCCAGTTCAACCAAGAGCAATGGATTTAAGCGGTTGAGAGTGGAGAGTGAAGGGGGTAGAGTAACGCGCTGATGCGTTCCTCTGCATAGGCTGTCCATGGCTCGTGAAGAAGCCGATCGCGAAGATCTGATGCGCGAGGCCACCGCGCTGGTCGAGCGGATTGAACTGCGCTGCCCTGATGATGCCGAGCCGGTGATTGCCGGGTTTCGGTCAAACGGTTGCTTGAGCCTGTATTTCGGCCAAGAGGTCGTCTATCATTTTAACTCGCTCGGCCAACTGCGACGTCTGTTTTACCAAGGCTTGCTATACAAGGCCGAACAAGGACGACTCGCTTCCTTAAATCGCCAGCGGACTGCGACGGCCGTCGAACTGCAACGCCACGACCTAACCGACCAAGAGTCTTTTGACCTGATCGAACAGGTTAAGGCCGACTTGCGCCGTTTGCTCGCGAACCTGCGAGATCACCGCACCCAAGTTTTGGGACAAGTGCCGGAACAGGCCAACATCATCGGCCGGCTGATCGTCTGGCTCGAAGAGTCAGACGACCTCGAAGTAGCTAGCTCGCCGCATGCCCGGTGAGTTTTTTTAGAGCAATTTCGGATAATTCGTAGTCGTGTTTCGTCGGAAAATCCCGGTAAAAACTAGGTCGCGTCCGTTATGGTAAAGAGCGACTCGCTCTAGAACGTATTTTGAAATGCGCTCTACTCTGGTTCCCCGGCGACGCGCCCGGTCGCGGCCAGGGACTTCTGGCATGGCAAATCCTGTTGGTAATTCACTATTCGATTGGAAAATAGCCGCGCTCACGACGCGTCGCCGGGAAGCCTGTTTCATTTCCTCACCGGCAACTCGACCACCACCGCAGGCCCAGCGCTCGATTCGAGTTCCGTGCCAGGCGACTGGTTGCCGGTGCGCAGATAGGCCAATGCCAACGGTGCCCCCAGTCGCGGTGAATCAACGGCCGAAGTCACTTTGCCAATCTCTTTGCCTCCTTGGGTTAGCTTTGAGCCAACCGCTGGCAAATCGGAGCCGGAAAACCGTACTCCACACAGCCGGCGGTTGACATGCCCGAGAGCGTCGATTCGGGCAACCACCTCTTGCCCCAGGTAACATCCCTTTTGAAAGTTGATTGCCTGAGCATCCCGGCCGACCTCTTGCGGCAGGTTTGCCAGGGTAATATCGCTGCCGTAGAACGGGGTGCCGGCTTCGACTCGGGCGGTTTCGAAGGCTTGATCCACACAGTCTCCAGCACCTGCTTGCATCAGTGCTTGACGCACATCGGCCAACCGGCTTCGTTCGACCTCGATTCGCCAACCGGCCGGTCCGGCATCGTCTGTCTGAACCACCGTAACCTCGTCGCCACTAATCCGCAATTCGGCCACTTGGCCCTGGCGTTCCGGCCAATCGGCAACACCAAGCCGTTTTAGCACCTCCGGTGTCCGTGGCCCGCCCAGGTACAGCAGCCTGCGTTCCGGTGTACGGTCGGTCAGGGTAACATCTTCGCGAATTAAATACCGGTCCAAGTGTTCCAGCAACAGTTGGGCCTGGCCGGGGACCGTTTGTAGGCAGATCGACTGTGTGCGAACCGTTACAAGCACATGCCCTAGGATCTTGCCCTGGACGGTGAGTAGAAACGCCTCGCAGGCTTGGCCAGCAGGCAGGTTTTGGATGTGATTTGTACACAAGTTGTGCAACCAAGCGGCCCGATCAGCGCCGGTCAGCTCGACGACGGTCCACTGATCGAGCGCTGCCAAACCGGCGTCGTTCGTCAATCGTTGGTAAGACTGTGCCAAGTCACTCATCATGGATCGGCCGCCTCGCTCAACAGAGGCCGGGCATACTGAGCATTCGAGAGCAGAATGCAGCGTCCGCTTCGCTCGACCAAACGAGCCATCTCTTGCGGCGACCCGACTGGGGCGAGCCCAATGTCTTCGACCGACTCTTCATCCAACTGGCTGAGTAGAAACACGCTGCCGCGTTCGAGCGCCATCGCCAGTCGTTCGGCAATCGGACCATCGGCAAGCTCAGAGCCCCAGGCAGCTCGGTCGACCGCCGGATCGCTCAAGGCCTGAACGGCCGGGCCAGGCTCGACGGCCAGTCCACTACAAATCGCTACAGACCCGTCTTCGGCCACCACGCGTTCGGCCGCCGTCAGCGCTCGAGCGACATTCCCCCAGGTTTGCTCGCCTGAGGATCCTTCGAGCGTCACCACCACCAGATCAGCCCGTTGCGGGATGTCATACTCCCAAGCCGCCTGAAACGCCTTGGCCCCATGAGGCCCAAGCTGGTCCATGTCGCCTGCGAGCACCTGGAGCGCCTGGCCACCTGCTCCCGGGACCACGCCCAGCATCAATCGCACGCCTAACAACCAGCCAAGCTCGTCGGCCTCAGCTCGCTGATGGTCAGAATCGGCCAGCCGAACGATGGTTTCGGAATTGGAAAAAGCCGGATAGAGACCGTCGAACATTCCTAGCTCTGTCTGCTGGCCTCCCGCCCGAAGCGTGACCAACGGCAATACCAAATCAGCATCGGCAATGGCTCGGCTAATGTAAACCGGCCGACTGTCGCGGGAATATCCCAACAAGGCGAGTTGATCGCGGTCGGTCGGATCGTGAACCTGTTGTTCAACCGTCGCCGCCAGATCGTCCGGCAACTCGGCCAGCAGATCGCCTGGCAGCCGGCCCTGGTGGACGACTACGATGTTCTCTGGCGCGACCTTGGCGGCAATCAAGGCGCTCACCGCCCCAGCCACGATCGCCGACGGCGTTGGCAAACTTTCCTCAACGACCAGAGCCACCCGATCGCCAGGCACAAGAGCCTGTGCCAACGGCGGATAGCCCAACGGATCGGCCAACGCCATGGCGACCGCTGCCGCTGGGTCGTCGAGTGGGCTGGCGTGGGGCACCGTGCAATTAGCCACCAAGCGGTCGGCAGCGACCTCGACCTCGAGAAACGTTGTACCGTAGTGGAGTCGTATCGTCATCAACCGTCCCTTATTCACTAGGAGGATAGCAGCGGCCGGTGGCCCGCTGCTTTTTCTGTACTTGAAGAATCGTAACATTTCAACCATCCAAAGCACGAATTTCTCTCCAGGACATCTGCTGCATTTGGCTGAATGTCGAATGGTTATGAAGAATCAAGCTTTACCTACCAGGCCCAAATCGCGAATAATCGAGGGTTTGAAATTGGGATCGAATGGAATCAACCTGCACGAGGCAAAAAGGACGGCCATGCAACCGAGCACACTCCCCCCCAACTCTTCCCGTCGTGCCTGGCCTATAAAAAGCCTGTTCGGCATTTGGCTGCTGACCACAGTCACTGCTGGCTGTGGCACTTCCGGTGGCCCAACCCCGGTGAAAATCGATCCGGCCGAGGTGCTGGAGAAATTGCACGCTCAATATCAAGCGGCCACCCGATATGCCGACGCCGGATTTCTGGTTTTCGAGGGCCGTGCCGATGGCGAGCCCCACCAAGGCGTTCGATTGCCCTATTCGACCACATTTGCACGCCCCAACCGCATTCGTATCCACCGTTTTGGGGCGATGGTCGTCTCCGATGGCCAATTGACCCAGGCGGCCATTATCGGCGTCGAGGGCGACTCCGGGATTCCCAATCAGGTGCTTCAGATCAGAGCCCCCGCCAAGCTGAACACGACCAATCTGGCAACCGACGAGATTTTGCAAGAAGCCTTGGCCAGCGGGCTAGAAGAAATCGGCGCGCCGATCATGGATCTGCTGCTAAGCGCCAGAAGTGAGGATTTCGAACCGGCCCAACTCCCTGGTCTCGAGGCACTTGACGATGCCAAGCTCGACCAAACCATGTGTCATCGGATTGCTACCTCGGATGACACTGGGCGCCGCGTCTATTGGATCGATCGCAAAACATGGATCTTGCACCGCCTGGAGATCGTCTCCCCAGCGTTGCAGGCGAAAGTCGACCCCAGCGGCACCATGCAAGAACTGACGTGCCGCATCGAATTCCAAGGCGCTCAACTCGATGGGCCGATCGACGATCAGGCATTTCAGTTCGAGGTGCCTTCTGATGCCCAGTTGGTAAAACGATTTGTGATTCCCAATCCTCCCTTGCCACCCCGGCTGGGCGATGTAGTTGACGACTTCGAATTTGTCGATCTCCAGGGTCAGAAGGTCAACCGCGAAACCCTAGGGCGGAAAATCGTCCTGCTCGATTTTTGGTTCACCACTTGCGCCCCATGCCAGCAAAGCATGCCGCAGCTTGAAACGTTGTACGAACATTATCGCGACAACGATCAGGTAGCCGTGTTGGCCGTGAGCATCGACGACCCCGGGGTCGACAATCGTACAGTTGAACAGACCTTGCGTCGATGGGGCGCGACCGTACCGATCGTGCGCGATCTGGACCAACACGCCAGCTCGAAATTTGAAATTCCCGGCGCTCCTTCGTTGTTCGTGCTCGACGCCCAAAACAAGATCCAAGCCTTCAAGGTAGGCATCAGTTCCAGCCACGACGATTTGAGCCAAACCATCGAGCGTCTGCTGGCCGGGCACGACGTGGCCGAGGAAGCGCGCCAAGGGCACGAAAAGCTGGAACGCGAATTTCAACGCGAGCTGGCGCTGGCCAGCGTTCAAAAAGACGCGCTGGTCGAAATTCTTCAAACGGAAATCCTTCCCCGCAGCCAACCCCAGCAGTTTACCGTGGAACGACTCTGGAAGGCTGACCATCTGGCCGAGCCAGGCAACTTGCTACTCACGCAGAATCCATCTGGCGAGCAGCACTACTTCGTGCTCGACGGTTGGCGCACGGTGGTCGAAATCGACCTGGAGGGAAACCCTGTTGCCCGGCACGACCTGGAGTTGCCGGAGGGGGCCTCGGTCAGCTTTTTACGCTCCGGCGTCGACGGACAAGGCCGGCGTCGCTACCTGGCCTCGGCCAATCAACAACCGCAGTGCCATGTGTTTGACGAGCAGTGGAAACCGCTGCTCCACTTTCCCGACAACGAAGACTCGACCGTGGCCGATGCCACGCTGACCGACTTGGACGGCGACGGAGAGCTCGATTTGCTCGTCGGCTATTGGGGAGTCGTCGGCATTCACTGCGTTTCGCTCGAAGGTCAACTGCGCTGGTCAAATCGCAGCCTGGAGAACGTGTTGCAAGTCGCGGCGACCGGTCCCGATGCCCAGGGCCAGCGCCAGTTGTGGTGTCTGAGCACGCGCGGCACCATCACCCCGATCGACAGCCAGGGCCAATCAGGTCAGGAAATTCGTATTGCCAACCGAGCGGTGAGCAGCCTGGCCACGGCCGATCTAGACGGCGACGGGCGTTGGGAGACTGCCTGTCTATTGGCCGCCCCCGCCACGCTGGGCCAAGTGGAAACGATGGGCTTGGACCCCAGCGGCAGCGAAGCCTGGCGATATCGTTTGCCAGACGGTTTCTTGCAGTCGCTGGTCGAACGGGTTATTCCCGTTCGCGCGGCCGACGATTCAGGCGGCTGGCTCTTGCCGGCGGCCGATGGTTCGATTCATCTGCTCAATCCAGCTGGCGAATTGATCGACCGCTTCAACTATGGAGCGGCCATCACCGGCCTGGCCATGACACAGCACCAAGGCCAACCGCTGCTCTTGGTGTCGAGCGCCGAAGGCTTGGAAGCCTTGGTGCTAAAACCGCGCCGGTAGCTGCGAGAAATCCAAAACAAAGCGCGAAATTCAAAATGTAGAATCACCAAAACAGGCTGGCAAGGCGTCTGTTTGGAGCATTCATGCTTTGGTCTTTCTGATTTGTTTCGGATTTCGACATTCGGATTTCGAATTTTTCACTTTGCCTACTCATCCAGCAGATCGACGGCCGCGAACGAACGCCCTTCGAGCATCGCCAAACTCGCGCCGCCTCCGGTGCTCACGTGCGATACCTGATCGGCAAAGCCTAGCTGGTCGACGGCCGCCGCGCTGTCTCCGCCGCCAATCATACTGATCCCTTCCGACTCGGCTACTGCCTGAGCTACCGCTTGCGTGCCGGCATCGAACGGCGGCATTTCAAACACGCCCATCGGTCCGTTCCAAACAACGGTTTTCGCCTGGCGAACAATGTCGGCATAGCGTGTGGCCGTTTCAGGACCAATATCAAGGCCCTCGTACCCGTCGGGAATTTGACCGGCCGGCACCACTTGCTTTTGGCAGTCGGCGTTAAAACCGTCTCCACAATGGGTGTCGACTGGCAACACCAGCTTTTCGCCACCGGCAGCTAACAGCTCTTCGGCCAAACCGACCTTGTCGCGTTCGACCAAGCTGTCGCCCACGGCTCCGCCTTGTGCTAGTGAAAAGGTGTAGGCCATCGCGCCACCGATCAACACCTGGTCGCACAATGAAATCAGGTTTTTGATCACCGCGATCTTGTCCGACACCTTGGCCCCGCCCAAGATGGCCACGAACGGGCGTTGGGGATTTTTGAGCGCATCGGTCAGATACTGAATCTCCTTGGCCACCAGAAAGCCGACGACCTTGGGGCGCGTGCCCATGGCCTGTGGTACGGCCACCATCGAGGCATCGGTCCGATGGCAGGTGCCAAAAGCGTCGTTGCAATAGACGTCGGCCATGGCGGCCAGGGCTTGGCCCAATTCGGTGTCGCCTTGCTTTTCGCCTGGCTCGAAACGCAGGTTTTCGAGCAACAGCACTTGGCTTTCGCCGGCTCGCAGTTGGGCTGCCTGGGCTTGGGCATCTGGCCCAACCGTATCGCTGGCAAAGGCCACGTCCCTGGCCAGCAGTTCCGACAGCCGCTGGGCCACCGGCTTCAGGCTGAATCGGGCATCGTTACCGTCGCCCTGGGGTCGGCCCAAATGGCTCATCAGAATCACCCGACCGCCACGCTCCAGGACCGAATTGATCGACGGCAACGCCATGCGCACCCGACGATCGTCGGTAATCGCTTGCGTTTCGTCTAACGGCACGTTGAAGTCGACTCGCATCAGTACGGTTTTGTCGGCTACATCCACATCGGCGATCGTTTTCTTGGCCATGGTGGTCTAATTTCTCCGGAGATTTTTACGAATTGCGTGTCGGCTTCATATAGCAGAGAGGGTTTCTCCCAGCAACAAGCCGTCCAATCTAGCGGCTCGAACCGGCCAAGGGAAGCCAGCCTACATTGCTGGAAAATTGCTCGGGAAGCGATGATTTCAAATGGCCCCCCGGCGACGCGTTGCGTCGCGGCTATTTTCTACTCGTTTTTAGTCGGGCGCGCTGCTGCAGACCGCTTTCTGTTTGACTCTAGCCGCGACACAACGCGTCGCCGGGATGCAGGACAAATCGTTCCAACTTTCTAACTCCCGGCACTCTTTTGATGCCCCACTTAGTTCTTGGATCGCCCAACCGGCAAAAAATACCACGCCAGCCTGGCGCCAGTAGCCCAACCGTTATAACCGGACCAGCACCTGGGGGATATTTGAATAAATCTCGCGGGCTAATAAAGATAGGCAAGTGAGGTCGACGATAGCAATTGACGTTGAAAGCCTCGACGCTTTGACCGTTGTGATACGTTTTTCCTTTTTGTCCTCTCGAAGGAGCCCTCCCGATGAGACACGTGTTCACCTCTATGTTGGGCGTGGCGATGTTGCTGGTCTTCAGCAGCACCAATGCCCACGCGTTCGGTTTCGGCCACTCTGGTGGTGGCTGTGCTGCCGAACCGGCTTGCGGTTGTGCCGCTGAGCCAGCTTGTGGTTGCGCCAGCGACTGCTGTGCTCCCAAGCGTCATCGTTGCTGTGGCCTGAAGGCCTTGTTTGGCTGCTGCAAGAACCGCTGCAAAAAGCGTTGTTGCGAAGCCAGCTGTGGTTGTGCCGCGGAACCAGCCTGTGGTTGTGCCGCTGAGCCGAGCTGTGGCTGCGAAGCCGCTTCGTGCTGCAAGCCCCGCCGCAAGCGTTGCTGCCGCCCCAGTCTCCTCCATCGCCTGAAGAACTGCTGCCGCAAGGCTTGCGGCGGATGCGATGCCGAGCCTGCTTGCGGTTGTGCTGCTGAGCCGGCCTGTGGTTGTGCCGCTGAGCCGAGCTGTGGCTGCAACTGAGTGTTCGTTTCTGCGAAGCTCGTTTAGAGCTCGCAGACTTACACCTAGAAGACAAAAACAACGGCCCTGTCATCCAGGCGGGGTCGTTGTTTTTTTTGCGCGCACGGTAAGCAAAAAATGAATCCCAAATCAAAAACCCAATCGCTCCGTAGTGAACGGCTGCTTCGCTTAGCTGAAACGAACTGAAGAATCGTTCGCAAGCTCAACAGAGCCGTTGTGCCGCTCGGGCCGAGCGTTTTTGCCGCACCTCTTCCATTCGGGCAAGCCGTTTTCTACGTCGCCAATAGAGATAGAGCAGCGTGATGCCGACCGTGGCGACCACGATCAGCGTGAGCGCCAACTCAGACTGCCGGATCAATTCGGCAACTCGCTGGCCGTAGACATACGACAGGCCAAAAAACAGCCCTACGACTGAGGTCGCGCAAAGCAAATCCATGGCCAGAAACCGTCGAAACGGCACTCTGAGAATGCCGGCCGAAAGATAAACCGGCGACCGCACCCCCACCATGAATCGGGCCACGAACAGCACCTTGAGGCCGTGTCGTTGGATCATCCGCTCGAATCGAGCTTCCCGCTCCGCGTGCAGCAGATGGGCAAACCGCGGATGATCCTTGAGCAAACCATGGCCCCAGCGGTAGCCGATGCCATACATGATGCAGTCGCCGATCAAGGCACCCACCAAACACGACGCAAAGGCCAGCCAAGGCACTAACTTGCCCTGGGCACTAAAGACCCCGGCCGCGATGATCGGCACCTCTTCAGGAATAGGCAACCCACAGCCGGTCAGAATCAGGAAGAGAATGATCCCCAAGTAAGAACCAGGATTCAGAATGCCGAGAACCATTTGGGATTTGGAATTTCTGATTTGGAATTTGGAATTTACGCGCTGGCGCGTTCTCGACGCTGTGCCAAATACAAAGATTCCCTCACGGCATCCAGCACACACATTTTATCTGGATTACCAACGGCAGGTCTAGAGACAGGAGAATGGTTTTTGGTGGGTGGTGAGTGGTACGCGCTAGCGCGTTCGTCAAATTCCAAATTCCAAATCAGAAATCCGTCTGCCATTGGTCATCGTCCAGCCCATGCTGCACCACCTCGACCGTGCCTTGCCGGGTGCCTGGCGCTACCAAGATGACCGCCAAGTCAGAACGTGTCTGGCAATACTCGAGCGCGGCCTGCTGGCCCAGCACATAACAGGCAGTCGACAACGCATCGGCCTGGGCCGCGCTCGCGGCCACCACGGTCGCTGAATAGAGCCCGCTGGCCGGCCGACCGGTGCGTGGGTCGATCAGATGGCCATAGCGTTGGCCGCCGCTGTGAAAAAATTGGGTACCTGACCCAGAAGTAGCCAAGGCCTGATCCCGTAGCACGATGCGCGCCAGCCGCTCTTGAGGCCGTAGCGGATGCCTTAGACCGACCGTCCATCCACCCTTGGCCTGCGCGGCGTGGTCTCCCCGGGCCAGCACGCTACTCTGGCCACCGTGAAACAGAAAATCATTCACCTCTTGCCGAGCAAGCACCTCGGCCGCCCGATCCAAGGCATCCCCTTTGCCAATGCTGTTGACGTTCAGTTCCATGCCAGGCTTGAGAAACTCCACGGTGCGAGCTTGCTGGTCAAGTCGCACCGCCTGATAGCCAACACGGCGACGCGCTTCGTCCAACTCTTGGTCGCTGGGCACCGCGCCTGCCCGTTGAAAAAAACCCCAGGCTTTAGAGAGCGGGCCGGCCGTGATGTCATAGGCCCCGGCCGTCTCGCTGGCAATCGCCATCGCAATCGTCAACAAGTCGAACAACCCTGGCTCGACCTCGGCAGGGCCTGCGCTCGCTTGAACGTTGAGTTGCGATAGGGTGCTGTGAGGTCGGTAGACCGACATCACATCTTCGAGCCGTTCGACTAAGTCGAGGGCTTCGATCGCCACGGCCGTATCGTCTGGATATTGTCCAGCATTGAAGAGCAAAGCAAATCGACAGGCCATCGCCTGACGGCTCACCTCGACCAGATAGGTTTCCGGCGCCGCCGACGGTTCGCCGGCCGACATCAAGGGTGCTGGCTCAGCCCCCTGAGTCAGGTCGAGCAACGAATCAATCGCCGCGCGACCACGAAGAAAGTCACGTCTGGAGGATGCGCGTCGGTTAGCCATACCGACGATTATAAAGGCTCCACCTTTCCGACGCGACGAGGGTGGCCAAATAAGGCTCTGGACCGGCCAAATCTTGGTTTTCCGAATGGTCGAGCAAATCTTCCAAAGCTTGCAGGCGTCCGTTCCTCGCGGCCTGTTGCACCAGGTCGATCACCATTTCGGTCTCGCCGGTCGCCGCCGGCCACGTGCGATTACCTAAACCCATACTCATCACTAGTTCTCCTTTCCATTCATGCACACTACGGTTATCGGCCCATCAACTCGCACCAGTTAAGTCGCTCATCAAGCAATCTTGTGCCAAACACCCTGGCCAATCCTGACTGTCTGGTTTGCGTCGACCTTTCGGCGTGGCTATCCTAAGCTTTGTCCAGAAAACTGGCTGTTAAGCCATGTGGATTTAATTCCTTCGCCTCTCGCTTCAGGCTCCAAATTTTGTAATTCCCTCCCGTTTTAAGACAAAGCCTAGGAGGCACTGTCGGTCGGGCCCTCAAACTCCCATAGAAAGCAGGCTATCCACAGGCTTTGAAGTTTGCGTGATGGCTGAATGAAACTCTCGAACAAATTTAGGAAAGCAACGTGAGTGAACCAATCATTAGCGTCTCTGGATTGCGCGGCATCATCGGCGAAAGCCTGTCGCCAACCATCGCTGCTCAATATGTTTGCGCCTTGGCCGCCAAGCTGGATCCAGGTTCTTTAGTGGTAGCCCGGGATGGTCGGGCAACGGGGGCAATGCTGGCGAATGCGGTATGTGGCGCGCTCGCGGCAGTTGGTCGTCCGGTGATCGACGCCGGGGTGGCCGCCACTCCAACGCTGGGTGTCCTGATTGGTCAGTTGGGTGCTGCCGGGGGGATTCAAATTTCAGCGAGCCACAATCCAGCGCCCTACAACGGCCTCAAGGCGTTTGGCGCCGACGGTCGCGTGATTTCGGCCAAGCGTGGCGAAGCGGTGCTAGCCCAATATCGCCAGGGAACCATGGCTTGGGTCGACCACGCCAGCGTCGGGCAAGTCACCTCGGTCGACGACACCACGACCGCTCATTGGGAACGCATCGCCGCGACGGTCGATGTCGAAAGAATACGTCACCGGCGGTTTCGCGTGTTGCTCGATTCAAACCATGGGTCAGGCAGTGTGCTGGGCCGCCGGTTGCTGGAGGCCTTGGGCTGCCAAGTGACCGTTATGGGCGGCACGCCTGATGGTCAGTTTGCCCACACGCCTGAACCGACGGCCGAGAATTTGGCTGGCGTACTGGCCTCGGTTCGCGAAGCCCAGGCCGACATCGGGTTTTGCCAAGACCCAGACGCCGACCGCCTGGCGGTGATCGACGCCGATGGCAATTATCTCGGCGAAGAATATACACTGGCCTTGTGCGCCGACCACATTCTCCGCCATCGCCCCGGCCCAGTGGTCACCAACTGTTCAACCAGCCGGATGTCGGAAGACCTGGCGAAAAGGTACCAGGTACCTTTTTTTCGCTCGGCGGTCGGTGAAGCCAACGTCGTGGACGTGATGTTGGCGCACGACGCGGTACTCGGCGGAGAAGGCAATGGCGGCGCGATCGACCCACGCGTGGTGCTGGTGCGCGATAGTTTTGTCGGCATGGCCCAAATTCTCGATGCGATGGCCAGCCGCGAACTGCCTGTGGCCCAACTAGCGGCCGAGCTGCCGCGCTACGAGATTGTCAAAACCAAGGTCGGCCTGCCTAGCAATCAGGTAGCTGATGCGTTGGTCGCGCTCGAAAAGCATTTTGCGGATGCCCAGGCCGACACGCTCGACGGGCTACGGCTCGATTGGCCAGGCCGGTGGCTACTAGTCCGGGCTAGCAACACCGAACCCATCGTCCGCGCCATCGCCGAGGCCAGCACAGCCGACCAGGCCCAGGCCATGTGTGACGAAGCCCAAGCGGTGCTCGCTCGGTTTGCCTAAGGCTCGCAGCCGTTTAAAGCAAGTTCAGTCGTTCCAAATTTCCGATGTTG
>JANQPJ010000156.1 GCA_028289525.1 Pirellulales bacterium
GATGGGGTCTCCGATCAGGAACAAACGCATCTCGAAGCGTCAAGGAAGCAGAGCTTCAAAAACAGAGCGTTCCCAAGCAGAGCTTGGGAACGAGAGAAGGGTCTACTAACCCGACGCGTAAGCGAGGAAAACAGCCAGAAATGCCTCGCTTACGCGTCGCGCTTAGTGGGCCCTTAAACCTTCACCAATTTGAAAAACTGATTGGCCCTGGCCAAAGGCAGGGATTCTGTTGTCTTAGGACCAGGGAATCTGGTATATTAGTAGGGCTGTTCTTTTCTTCTCGTCTTTCAGGCGGTTCACGCCTGGCAAACAACTCGAATTCGCCCATCAGCTTTCCGGGGTGTCTCAATGAATTCTGTCATTGCGCGCGATTTCATGACCACTCGTCTGATTACTCTCAGCCCGAGAATGGATGTGTTCGAGGCCATCAATCTACTGTTGCGGAACAAGATATCTGGTGCCCCGGTCGTCGACCAAGAGGGCAAATATATCGGTATTTTCTCGGAAAAATGTTGCATGAGTGTGTTGGTCGACGCGGCCTATGAACAGTTGCCTACGAATGAAGTGTTTGCTTTTGTCGACTCGGATGCCAGGACTGTAACACCGGAAACCGACCTGCTCTCGATCGCCCAGCTCTTCCTGTCGACCCATTATCGGCGGTTGCCGGTATTAGACGGTGATCGTTTGGTAGGCCAAGTAAGCCGCCGGGACGTGATTCGCGTGGCGATGGAAAAACTCCATGCCCCTCCGAGCCGTCAGCGAACGCTGCTCTATCTGAGCGCGCTGGTCGAGCGGGTTGATGCGCCGCTAGAATAGCGAAGCCCCCTCTTGTGGGCGGCATGAAATTGCGCTTGCCGGCTGCATCGTAGCGGCTATCATAAAGGCTGCTCGGTAGGTTCGTTTTCCCGAGGTTTTGATTTCGCTTGGAGTTTTCAGTCTGCATTTGCTCGTTTGTGCAGTTGATTTGCGCAACGAGCCGCCAATCCTGGTGCAGTCTGGTTCGGTGCTCGACTCCGATGGCTTGACCGTGCGTGGAAGCGTTTCACTGGGTTGATTTTTTGGTTTGGCTTGTGAAAATTTTCACAAGCGATCCCTCACACCGTCACTGCTTCCGCTGCCCGCCTATTTCATCCGCCTGCCTGCCGATGTCGTCGCTTATTCGGATTAAACAAGGACTCCGGTTGCCGATTGCTGGCACGCCAGCATCGTCGATCGAGCCATCGCCCACCGTGCGGCAAGTTGCCCTCGTCGGTGACGACTACATCGGCATGAAGCCGACCATGGCGGTTGAGACCGGCGATCGCGTGCGGCTTGGCAGTCTGTTGTTTACCGATAAGAAGACGCCTGGGGTCCGCTACACCTCGCCCGGCGCAGGCACTGTGGTGGCCATTCATCGCGGCGCGAAACGCAAGTTTTTGTCCCTCGTGATCGAACTCGAAGGCGACGACGAAGAGACATTCGCCGAGTTCTCCGATACGAATTTGCAAAACCTGGATCGCAGCCAGGCGCAAGAGAATCTGGTGGCGTCCGGTTTGTGGACTGCGCTACGTGTTCGCCCTTACGGCAAAGTGCCGGTTCTTGGTTCGGTTCCCCATTCGCTGTTCGTCACGGCCATCGACACCCATCCGCTGGCGGCGCAGCCTGGCCCTATTATCGCCGCACGACAACACGAGTTTGTGGCCGGACTGGAAGTGCTGTCCACGTTGACTGATGGCCCGATCCATTTGTGCGGCGGTCCAGACGACGATCTGCCAGGCCAAGACGTCCGTTCGGTCAACACGGTCACGTTTGCCGGTCCTCATCCGGCCGGTTTGCCTGGCACCCACATTCATTTTCTCGACCCGGTCTGCGCCACTAAAACGGTTTGGCACATTGGCTACCAAGATGTGATTGCGATTGGGCAGTTATTTTTAACCGGACGTCTGCTGTCAGAACGGGTGATTTCGTTGGCCGGGCCGATGGTCGAGAACCCTCGGCTGATTCGGTCGCGGCTGGGGGCTAGCCTGACCGACCTGCTCCACGGCCAAACACACGAAGGCGAGTGTCGGGTGATTTCGGGCTCGGTCTTTTCCGGTCGCGAAAGTGTGCTCCCGTGCGACTATCTGAGTCGGTATGACTTGCAGGTTTCGGTGATTGGCGAAGGGCGTGCCCGCGAGTTCCTGGGCTGGCTACGGCCAGGCTGGGGAAAGTTTTCGATCAAGCCGGCCTTTGCCGCGGCGTTGGGCGGTGGCCAATCACTGCCGTTTTCCACGTCGACCCAGGGCAGCCCTCGGGCAATTGTGCCCATCGGCATGTACGAAAAAGTGTTTCCGCTCGACTTGCTAGCCACGCCGCTGCTCAAAGCCCTGGTGAGCCATGACACCGAGAACGCCCAAGCGTTGGGCTGTTTGGAGTTGGTTGAGGAAGACCTGGCGCTGTGTACATATGCCTGCCCTGGCAAGCACGAATTTGGTCCGATCTTGCGCCAGCAGTTAAGCCGGATTGAAGCAGAAGGCTAGATGTAGGAACCGAGTGAATGAAGCCGCTTCGCCGATTTTTTGATCATATCCACCCCTGGTTTAGCCCAGGCAAGCCGCTGCAGCGATTCTATCCGCTGTACGAGGCGGTCGACACCTTTTTTTATTCGCCTGGCGAAGTCACCCGGGGCGCCTCGCATGTCCGTGATGCGATGGACCTGAAGCGCATGATGATCTTGGTCGTCGTGGCCTTGGCTCCATGTGTCGCGATGGCCTTTTACAACACCGGCCTGCAAGCCAACCAAGCGATCGCCACCGGGGTCGGCGCGGCCATGTCCGATTGGCAAACGACTGCGTTGGAAAGCTGTGGCCTGGCACACGATCCGACGAACCTGATGTCGAACGTGGTGTTGGGCGGGCTCTACTTTTTACCAGTCTATTTCGTCTGCATGGCGGTGGGCGGCGCCTGGGAGGTGTTGTTCGGGATCGTGCGCGGGCATGAGGTGAACGAAGGCTTCCTCGTGACGGGGCTCCTATTTCCGCTTACTCTGCCGCCGACGATTCCGCTGTGGCAAGTGGCCATTGGAATCAGCTTTGGCGTCGTGCTCGGTAAAGAAGTGTTTGGCGGCACCGGCAAGAATTTTTTGAATCCGGCGCTGACCGCCAGAGCATTCCTTTATTTTGCGTACCCGGCCGACATCTCCGGCAACACCGTTTGGACGGCCGCCGATGGGTTTAGCGGCGCAACTCCGCTGGGCGCACTGGCCACGGCCCCGGTCGAAACCGGTATGTCAGCGATTGGCGAGTCGTGGTGGCAATGTTTTATCGGCTCGATCCAAGGCTCGATGGGCGAAACCTCGACACTGGCCTGTCTTATCGGAGCGGCGGTTCTGATTGCCACCGGCATCGGCTGCTGGCGCATCATGGCCGGAGTCACCCTTGGCGGCCTGGGGCTTTCGGCCCTGTTTTGGGCCGTGGGTAGCGACACCAACCCGATGTTTGCCATGTCGCCTGCTTGGCACTTGGTGGTGGGCGGATTTGCTTTTGGCACGGTCTTCATGGCCACCGACCCGGTCTCGGCCGCCATGACCGATACCGGCAAGTGGATCTACGGCGTTTTGATCGGTGCCATGACCATCTTGATTCGTGCGATCAACCCGGCTTTTCCCGAGGGGATCATGTTGGCGATTCTGTTTGGCAACGTCACCGCGCCGCTGATCGACCATTTTGTCATCCAAGCGAACATTAAGCGTAGGACGCTTCGTTATGGCTCGTGATTCGGTCTGGCGAACATTTTTGGTAGCCGCGGTGCTCTGCATCGTCTGTTCGGTGCTGGTCTCCGGAGCAGCGGTCGGCCTGCGCCCACGCCAAGAGCGCAACAAAGCCCTGGATCGCAAAAAGAACATTCTCATCGCGGCTGGTCTGTACGAACCGGGGGCCGACATCGAAGGTCTGTTTGCCGGGGTTCGCTCCAAGTTGATCGATTTGGCCACCGGAAAACCGGTCTCGCCATCCGAGGTCGATCCGGCCAGCTACGATGCCCGTCAGGCGGCTCGCGATCCGGACCAGAGTGTCGTGATTCCGCCGGAGTCCGACTTGGCCGGCATTCATCGACGCGAAAAGTATGCGTTTGTCTATCTGGTCGAAAAACAAGGCCAGGTTGAACAGTATGTGTTGCCCATTTACGGCAAAGGCCTGTGGTCGACGCTGTATGGGTTTATTGCCATTGATGCCGACGCCAACACGATTCGCGGCCTCACGTTCTACGAACACCGTGAAACCCCAGGCCTGGGCGGTGAAGTCGACAATCCCAAGTGGAAGGAACTCTGGCCAGGCAAGCAACTCCATGACGCCCAAGGTCAAATTCAAATCGAAGTCTTAAAAGGCGCGGTCGCCCCCGACTCGCCAGCAGCCATTCACCAAGTCGACGGAATTTCCGGCGCTACGATCACTTGTCGTGGAGTTTCCAACTTGCTTCGCTATTGGCTAGGCCCAGACGCTTTTGGCCCATACCTGGCCCAACAAAGCCAGCATTCGACAACGCGTTAGCACGTCAAATTCCAAATTCCAAATCAAAAATCCAAAGAAGCGGAGAAGAGGATGGCCGACGCCAAGCCAAAAGAGGTTTTGCTCAATCCTCTGATGAACAACAATCCGATTGCTCTGCAGGTGCTCGGCATTTGCTCGGCGCTGGCGGTCACCACCAAGCTGGAGACATCGGTCGCGATGTGCATCGCGGTGATCCTGGTGCTGATTTGCTCGAACGCGGCGGTCAGCTTGATTCGGCAGCAAATCCCCTCCAGCATCCGCATCATTGTGCAGATGACGATCATCGCCTCGTTGGTCATTGTGGTCGACCAGTGCCTGCAAGCGTTCGCCTTCGATGCGAGCAAACAGATGTCGGTGTTTGTCGGCCTGATTATCACCAACTGCATCGTGATGGGCCGGGCAGAAGCTTTTGCAATGAAAAACGGTCCTGCTCTGAGCATGCTGGACGGGCTTGGCAACGCCTTGGGCTACAGTTTGATTCTGCTGCTGGTCGGTTTTCTACGCGAACTGTTTGGCTCTGGCAAACTGTGGGGCGTCACCGTGCTGCCCACGACAGGCGACGGCGGTTGGTATGTTCCCAACGGCATGATGCTGTTGCCTCCCAGCGCGTTTTTCATCATCGGCCTGGCGATCTGGGCCCTGCGAACCTGGAAACCCGAACAAGTTGAAGATTTCTGAATTAGTTGGTTATTGGTTATTTGAAATGAAGTTTCATGCGTGAGCGCGTGCCCTCCACCCTTCACCCTAAACCCTCCACCGCTTCTCGCCATGGATCATTATCTGAACATTTTTTTGCGTAGCATGTTTGTGGAGAACTTGGCCCTGGCCTTCTTCCTAGGCATGTGTACATTTTTGGCGGTCTCGAAAAATGTCCGCACGGCGGTCGGTCTGGGCATTGCGGTGGTGTTGATCATGGCCATCACGATTCCGGCCAACAATCTGCTCTACCAACACCTGCTGAAAAAAGGCGCTTTAAGTTGGGCCAGTAGCGACCTGGCCGAAGTCGATCTGACGTTCTTGGGGCTGATTAGCTATATCGGCGTGATCGCCGCCATGGTGCAAATTTTAGAGATGGCGCTCGATCGTTTTTTTCCGCCGCTCTATAACGCCTTGGGGATCTTTTTGCCATTGATTACTGTCAACTGCGCCATCTTGGGCGGTTCGCTGTTCATGGTCGAACGCGATTACAACTTTGCCGAAAGCTGTGTGTTTGGCGTCGGTTCAGGCGTTGGCTGGGCGCTGGCCATCGCCGCTTTGGCCGGGATCCGCGAAAAACTTAAATACAGCGATGTCCCGGCCGGCCTTCGCGGTCTCGGCATCACCTTCATCACCGTTGGCCTGATGGCGCTGGCGTTCATGTCGTTTGGCGGTATTTAGAATAAAAGGTTTTTAGTGATTGGTTATTGGTTTTTAGTTCAGGGAAAACCAACCATTAAAAACGAACTCCCCCAAAATCCTTTTGCATTCCATTTCCCATGCTCGAAGAAGTCCTCCTTGGCGTAGCGATGTTCACCGGGGTCGTGTTGATCCTGGTGGCGGTCATTCTGCTTGCCAAATCAAAACTGGTGGCCAGCGGACCGGTGAACATTGTGATCAACGACCAGAAAACGATCACCGTCCCAGCCGGCGGCAAACTGTTGGGCTGCCTGGCCGATCAGGGAATCTTTGTCTCCTCTGCCTGCGGCGGCGGCGGCACCTGTGCCCAATGTACGGTCAAAGTGTTTGAAGGGGGCGGTGATATCTTGCCGACCGAACGCGCGCACATCAACCGGCGCGAAGCGCGTGAGGGTACCCGGCTGTCGTGTCAGGTGGCGGTCAAACAGAACATGAAGGTCGAGGTTCCCGACGAGGCCCTAGAGACCAAGAAATGGCGTTGTAAAGTTCGCTCGAATCGTAATGTGGCCACCTTCATCAAGGAGTTGGTGCTCGAGTTGCCAGAGGGCGAAGCGGTCGGCTTCAAGCCAGGCGGCTATATTCAAATCGAGGTGCCACCGTATGAGGCCGCCTATCGCGATTTCGACATTCAGTCCGAGTATCATCCCGATTGGGACAAGTACGACGTCTGGCGTTATGTCTCGAAAGTCGACGAGCCGGTCGTTCGGGCTTATTCGATGGCCAACTACCCTGGCGAAGAAGGCATCATCATGCTCAACGTGCGGATTGCCAGCCCACCGCCCCGAGCCCCCCAAGGCACTCCGCCCGGCAAAGTGTCGTCCTACATCTTCAATCTCAAGCCAGGCGACGAAGTCACGATCAGCGGACCCTATGGCGAGTTTTTCATTCGCGATACCGCTGCCGAAATGGTCTACATCGGCGGCGGGGCCGGCATGGCCCCGTTGCGCAGCCACATCTTCGAGTTGTTCAAACGCGAACAAACCCCGCGCAAGGTGAGCTACTGGTACGGCGGGCGGAGCAAACGCGAACTGTTCTATGTCGACGAGTTCGAAGCGATTGCGGCCGAGTTCCCCAACTTTTCGTTCAACGTGGCCCTGTCGGAACCGTTGCCTGAGGATAACTGGAACGGATACACTGGGTTTATCCACCAAGTGCTGCACGACCACTACCTAAAAGAGCATCCGGCGCCAGAAGACATCGAGTACTATCTGTGCGGCCCGCCGATGATGAACCAGGCAATCTTCGACATGCTTGATGAGTTGGGCGTCGAGCCAGACAACATCTCGTATGACGATTTTGGCGGCTGATGAACGTGCCTGGGGCCGTCGAGCGTTTGCCGAAACACTTACAAGCCTGAAACGCAAACGAAGGAATTCGTGAACAGCACGGTAAACATTCCTTCGCTGGCGCTTCAGGCTTTAAGAAGCTCGCAGTTTTCGGAGACGGCAGGTGGTTTTCTCTGGTGGAAAGCAGAAGAAAAGTTTACCCGTGACTCGAAGATCCGTAGGGTTGTTGCTGCTGTTGTTGGCGGCTGCCTGCCAAAAGCCGCCGCAACCCACGGTTCTTTCTGGCGCGACGATGGGGACTCGATATACGGTCAAATGGCGTTCGCCAACTAGACCGCTTCCGACCGAGCAACTGCGACACGAGATCGAAGCCGTGCTTGGTCGCATTGACCAGCAGATGTCGACCTATCGCGATGACTCGGAGCTGATGCGTTTTAACCGGGCTCCTGCTGGCCAGTGGTTTTCGGTTTCGCCTGAGTTGACCACCGTCGCCGCGGCCGCGTTAGAAGTCGGAGAGCAAACCAATGGCGCGTTCGACGTAACGGTTGGCTCTCTGGTCGAGCTGTGGGGTTTTGGCGCGACGGACCAAACAGCACTCCCCGCGCCCGAGGCCATCGCCCAAGCCCGGCAACACACCGGTTTGGAAAAGCTCGCAGTCCGACGGCAACCGCCGGCCTTGCGAAAAACAGACGCCATGCTGGCCTTGGATCTCTCGGCGCTTGCTAAGGGGTATGCCGTTGATCAAGTGGCCGCTGTGTTGGTCAACCATGGTGTCACGTCATTTTTGGTCGAAATTGGTGGCGAGTTGCGTGCCGTGGGCAGCAACGGACATTCGGCCGGCTGGCAGGTGGGCATCGAAGCACCTACTACCGACCGGCGTACGGTCCAACAGATTGTCACGCTGGTCGATGCCGCCTTGGCCACCTCAGGCGACTATCGGAATTACCTTGACCACCAGGGGCAACGTCTGTCACACACTCTGAACCCGACGACCGGTCGTCCGGTAACCCATCGGTTGGCCTCGGTTTCGGTCCTCGCCAACGACTGCCTGACAGCCGACGCACTGGCCACCGGGTTGTTGGTCATGGGGGCCACGGTCGGGTATGATTGGGCAGAGGAGCATGGCATTGCCGCGCTGTTGATCCAACGACACGACGCCGGCTGGCGTGTTCGAGCGACGCCTGCCTTTCAACAACAAACGACCATCAAACGTTCTCGACCATGAAGATTTTACTAGCGGCTTGTGCGGTTTTTGGCCTGGCTTTCGTCGGCATGGCCCTCGGGGTGCTGCTGGGCGGACGAGGCATCAAGGGCTCGTGTGGCGGATTAAGCCAACTGCAAGACGAGCAAGGCAATTCGCTCTGCGAAGCGTGTGAACGACCGTCGATTGTCTGCCGTGTGAAACAACGGTGGAGGGTGGAGGGTGGAGGGTCTAGGGCTACGCGCTAGCGCGTGCTCTTGTCTTCCAGCTTCAGGCTTTACGGGGGAGAACCCAGTTTTTGGGATCGTACCGGCGCTGTCTTCCGAGATGGAAAACGGAAGAGAAGTTGCCTGCGAATCACGCGAATAAAAATAAAGTCAGTCGTTCCAAAAATGAGAATCCAGAAATCACTGTTTTTTCGGGAGATGTATAAAAACAGGTGTTTCGCGCTTCGTCACCGACCGCTGCTACTGATCAACATGAGAAATTTGGAACGACTGAATCTGATTTTTGAAGTGCAAGCTATCCCGAAAACAGCCTCGAGCTACGCGCTAGCGCGTGCTCTTGTCTCTGGACCCTTGAGCCTGAGACGCCTTTCCGTCATATTCGACAAGCCGTATCGTCAACCGGTTGTAACGCCCGGCCCAAAAACAGGCCAGCGCCAACGCCCCGAGAATGATCAGGAAATTTAACGAGAAGATTGTTTGGGTCGTGTTGGCTAACATGGTCACCGCGACCAAGGCGAGCCCAAGGGAGCCCAAGGTGGCATATGCATTGTGAATGGTTTGGGACCGGCTATAGGTGCCAATGGCGTCTCGAGCGACCACGTTCGCCAGATCACGCATGGCCGACAAATTGATCGGCTTCAGGTCGCGTTCCGCCGAAGGGACATAAACCGGCTCTGGCGCCGGTTCGGCAAGCGGCATGGTCTCATCGGTTTCTGGCGCCTCGGCTGTGACTGGCTCGACGGCGTCAGTTGGCGACGGCTTCTCAGACTCAATCAGCGAAGCCCCCATCGAATAGCGGGCTATCAGGTCAGCCATATATTGCTCGACCGACTCCTCATCTCCCCCAGATCCACTGGCCAATGGGTCTTCCGGCAGCTGGGAATCCACCAGCCCTGGCTGCACGTCGTGCGAAGCCGCCAAGGGACTGGTGCCCGAGGAAAGCGGCTGAGGAAAGTCGGTTGAACCGTTCGCCGAAGTAGCCATACTCATCCCCCGCAACATTGCGGCCTCTTGTGTCGATTGTTCCAAAGAGAACGGTCGTTCCGGCGATTTGCTTGGATCGCCATGGTGGTCGTAGCCACTGGTTAAGTAGCTCATACCCCGAGGGCTGTCAAATGAGCGGCCAGCTTCCAGGCGACAAAATCGAGCGCCTGGCCAATGCCGCCGCGCATGGCTGTCAGGCTAACCTATACTTGGAACAAGCGAGCGATCTGTTGAAACTTGAAGTTGTTCTTGGGGAGAATTGTTCGATGACGACTACCGATGCCATGCCCTCTGGCCACAAAAACTCGCAATGTGCGCACACGGTCTGTTTGCGAACGATGCGCTATCCCTTGCTGGCCGCGATTTTAGTCGTTGGAGTGTATGCCACCGTGACTCCGTTGCATCGCTCGCTGGCCAATCAGGCAACGCCGGAAACCGACGCCACGGAACTCGTCCAAGTCGAGTTGCCAGCCACGACCGTCGAACCAACTCCCACGTCGCCTCAGGCAACCGACCGAGTAGAAACGCCTGGCCAACTGGCCAGAGTGGTGGAAAGCACCAGGCAAGACAGCTCAGCGGCTGCTCCAACCATCTCGGAAAACCGTGGTCCGGCACTGGCCCGACTCGGTGCCGGATCGACGGTCGTTGGCAAGGCGCTTTGGCATTCGGCATCGACCGTGCAATCGCGACTCCAGGCAGCAACCGCCCAGTTCCCGAAATTGGCCGCCTCGACACAGCCGTCCGCCGAGCAGCCGGTCGAGATTAGCGAACCGTCGCCATATGACACCCCGGTCGAGTTGCCGGTGGTTTCGTTAGGGAGCCTTGCTCGTGAAGACCGAACGGATCGCCAATCGGCTACGCAAGCTCAGCCCATGAAACCGGCTCTGCCAACAGAGCCGGCTATCGTGTTAACCAACCCGGCCTCGAATCAACTTGTGGTCCACTACGCACTCAACGGCCAGGTTTTCCAGCTCCAACCAGGCGAAGAGCAAAAGCTGTCCGCCGCCGAAACCGCGGTGGTTCAATTCAATCGTGGTCCTGGCCTGGGCATCGTTCACCTGGAGTTGCAGCGTGGTCGCCATGCATTCCAGGTGAGCAAGGCCGGTTGGAGCCTGACCGAAGCGACCCCTTAACTGAGCGCAATTGATTCCCTCTCAGTCGAGCATTAAAGGCAAGACCGGTCCTGCAATCACTGGCTGTTTTTCGGGCACAGTCGACTGCTTCAGGGTTGTTTTGTTCACCGGCTTCAACACAATGGCGGCCGACGAAGCAGACGCCGGCGTCGGTTGCAAACGGTCTACCTTGGAAACACGACGCGCCGGGGTCTCTTCCCGAGGGCGAAGCAAATAGACCGGCCGGGAAACCTGTTGCAACCAGCGCCTTGCTTGCGGGATTGGATTGACCGGCAACTTCGGGCCCATCTCTTCTTCCAACTCGTGTTCAACCTCGTGCTCAAGCTCTGGCTCGGCAAGCGGCGGCAGTTTGGCCGCCGGCTGCGGGGCCTGGGCATGACAATCGTCACACGGTGCGTGTGAGGTCGAGGGAGCGTTCCACGGCATCAACCAGTGGAACAAGTTGCACCGGCATCGCCAACTGGCGCCTTGCTGACAAGCCGTTTGGCCGCGACAGCCATGGCCTTGCCACACTTCCCAACTATCATAGCCCGTGGGATCGTTTGGCGACCGGGCAAACATCGTGGTGCTGCTCAGTGTGCCAGGCATTGTTCGCACGACCTCTGGTGCAGCCTGGGGCTCATCTTGACCGGCCAACTCGACGTTGGACAACAGAGAAGTCGCCATCGCAATAGCGACGAAGTGCAGGCGGACCTTCATGTCAACACTCCAATCCGTTGGTGTTCGTGGGGCTTCCATTCACACGCCGCACTGATTTTCAATGCAACGTGAAACTGTTCGTGCGTGCGACAAGCCAACGTTCGTCTCCGCGCGTTGTTCTTGCCTGTCAATATTGGGCATCGTCACATCCAGCCCAACAGACTTAACCACGGACGACCGGCACGGATAGATGACAGAACCATGATGAGAGCCCAACTTCGTAGAAGGCGAATACCTGACATAAACCGTCCGCGATGCGTGGCGTGCAATTGGCTAATCCGTTAGGGCCGGCGCATTCGGCTGCCTACTGCAACGATCGTAACGACCGCTCACGATTTGCGACGCCTGCCCCATTGTGCGATACAAACCGCATGGCCGGCAGTGGCCGAGAAACTTGGCGCCACAGGCGAGACCGGCGCGGTCGTGATAATCCGATGTTGGAGTAGCGGCCGGTGGCCAAAGCGCGAAACACGCAATTTTGTCTGTTTCACGCTTTGGTCACCGACCGCTGTTTTTAAACTGCTTCCCAAGCTCTGCTTGGGAACTTTTCAGAAGGAAGCTCTGCTTCCAAGGCTTTTTGGATGGGGTCTCCGATCAGGAACAAACGCTTCTCGAGGCGTCAAGGAAGCAGAGCTTCAAAAACAGAGCGTTCCCAAGCAGAGCTTAGGAACGAGAAAATCCTATGGTACGACCACAATCTGTTACTGCACTCCACCAAAATCGGTGCTGGCGGCAAATTCAAGAAACCTCTAGACTGGCTTCGATTCAACGGTTTTCTACCAATCTTGGCTTTGCCTAAGCCCCCTTTTCGACGGCGGTCAAAGCGATGCCTGAAGTGCCTCCCATCCATCCAGCCGAGGCGACCGACAAGGTTTTGCTCGACGCGTGCGACATTTGGCGTGGCCGTCGCGGTGGGCC